>CAZRHZ010000129.1:0-7118 GCA_964599995.1 uncultured Anaerolinea sp. | reverse complement strand
CGCGCCTCAATGGCATTGAGGAGGCCGGGAGTTCGAACCTCCCTGGGTCCACTAAAGCAAAATCAGGAGTACTAGATCATCCGTCAGCGAACCGGAGGAAACGGTGAGAGGCCGGTAAGGCGCAAACGGAGCGCAAAAGATCGAACTCGCCTGACCTCTTCTTTGAAGATAGCTTTACCGGTGAATTGAGTAGCCGGCAACGGGTCAGCCCGTTACAGCTTCTTGAGCGGTCTGTTTTTCAGACAAGCAGGGTGGTACCGCGGAGAAACTCTTCGTCCCTGATGGGAGAAGAGATTTTTGTTTAATACTAACCATGGAGCGAGAATGGCAAACCAACAAGTACCCTTTTACAACCCGAACGAAATTGAAAGCAAGTGGCAAAAGCAATGGGAAGACGATCATCTCTACGAATCCAACGTGGATGAGAGCAAACCCAAATTCTATGCCCTGACCATGCTTCCATACCCGTCGGGTGATCTTCACATCGGGCACTGGTACGCCATTTCGCCCTCTGACGCCCGCGCCCGTTTTAAACGCATGAACGGCTACAACGTGATGTTCCCGATGGGGTTCGACGCGTTCGGCCTGCCGGCGGAAAACGCCGCCATCAAACGCAAGATCCACCCCAAGACTTGGACCTACGCCAACATCGAAAAGATGCGCAACCAGTTCAAGACCATGGGTGCCATGTTTGACTGGCGCCGCGAGATGATCTCTTCAGACGAAAAATACTACAAATGGACGCAGTGGTTCTTCCTGCAGCTCTACAAACACGGCCTGGCCTATCGCAAGCAATCCCCCGTGGACTGGTGCCCTAACTGCAACACCACGCTGGCTCGTGAGCAGGTGTGGGGAGAGGATCGCCACTGTGAGCGCTGCAACACCCCGGTGACCAAAAAAGATCTCACTCAGTGGTTCTATAGCATCACCAAATACGCCGAAGAACTGCTGCGTTACGACAACATTGACTGGCCTGAACGGGTACGTACACTGCAGACCAACTGGATCGGCAAATCAGAAGGCGCGCTCGTCACCTTCAAGACCGAGGCCGGCGATCCCCTCGAAATATTTACCACCCGACCAGATACTTTGTGGGGGGTCACTTTCATGGTGCTGGCTCCAGAGCATCCCCTGGTGCAAAAACTGACCACCCCCGAGCATCAGGCCGAGGTTGAGCAATACATTTTGGATACCACCCGCCAGACGGATATCCAGCGCGAGGCTAGTGACAAGGAAAAGACCGGTGTCTTCACCGGTGGTTATGCCATCAATCCTGTCAGCGGCGAAAAGATCCCCGTGTGGATCGCGGATTACGTTTTGATGACTTACGGCACAGGCGCCATCATGGCCGTTCCGGCGCACGATCAGCGTGACTTTGAATTCGCCCGGGCGTTCAAACTTCCCATCCGGGTCGTCATCCAACCAATTGGCATTCCGGTCATCGTACCGGATGATATGGTCGCGGCCATCCCGGCCTCTGGAACCATGGTGAATTCAGGTGAGTTGAGCGGCACACCTGGTGATCAATCTTTCGATAAAGCCGTGGAATACATACAAAAGAAGGGCGTGGGCAAAGCCTCCACAAATTATCGCCTGCGCGATTGGCTCATTTCACGTCAGCGCTACTGGGGCGCTCCCATCCCAATGATCTACTGCCCGACCTGTGGTGTGCAATCTGTTCCAGAAGACCAACTGCCCGTGGTGCTGCCAGAAGACGTGGAGTGGAAACCCACCGGTGAAAGCCCGTTGAAACTGCATCCCACCTGGCGCTTTACCACCTGTCCGAAGTGCGGCGGCAAGGCTGAGCGCGAAACCGACACCATGGATACCTTCATGTGCTCCTCATGGTATTTCCTGCGTTATCTCAGTCCTAATTTTGACGATGGTCCTTTCGATCCGAAAGAATATGATTACTGGATGCCCGTGGATGTCTACACCGGCGGTATCGAGCATGCCAACATGCACCTGCTTTACGTGCGCTTTTTCTACAAAGCGCTGCGCGACATGGGCATCGCTGAAGGCAACGAACCCATGCTACAGCTTCGCAACCAGGGAATGGTTCTGGGTGAAGATTCTGAGAAAATGTCAAAGAGCCGCGGCAATGTGGTGGCGCCAGACAGTCTGGTGCAGTCCTACGGTGCGGATACCACCCGCGCTTATCTGATGTTCTTCTCCCGTTGGGACATGGGCGGTCCATGGAGCAGCGGCGGTATCGACGGCACCTCCCGCTGGCTGCGTCGTGTCTGGACGACCGTCCTCGAACCCGCGACCAGCAAGGGTTCTGACGCTGAAGCCGTCAAAGCCCTGCGCCGCAAGGTTCATCAGACGCTCAAGGCTGTTACCAAGGATTTTGAGACCTTTGAGTTTAACACCATTGTTTCAGGATTAATGGAACTGCTCAATGAAATGGTGCGCCTAAAACCTGCCTGCGCAGGATCCGAAGCCTGGAACGAGGGCGTTGAGATCTACCTGAAAATGCTGGCACCGGTTGCCCCGCATATCAGTGAAGAGCTGTGGCAGAAGCTTGGCAAGCCCTATTCCATCCACACTCAGGCGTGGCCGAAGGTGGATGAAGCAGCCACGGCCGAGGAGGAGATCACCCTGGTTGTGCAGGTGAACGGAAAATTGCGTGACCGCATCGTGGTTCCCGCCGGCATCTCCGATGAGGACGCCCGCCAGGCTGCGCTGGCCAGCGACGCAGTCAAGAAGACGCTGGAGGGTAAAGTTCCCCGCCAGGTGATCTATGTGAAGGGCCGTCTGGTAAATATCGTGATCTAGTTTGTCAAACCGGGTTGTGAAAACAACCCGGTTTTCGTTATAATGACATTAATCATCTTATTGGGCTAAGGAAAAATAATATGAGACTCGCTGAACTGAATTGGATGGAAATTGAAGCTTATGTGAAGAAAGACGACCGCATCATGCTTGTGATCGGAGCAACAGAACAGCATGGCTACATCAGCGTGGGTGCAGATGTCAAGATTCCGTTATCTCTGGCCGACGCAGCTTCTCAGCAATCCGGCGTGCTCGTGGCGCCTTCTCTTAACTTTGGCTGCTCATCCTATTTCACCAAATACCCTGGCACCATCAGCCTGCGCGTGAAAACTTTGATCGATGTACTGGAAGACATGGTACGCTCCCTCTTCCAGCAAGGCTTCAGGCGTTTTGTGATCGTCAACGGGCATGGGGGCAACAAACCCGCCAAAGTGGCACTGGGTGAACTGGTGAACGAATTGAGCGCTTTGAAGATCGCCTGGTATGACTGGTGGGAGGCTCCGTCTGTCGCATCTGTGGCCAAGCAATATAACTTGAAAGGTTATCACGCTTCCTGGATCGAGGCGTTTCCATTCGTGCGGCAGGCTAACATGCCTTCAGGTGAAAAACCCGCGTTTGAGACGAACCTCATCCTTAACGCCGATCAGATCAAGGCCATTCTGGGCGATGGCGTTTATGGCGGGCCGTACCATGTGGATGAAGCCATCATGGGCGAAGTTTTCGCCGCCAGCCTGCGCGATATTCTTTATTTGCTTCAGTTTAACGAATAAGGGATTTCCAGCAGAGCATTAATTGACTGTTAAGTAAATTAATCCCGATTTCTGCTTAATAACAAACCCACACGTATGGATTGATCCATAAGTGTGGGTTTTTATGAGGAGAATGCGAGTGGAATTTTATATCAGTAAGTTAAAAATCAGATTAAATTTAGATTAGCGTTGGTTAAGCGTTTTCCGTTTCAAGCGCTTTCAGGATATCATCATTTGAAATCGGGCCATCCCGCAAGATCACGGGCTCTTGACCACTACAATCCACAACCGTGGAGGGGATTCCGCCAGGGCAATTTCCACCGTCCAGGATCAACGGGATGCGGTTATTTAATTGGTTAAACACATCCATGGCGCTTTGTGCGTTGCCTTTTCCAGATAAATTGGCAGAAGTGGTGGCGAGCGGGCCATAAGTTTTAAGCATTTCACGTGCCACCGGGTGATTGGGGATGCGAATGCCAATCCGTTCAGTGTTGGAGATCAATTCAGGCAGGCTGCTTTTTCTTGGAACGATCACGGTCAAGCCACCTGGCCAAAACTTTTCACACAGCCTGATTGCCATATCGGTCATATGATCCGTGACCAGATGGATCTGGTCAAGAGAACCGATCAGAATGGCAATGGCTTTGTTGGAATCCCTGCCTTTGGCCTCAAATAGTTTGATGATCCCGGAGGCTTGAAATGGATCAGCTCCCAGACCGTAAACCGTGTCGGTGGGAAAGGCCACCACCTCGCCTTCTCTAAATAACGTTAATGCAGCGTTGATGGAGTCTGGTTTGTCAGCGGGCAGGATAATGGTTTGCATAAAACCTCTCTATACCAGTATTTTAAGGATTCTTGGATGTTGCGCAAGGTCATCAAGGATGGATATTTTGGCCTGCGGAAACACTTTTGATGCCAGTTTAAACACCGCTTCTCCCTGTGAAGATTCGATTTCCAGAATGATCATTCCACCTGGTTTAATATGGTCCGGGCATTGTGTAAGGATTTTTGAGATCAGATCCAATCCTTCCGCGCCACCATCCAGGGCGAGCAGGGGTTCGTATTTGGCTACCGCAAGCGTCGCTAATTCTTTGGCTGGGATATACGGCAGATTGGCAGCGATCAAGTCAAAACGCTGACTGCATCCATCGAGAAGATCACCATGCAGAAAACGAATCTGCTCGTCAACATGGTGCAGCTCGGCATTATTTTGAGCGATCGCTAGCGCTTTCTCTGAAATGTCAATCGCTGTGATTTTTAGATCGCAAAAGCGGTCTGCCAGGGTGATTGCGATCATTCCTGATCCGGTGCCAACGTCAACCATAGCTCGTTTTTGTGGGTGCTCCTCGAGCCATTCGATGCAATCCTCGACAAGGTGTTCGGTCTCAGGCCTGGGGATCAGCACATCGGGAGTAACGATGAAGTCGAGCCCGAAAAAGGCTTGTTTGCAGGTAATGTAAGGCAGCGGCTCTCCATTTTTGAGACGCAGCAGCACTTGATCAGCTTGTTCAACCTGATCTTCTGAAAGTTCTTCATCCGGGTGGCTGACCAGCCATTCGCGGCTTTTACTCAACACGAAAGACAATAAGACTTGAGTTTCAAGAAATGGAAACTCAGAATTCGGAGTCAGTTGTTTGGCAGAATCCAGCAGCCAATTCTTAACCTTAATCTTCGTCATCATCCCCACTGGTCGATAACCGGTCAGTCTCGTCTCGTTGAGCTAATTCATCGATAAACAGGTCAATATCCCCACCCATGACGCCTGGCAGGTTGTATGAAGAAACGTTGATGCGGTGATCGGTGACACGGCTTTGAGGATAATTATAAGTTCTGATCTTTTCAGATCGATCTCCGGTACCGACTTGTGACCGTCGGGCTTCCAAACGTTCGTTTTGTACGCGCAGCATTTCAATATCATAAAGCCTGGAGCGTAAGATGCTCATCGCTCTGAGCCTGTTTTGCAGTTGAGAACGTTCATCCTGACAGGCGACCACGATCCCGGTCGGTTTATGCGTGATGCGGATCGCGGTGGAGTTCTTCTGCACGTTTTGACCGCCAGCGCCTGAAGACCGAAAAACGTCCACATCAATATCCGTTTCAGGGATTTGGATATCCACCTCTTCCATTTCGGCCATGACTGCCACCGTTACCGTGGACGTGTGGATGCGGCCCGAAGATTCAGTTGCAGGAATGCGTTGAACCCGATGCACACCTGATTCGAATTTGAATTTAGAGTACGCACCCTTGCCCTTGACCATGAAGATGACTTCCTTATATCCACCGATGCCGGTCTCATTGGAAGAGATGATCTCTATGTTCCAGCGGTGTTGTTCAGCGTAGTGCATGTACATGCGCATCAGCTCGGCTGCGAAAAGCCCGGCTTCGTCACCACCGGCTCCAGCTCTTATCTCGATGTACACGTTGCGCTCATCCCGTGGGTCTTTGGGAACCAGCAATGTCTTCAGTTTCTTTTCAAGTTCTTCAATTTGGGGAGTCAGGTTCTCTATTTCAATTTTAGCCAGTGATGCGAATTCAGCATCACCGCTGGTTTCAAGTTCTTTGGCTTGATCCAATTGTGAGATAACGGCGCTGTATTGGTTTGCCAGTTGGAAGATGGGTTCCAACTCTGAACGTTCTTTGGCAAGTTCCGCGATCTTTTGGTAATCTTCCATGTTGACTTCCATCAACCTGGTGAGTTCTGCGTATCGTTCTTGGATTTGAGTGATATTTTCGAGCATAAAACCCTGTCAATGATTAAGGAATGAGTATGCCTGAATTATACCAGCCTTGAGTTCGAGGTTAGTGACTTCCTCCTTATAATATCAAAGCGGCTGAATCTTTTGGATCCAGCCGTTTCGTATTATTAAATCTTGTCGCTGATTAATTAATCCAGCATGTTCTTTGGAATATTACCGCCGTTCACCGCGATCCGGCGCAGCACTTCTTTATGCAGCCAGATATTCATCTCGGCGTAGTCTCCACCTATTTTTTCGGGTGGGCAGCCCAATTCGGCGGCCAGGTCTTTGCGCGCGGTCAGGCTGCTGTCGAGATCTAGCAGTTTAAGCAGATCGACAATCGAAACCTTCCAGTCCAATTTCTGCGGATTGGCTTTCGCCAGACCATCCAACTTGCTGACCACATCTACTTCACTCATTTGCTGAACCGATGTGCGCGGAGAAGTGGGGAAGGGTGCGTGGGTTGCAGCCGTTCCGGGTTTTGTTACCACGGGTTTGGCAGCACTGGTTTGTTTTCCGACAGCCGCGGTAGCTGCTGGTTTTTTAGCTTCTTCTTCCTTTTTCTTGCCGATCCCCAATTTCTCAAGAATATTACTGAACAGTCCCATGTCATATCCTTTCTATTAGTGAATATTTTTGAGTTACCCATATAAATTATATAGTTGAAGCGCCTTCAAATACAAGCAAACTTACCGAATTTAAGGTTGGCCTGGGAGTATAAATGAAGAGGGGGTCTCAATATTTGGATTTACGTCTTTCCGATTTTCGCATAAAATTAAGGATTGTATAATTAAGTTCTCGATGCAATGCAAATGATCCTTGATTCAACGAATGACTCCTCATAACGCTTGAAAGGATG
>CAZRHZ010000128.1:3680-7160 GCA_964599995.1 uncultured Anaerolinea sp. | reverse complement strand
CGGCAACATTACCCTCGAGATCTCACAAGTTAACGAGGTAACCGTTACTTCCCCTCAATAATCAATCTGTTTTTACTATTGCAGATCCCCAAAGCTGATCGTCAGTTTTGGGGATCTGTATTATAATGTCCGCACACGAGCAGGAGAACCTCTACATGCATAACACTGACCTCTAAATATTCCTTATTTCGGGCAACCTTTTCGGCAACCATAGATATTCGAACATCTATATTTAATATTCATCGGTCGAGGGTTTACCCTCGATTTTTTATTTTTAAAGGTCAGGTTTTCATGCTTGCAGTTCATCAACTCTCAAAAACATTCGGAATTACTCCGGTTTTACATACCATTTCTTTCACTCTCAACGCGGGTGAAAAAACCGCACTGGTCGGTCCAAACGGATGCGGTAAAACAACCCTGCTGCGCATCCTGGCAGGTCTCGAAGGCGCGGATGAAGGCGTGGTGGCGTTCAATCCCCCTCGTCTGCGCGTCGGTTATCTTCCCCAGGGTTTTGCACTCCCCCCTGAACAAACCCTCGAGGAATATGTTGACAGCGTTTCTGGCAACTTGCCCATACTAAGCCAGCAACTTGAGTCTGTCGCTGAAAATATGGCGAGAGACCCCGAAAATTCAACGCTGCAGAAGGACTATGCTGTCCTGTTATCCAGAATCGAGGCAGCCTCTACCAATTCCAACCCGGATGCCCTTCTTTCCACTCTTGGTCTGGGCGACATTCAACCCGCGCAGAAACTTGCGACTCTAAGCGGCGGCCAAAAGACCCGCCTGGGGTTGGCCGGGGTTCTGCTAGCAAACCCAGAGTGTTTGCTGTTGGATGAGCCCACCAATCATCTCGATTTTGAAATGCTCGAGTGGCTCGAAAACTGGTTGACCCATGCGGCGTGTGCCGTCCTGGTAGTTTCACACGACCGCGCGTTTTTGGATAACGTGGCGTCCTCCATTCTCGAACTCGATCCGGTCACGCACAAAATGAGATCTTATACGGGGAATTACAGCGCGTATCTTGAGCAAAAACAAAATGAATTTGACCGGCAAAAGCAGGAATACTCCGATCAACAGAACCAGATCCGTGAGTTGACCAGGGCAGCCGGTCACATGCGTGGGATTGCCACTTTTCATAAAGGTGGAAAAGCGGATTCAGGCGACAAGTTTGCCAATGGTTTTTTTGCCAACCGGGGGTTGGCAACCATCAAACGCGCCAAAAGTATTGAAGCACGCATCGAGAAACTCGTGAATGAAGATCACATCGAAAAACCGCGCCCGACATGGCAAATGAAGATGAATTTCCGCGCGGCACCCGAAAGTGGCCGGGATGTGCTCATCCTCAAAGACCTGGCCATCGGCTACGGGCAAACAGTCATCTTGCGAGGGTTGAACGGTGTGCTGCGTTATGGTGAACGTGCCGCCCTGATCGGACCCAACGGCTGCGGAAAAACCACCCTGTTGAAAACTGCAGCCGGCCAGCTTGATCCGCTGGAAGGGTCCTGCCGGTTGGGAGCCAACGTAATCCCCGGATACCTCTCACAGGAGCAGTCAGAATTCAAAGAGGCTACTCATGCCCTGTCTGTCTTTCAGCGCTGTGCCAGCATGAACGAAACCGATTCACGCACCTTTCTGCACAAGTATCTGTTCAGAGGAGAGGAGGTTTTCGTTCCCATGGAAAAACTTTCCTACGGGCAGCGCGCCCGGTTTACCCTGGCCTGCCTGGTGGCAAAAGGGTGTAATTTCTTGATGCTCGATGAACCCTTGAACCACCTTGACCTGCCCTCGCGCGCTCAATTTGAGAACGCACTGGCCAGTTTCACGGGTACCATTCTCATCGTGGTGCATGACCGCTATTTCATTCAACGTTACGCCACCTGCCTGTGGCAGATCAAGGACAACGCTCTCTCAATCATTGCATAGAAAAAAGAGCTGCCTTTTTACAGAGGCAGCTCTTTTTGACACGAACCAAGCAGGTTTATTTGGTACGCTTCATACCGTGGCGGATCTCAAAATAGATAAACAGCAGCATGACCGCCAGCATGATGGCCAGAGCCGGCACCACCCACTGCAGCATGGATGTTCTGAATTCCTCGACCGGATTGGTCTCTTGAGTTTCAGGAGCTGTTTCGGTGGAAACTGGGGTGATCTCTCCGGTGGCGATGCCGGTATCCAGCCAACTGGTATGAACGTTGTTAGCGGTCACCATGGCGAAATTGTTTTCAGCCAGGGCGGAGTCGGTCACCGCATCCACCGCGTAACCGAGACCAACCGCGTCGTTGCCCAACACAGCCAGCAGAATGCGGCTGGTGGCGGCTTCAAATCCGCGGATGGCCAGGTAACCCACGTCCGCGCCGGCTTCAGGTTTGCTGACCAGTTCGAGCGCGCTTTGGTCGCTCAGGGTATTGTCAGCGTTAAAGACCAGCGATGGGAACTGCGTTTTATCGGTCAAGGACGGAAAATCTGAGGGGCTGCCCACCAGGATCATGGTTCCTTCTGCCGCTTGTGCCACATCAGCAGAATCCGAAGCGAGGGCTTTGAGTTCAAACACGGTATGGTCAGGTAAAACGGAACCCAACTTTCCGGCCAGTTTGGCGGCACCTTGCAGTTTGCCGAAGTCAGAAGTGGAGATCAGCAGGGTAATGTCGTTCAGCCCCGTGCCAGCCAGAAAAGCATCCGGGAAGTTCCCAAAGGTCTTGGCCAGCATGGATTTGCCAATCGCGCTTTCCAATGGCAGATGCAGCAGTGAACTCGCGCTGATGCGCAGCCAGGCCACGTTTTCGAGGGGCGCGGTGCACAAATCACGCGTATTCAGATCAGCCGCAAATTCGATCGTATTCCTGCCTGGATGGATAAGGTTGGCTGGCAGGATCAAGGTGAAAATCGCCTGGTTGGAGGTGTTGTCAGTTAATCTCAAGCTTACAGCGGGGTAGCCATTCACCTTCACCTGCAAGCCCGAGCTCAAATAGTCCAGTTGCTGAGAATGGCTTATGATCAGCTCAAACGCTGCGTCTGCCCTGATCTGGTTGCCGGCAGGCACAAAGAAATCCACCGACTGCACCAGGGCATCCGGTCGGGTAAAGACCAGTTCGCCGCTGCCCAGATCTTCAAGAGTCATGTCTTCGATTCCGCCTGTTGGCGTGGTGGGATTCACCCCACTTACGATCATGTTGAGTCCATCGCCTGCCGCTATGACCTGATTGGCACCCGCTACTTGCGCGGCTTTGATGATGCCAGTCTCGTCACCAGTGACGAGCAATCCATAACCTCCCTGGGGTTCAAAGAAAGCCAGCAGTCCGTCCCCAGCGGCAAGCTGCGAAAGGTTCGCGATCCCGAGGGAAGCCGGCAGGGTTTGAACGGTGCTGCTGCCAGCCACCAGGAAGACATTTTGTTGAGAGGATGGTTTGTATTCCTCGAGAGAGACTAGTTCGATCGGCATACTGCCGCCCGAGATTTGGCCCACGCCTGCGGCCAGGATCA
>CAZRHZ010000128.1:0-3580 GCA_964599995.1 uncultured Anaerolinea sp. | reverse complement strand
AGTTCGATCGGCATACTGCCGCCCGAGATTTGGCCCACGCCTGCGGCCAGGATCATGGTAGCGCGCAATTCTGCGGGGGTTGCAGCAAAAGGCAGCACGATCTTCAACGGCTGTTCCTCAATTGGATGCTCGATGATAAATGGAACCGGGAAATCGTTTAGATCCATGGGATCGGGATTCTGACCGTAAGGAAAGCTGATCTTTGACGAAGGCATCACTGTAACACTCGAAAGCAGGTTCATCGAGCAGGAGATCGAACCATCCCAATGGATGCGCAGCACATTGATCCCGGCACGGGTGGCGGGCAGGAACAATCCCGCGTCATAATCAAGGTGCAGGGTTTGCTGCCCCTGTTGAGAAAGGGTGTTCAACCCCAAAAGGGTGTCATTCAGGTAGATGCTCAGATCACCGCCCACCAGGCCTGAAACGCCCTCGGTGGATTCTGAGACCACCAGGCTTGAGATGAACACATTCAGGTCGAGATCCAACGTGGCCGCACCTTCGGGTTTCCAGTTGGGGGGAAGGTTAAAGCTCAGCGTGGTTTCAGAGATCGGTCCGGTAAGGATCTGCGGCATGGTCATGCCGAGATCAGCGAGGACAAGATCCGCCTGACTGTCTGATTGAGCCCTGACTGGTTGAAGCCCGGTCGCGCCCAGCAGCAGGCTGAGAACACAAACGAAACCGAAAAGTTGAAGAACAAATGAACGTTTCATTTTATCCTCCCCGGTCATTTCGAGACGACCAATTTATCGGCACCAGAACGAGCATCCTTCAGGGCTTCTTCAGCTCGTGAAACCATCAGATCGCTGGTGTCTTGCTCCTGGCTGGTAACCACACCCGCCACCGGCGACAGCGCAATGGAATCGCCTGATTCGGTCAGGATGGGTGCTTCCAATGCCTGCAATAGTCTTTCGAAAGTCTTTTTGGCGGGGAATTCTGGCGTGGAAGGCAGCAACACACCAAAACTGAGATTGTTCCACCGGCCGACCAGGTCATTGCCGCGCAGAAGATCGTGCAAGCGTTCGACCACATCTTGCATGATCTTGTTGGTGATGCGATCCGGCAGGTTTTCGATCAGGTCTTCCAGGCCTTGCAAATAGATGATGCCAAAGCCCAGTGGGTCTTTTTGTTTCTTGACCAGTTCCTGCACCATGGAGCGCACGAGGTACTTTCGTGTGTAGGCCAGCGACTGCTTGTCGGTGACCGAGCGCTCGCGCAGCGCTTCGAGAGGAACCCGCAGGGTCTCGCGCAAGATCAGGAAGATCAAACCGGCCACCAGGCCGATGCCTGCCGCGATCAAGGCGTAAAGCAGCGGCCGCGGGCTGATTGGCGCTTCAGGCTCAACGGCCAGGTCAAGGAAGGCAATATCATAAACCTGGTAGAGGCTTTTGACATAACTGATGCCATTCTGACCGATGTTGTTTGCAAGGAGCGTAGCGGTTTGTGGATCAGGACCTTCCACGTAGAGCACCAGGATGTTGGTGTTGGTCTGCACTTCTGTGTAGATCTCGAAGGCGCTCAAGTCCGTGTCGGTCATTTGCAGACGGCTGATTGTATCCTGGACGACGCGGTTGCTGTCGAGAATATCCGCGTAGGTGGTGGAAATAGTACGCTTATCCAGGGTATCCAGACTGCTGACCACGTCTTTGCTGCTGGTCAGCGTGTCATTGGGATATACCAGAAAAGTGGCCGAGGCCTGGTAGATGGGCGTGATCAGGATCGACCAGATCAAAGCTGCCACAACACAGGCAGAAATGAAAATGATCAAGATTCGCCATCCTCTTTGAAACCTGAAAAAAGTGGTCCGATTCGTTGCCATACTTCCTCCTTTGCGCAAAAACCTATTCGAGCGGGGCGATCACAAACAATCTGCCCCAGGATGATTCGTTGCCCTGGGCGATGCAGGTCTGGAATGTCGTACGGGCACCGCCACCATATACACGATAAAAAAGATCCGTAGAACTAAGCGTTTCACCAGAATCCAGATTCACAAAATTACTGGTCGGGCTGGTGGGGTTCAAAGCCTGGTATTCCTGCATTCCCGATACTTCATATTCTTCGGTGCGCCCGTCACCATATATAAGGATCACCACCTGTCCCGGTTGGAGATTAAAAAAGTAAGCGCCTGCCAGATAATTGTGCGCCAACAGCCCTGTGTTGCCGGTCACCTGGTTGACCAACGCGAAATAGGTTGCGGCGTTTTGAATGGTCGAAACATAAGCCGGGTCTGAACTGGGCTGCTGCACAACCCTTAGTTGCAGAACATCCTCCACGTAGACCCCCACCACCTGCCAGGCCTGGCCGTTTTTCAGGTTTTCGATCAACGTGTCGAGCAAGGGTGGCGATTTGGGTGTCGGTGATGCAATGGGTGTAGCGGTAAACTCCGGCGTGGCGGTCGCGCTGGGTGTAAAAGTGGAAGTCGGCGTGCTGGTTATGGCCGGAGTGAAAGTTGGCTCCGCAGGAAGTGTGCCGGTCGTGGTGGGAGAACTCTCAAGCGTGGCGGTGTCGGGAATGGGAGTGCTCGTCTGGTGACTCGAAGTGGACAGGTGCACCATATTCGAAGGGGTCGGGGTATCACCTGCTCGCTGCCAAAAGCAGCCCACCAGGGTGAGGGTGAGGCCCATCACCACCAAGAGGAGAAGCAGATGCGGAAGAGTTCGTTGGATTCTGTTCAAGGTTTTCCAGACCAGAGCAATTTTAATCGAAGGATCAATTGCACATCCCTGTTCTGATTATAGGCGAGAATCGGTCGAAATCAATAACATTCACATAAATGTTAAGTCGAAGCCTTTATGGCTTCGTTAAAACAAAACAAGGGATTTTGAACTCCCTTGTTTGATTGAGGTCATTTGTATCTTAAGCGGAAATATTGACGAGCTGCCCCGTGCCATCCAGGGTGCTATCCTGGATCATTTTGATCAAAGCCGCCGCCTGAGACGCCTGCATGTCTTGCTGCTGCTTTAAAATAGCAAGCGTGATCTCGGCCTGCACCTGCCCATTCGCGCGGCTGGTGGCCATGCTGGCCATTGAATTTTCCATGGAAGTGCTAGAAATGATCATAAGGATATTATCGACCAAAATCGAAAAAACTGGAAGCAGGATATGATATGATTCATCATAATTTGATCAGTTTTCGGGAGTTACCAGTTGGCAACCCTGCCCTTTTGGAAGACCAAATCACTTGAGCAGCTCTCAAAGGAAGAATGGGAGTCGTTGTGCGACGGCTGCGCCAAATGCTGTCTGATCAAATTCGAAGATGAAGATACCGGTCAAATCTATCACACCAACGTGGTATGCGAACTGCTCGAGATCTATCACTGCCGCTGCACCCGCTACGCGGAACGGTCCGTTCTCGTGCCCACCTGCCTGACCCTCAATCCGTCTCTGGCTTCTTCTCTGAAATGGATGCCTGAAACCTGCGCCTACCGCTTGCTGGCGGAAGGCAAGGACCTACCGCTCTGGCATCCGCTTGTTTCGGGCGATCCAAGATCTGTGCACCAGGCCGGCATGTCGGTGCGTGGAAAGGTGGTTTCCGCCCGTGACGTGGATGAAGATGAACTACTGGATTATGTGGTGGATG
>CAZRHZ010000127.1:0-7188 GCA_964599995.1 uncultured Anaerolinea sp. | reverse complement strand
CAACCACTGTGCGAGATGCCAAAGCGGTGGTTTTCCTGCTGGAACAAGGCGCCAGCCTGCGCATCGCAGCAGAGTATTTGAACCCCGCACTTTCTGTAAATCAACGCGCGCTGGCAGACAAGATGCTTATAAACGCTGAAACCCTGACCATCCAGGGAAAAGACATTCTTCTATCACAGGCGGATGCCAGCGAGATCAACGAAGAAATCTCAAGCGTGGCTCACAAGCTGCGCGATCTGCTGGATCCTGACGCGCTCTTCCTGATGGTAAAAACGAAAGAAGGCATCCGTCTGATCGCACGCTCCACCAGCGACGAGATCAACGTCGCGAAGATCATGTCGCTCTTCGGAGGAGGCGGTCACGAGCGCGCGGCTTCCGCGCTGCTGGTCGACCAGGAACTGCCATTCGAATTGGCGCTGCCCAATCTCAAAGAAAAGTTGATCGAAGGGATCAAAACCAACATCCGCCCCGCGCTGAGTGTCAGCAAGATCATGTCGAAGAAACCGCTGCTGCTCTCGCCCGACACGACTGTCGACGAAGCGGACCGGGTGATGCAGCGCTACGGATATGAAGGCTATCCCGTGGTATACGAGGGAAAAGTGATCGGCCTGTTGACCAGAAGAGCCATCGACCGCGCCAGAGCCCACCGGTTGACGCTGTACGTGAGCAGCTTGATGGAATCAGGCAATTACACACTCCTGCCAGACCAATCCATTGACCAGGTGCGCGATCTGATGGCCACTACCGGTTGGGGGCAGATCCCGGTCATCGACCCCGCCAGCCAGGCCATCATTGGCATCGTCACACGTACCGACCTGCTTAAAAACCTGATGGCAGGCGAAAGATCCAAACCAAAAACGGCCAGCTACGAGCGATTGGTCCGCAAGGCACTATCGCCATGCCGGTTGGCGCTGCTTAAGAAGATCATCGAGCTTGCAGAGATAAACTCGCAAGCCCTTTACATCGTGGGCGGGTTCGTACGCGACCTGCTGCTGCAAAAACCTTCACCGGATTTTGATATCGTCGTTGAAGGCGATGCAATCAAACTGGCCCACATGCTGGCCAAAGACCTCGGAGGCCGCGTGGTGACTCACCGCCGCTTTGGCACCGCCAAATGGAAGATCAAGACTGAACGTTACAGATTGGAAAGATTGCTTGGATTTGCTGATTTTGACGGCTGCGATCTGCCCGAATCGCTGGATTTCATCAGCGCACGGACCGAATTCTATGACCATCCCACCGCCCTGCCCACTGTTGAAAGCTCCAGCATCAAACAGGACCTGCACCGCCGCGATTTCACGATCAACACCCTGGCACTGCGGTTGGACGGTTCGCATTTTGGCGAACTGCAAGATTATTGGGGCGGATTGAGCGACCTTGAAAAGAAACGGGTCAAAGTACTGCATTCGCTTTCCTTCGTGGACGATCCCACGCGGATGCTGCGCGCCGTGCGTTTTGAACAGCGCTTCGGTTTTCAGATTGAAACGCGAACCCTGCAGTTGATGCAGGAGGCGCGCGAGAACCTGAAGCAAGTCAGCGGCGACCGGATCAGGCACGAACTCGATCTGATCTTCAAGGAAACCGATCCTGCAAAAGTACTCAAACGATTTATGGATCTGAATCTGCTGGGTGCCATCTACCCCGGTTTAATCTGGTCAGAGGTATGGAAACCTGCAGTCAACCGTGCGCTGTTTGAAAAGATCGAAGAACCCTGGAACCCGGTTTCGCCCAATGCTAGTATTCCGGTGCGGACAGTCGTGGCCTACCTGATCTGGTTCTCAAATCTGACTGAAAGCGACGCGGTGGCCATAGGGAACCGGCTGCATTTTTCAAATGATATGGCTGATGCCATCAAGAGCATTTTCAAACTGCGCAGCATGGAAAACGACCTGCGAAGCATGTCAATTAGCCAGTTCACCAATACCCTGCGTGGCATACCGGAATTCATCCTTTTCGCCTTACGATGCACGACCAGCGATGAAAAAGTTAAGGATAGGTTGACTGCTTTCGTAACCCATTGGCGGTATGTGGAGTCGTTCACGACCGGTGAAATATTAAAGTCGCTTGGAATCGCTCCCGGGCCACACTACGCGCGCATGCTCAGCGAATTGAGAGATGCCCGCCTGGACGGCTTGATCGAAACTGAAGAACAAGAGCAGGAATTGCTAGACAAAATCTCGCAAGCTTATCGGTGAGACGCTCATGGTAGAAATGTATGTGCAGGTGGAAGGATCCAGTGCGATCCAGGAGATCAACATCCGGCCGTTGTTGAAGTCTGACCTCCCCGCGTTGGAATGGGAGGGAGAATTCCTGCATTTTCGCAATGTTTTCGCGGATGTTTACAAAAAGATCGAGAAAGGTACAGCCAAAGGCTGGGTGGCGGTCACCCGTGAGGGATACATGGTGGGTCAGGTGTTTCTGCAGTTAACCAGCGACCGGTTGGAACTGGCAGATGGTTGGAATCGCGCCTATCTCTACTCACTGCGTATACGACCCCAATACCGCAAGCTGGGCATCGGCACAAAAATGATCGACCTGCTTGAAGACAGCCTTAAGACGATTAACTACACCCGGGTGACACTCAATGTGGCGCGTAACAACCAGGGAGCGGTCAGGCTGTATCAGCGGCTAGGATATCAGATCGTGGCTGAGGAGGAGGGTGTTTGGTCATATCCCGACCACAAGGGTACGTGGCATACTGTCACCGAACCCTCGTGGCGGATGGAAAAACGTTTAGTCTAGGAAAAGATCATTTCGGCGAACTAACCTCGATTAATACCCCCGGTTTCGACAACCCACCCAATCCCAATCGTTGTGTGATCCAATCGTGTTGTTGCTGATCGGCCATCCAATCAAGAGTTCTATCCGTCTGGTTCATGAAGAGCGGCACGATCTCAATGCGGTCGATCTCAGAATCATGAAAAGACAAACGCACCAGCGCTGAGCGTTGAGCGTCTGGGAGCATGAATTGATCGGATAACAGATTCCCCAAACTGTAGAGCACAAGCACATCCCTGCCGTCGGAGGAACGCAGCCATTGCATGCGCTGCAGTACATGCGGGTGATGCCCCCAGATCACATCCGCACCGGCGTCGGCAAGCTGCTGCGCCAGTGTCTGTCGCGCATCCTCAACCCCAGCCTGATATTCGATGCCCCAATGGATCGAAACGATCACCAGGTCAGCGATGGAGGCTGCGATTCTCACCTCATCCAATAATGCGCTGGATGAAAAAGACTCATTGAGGGTATTGGCAGCGATCAGGGCAAGCATTCCCTGTGAAGTATCGAGATAGAGGACGTCCCCCGCTCCGGTGGTCGACAAAAAACCATCATCAGCCAGGATCTGAGCAGTCAGTACCGCCCCGCCCGCCTGACAATCCTTCACGTGATTATTCGCCAGGGTCAGACCATCCAAATACCCTTCCTTAAGCAGACGAACTTCGGAAGGATCAGCGCAAAGGTTCATGTCGTCGGCAGGCGAAGGCAAAAAACCAAGCGGGGACTCAAGATTGGCAAAGAAATAATCATTGGATCGATCCAAAAATGTTTCCAGCTCGACCCAGGGGTTGATCGGAGCATCCGCAGCGGTGAAAATGGGGTTGCCTGCCCTGGAAAGCATGATATCTCCGCCCAACGTGAGTGTGAAATCTGCCTGTTTTGATGAGCAGGTGATTAAGAAGAGGAGCACTGCGATCAGTGCTCCTCCTGCAAACCATCGCGAGAATTTCATTGAATAATGAAAGAGCTTGTCCATTCGGGCATTTCGGGTGCGCTGCCAGATTCCAGGGTCGCACGCCAGGTTTCATCGGTCATGCGTTGGTCAGCAGAAACCACGAATTCATAATAAGTATAGACCGCACCAATGGCCAGGCGATAGGGTTCATCGGGTATGACCACCACGATCTTGGTGGGATATCCCACCCCTTCTTCGAGAACCGAGCCAAAGCCCGAAGCAACGTCAGCCACCAGGGCTGATTTTTGGTCATTGAGGGTACCCCGACCGCCCATCAGATCATCAGCAGGATCGGCAGCAGCAAGAGTCATAGATTCAAGCCAGCCGCCGTAATAGATCATGCGACCGTACTCTTCTTCGGTGAGTTCTTCACCGTTCAACTCTTTTTGCGAGACGGTCAGCAGATATTGAACTTCGTCGATCATGTTGTCCAGATTGGTGCGAGTGGTGTCGCTCAACAAACCGCGCGATTCCAATCCAGTGCGGGTCATCTGAGAGAGGGCGAGCAGCCGTGCGTAAGCTTCGGGGTTGGGCTCGACATACCCATGCGGAGGTTCCTCCGGTCCACCGCCGCCCATTTCGGCCATGACCTGCTTGGCGTAAAGGATGGTGTCGTGCTTAAGCTCCGTCCAGGTGCTCAAAGCGGTGGCCATGTCTTTATGCTGCCAAGCTTGAGTTTGCATAAAGGCTGGATAGGCTTGGCCTTTGACCTCAATCAACGGTCGCATGGCATAGAGCCACGCCCAGTAGAGGTTTTGCGTCCATGAATCAAGACCAAAACCTTCCACCTCGCCCTTCACCTTGGTCATCTGCGCGTCGTAATTGTCGTAAGCAGTTTCACCCATTTCATCCAGCAGACGATAGGCTTCTTCGGAACCCATGGCGGCCAGCAGGTCCAGCCCCTTGGGCAGCGCGCGGGGATCGTCAAGATTGCCGACCTTGCGGTACATGAGTTCGCCGAACACGTACTGATCAAGGGTGAAGCGCTGCCCCATGAAGCGGAAGCCCTGGGTGGCATCGTCGCGATCCTGCCAGATGAAGACCCACATGGAGTTCACCTGCGGCGCAGGTAGATTCTTTGCAGCTTCAAGGAATTCGGCCATATTGGTTTCATCGGCAAAACTGGTCAGATCGGGATTCTCTCCAAAAATCTGATCTGAAATGACGCCGTACTCGTGGAAGGAAAGATCATCCGCCTTGCCGACAATAAACACGGTTGGATCATAAATGTTCTGCCAGAGTTCTTCTGCACTTCTCCCTGATTCCGACTGTGCGTTACGGATCGCCTGGATCATTAGCAAGGCACGCTGGGTTTCCACTGTGTTCTTGAGTCGGTAGGTTAACCTGCCGTACCACATCATGGCCTTGAAATAGTTCTCAAGCTCCACGCTGCGCGTGTAATGTCCGCGTGGGATGTATTGGGAATAATCTTCAAACAAAAGTTCGTCATTCGATTCACCACCCATTTCCCAAATCGGAGAAGCCGCTAAAGGAGAACTCGAAGCCATGAGCGCAAGTTCAGCATCCGCCAAGGCCTGCGCAGCGGAAGGAACGTTAGGGCCAAGACCTAGAATATTGGCAGGGACAGTAAAATAGGCCACGTTGCGCAAGGCGGCTTCTTCAAGTTCTGTGCCGGTCAACTGCTCGTATTGTGCCAGGCTGGCATTCAACATGGCGTCGGTCAGTTCTTTCAGCATGGGAATGAAAGAAGTGGTTTCAAGATCACGCAGCATCTTGTCAAATATTAGATGGTAGATATGAAAGATCGAATCGGTGGTGATGAAAGCCGGTTCCATGGCATAGCGTGATCCTTCATACGCCTGGTAGAACTCTGTATAGATACTGTTCGGGTTGGATGATGGCGGTACCACGACAAACCCATTAGTAAGCAGCGCTTCAACCTGAGTATCGGTCAGACCGATCACATCCCAACCAGTAATCTGGTCTTCAGCCAGCGGCAGGCTGTATCCACCTGTAAAAGTGGCGGGCATGCTGACTTCCTGGATTGGATAATCTGCAAAGGCATTGGTGTACAACCCCTCGGTGTCGATCAATGGAGAAACGGTTTCTTCAGTTTTGGCTGGTTGAGTCTCGTCCAGGTCAGACAATTCATCCACCACATCCGTTGCAACCTTCGAGATCAAATTTGTCAGGCTGCAGGCTGACATCACCATTGCCAGGATCAACAAACCACTCGTGATACCCCATAATTTTTTACGTTTCATCTTCTCCTCCTTATCCTAATTGGACAATATCAAGACGTTCTGACCGTCAGAAACGATCCCAAAATCCGAGATGGGTTTTTCCAGCCGGTCGCGTAAACGAAATCCAAAACCTGACCAATCCCAAACGGTCAGGTTTCCTGTTCGATTGAGAGAATCATAGTTCCCTTCCAAGGCAACAAGCTCTTGATAGCCGTCTGAATCCAGATCCACAGTGCGGATATGAAAGATTGGATCCGCGAGCGAAGACCCTGCCCACAATTCGCGATACAGGTTGCCATCCCACCCAACCAGGATGAGGTGACAACTCATCCCTTGCCGGTCTTGAAATTCAGAAATTCGCCCTCCGTGAGGTAGATACGCATCGATCGGCCAGGGTTGATAAGGACGCCATACGACCATGGCCAGTTCGGTCAGACCATCACGGTTCAGGTCGGCGGCGATGGCTTCGGTGACCTGCCAGTCTGCTCCACTCTGCCATTTAACCTCACCAGTCGGGTTCTCACAATTGGCGATTGAAACCTCACCATCCCTAAAGGTCAAGCAATCCTGAGGAGTTGCCAATTCGACCGCAGCAAGAGGAGTATGAACCATAATTTGCCAGGAGGGATAATCGCGGTCAGGATAAAGTGCGAATTCATTCTGCACCTGCCATGTGTGTAAAGGAACCGGAGATACAGTCAGCAGGGCCAAAAGAATAATCCAGATGAAAAAGGGTGTTTTCTTCATAAGACAAAATCGTTTTCCGTCAACTTCATTCTACAACCATTCCACAACGAAAGAGAAAGCGATTTTTGCCTTCTGCCCACCTGCTTTTCTTTGACAAGAACGTCATCATCCCTTAAAATGGAAAGGTTGAATTCATCTTAAGCTAGAGAAGGACTCCCTTTCATGAAAGAGTACTCAACCGACAAAATCCGTAATATCGTACTGGCTTCACACTCCGGTGCTGGCAAGACCATTCTGTGTGAGGCTTTCCTTCATTACACTGGCGCGACCACCCGTATGGGAAAGATCGACGATGGCACAACCACGTCCGATTTCGATGAAGAAGAGATTAGAAGAAAGATCTCGCTCTATACTTCAGTTGTTCCAGTGGAATACAAAGACCATAAAATCAATATCCTTGATACTCCCGGCTACACCGATTTCGTGGGTGAGGTCATCTCCGCGATGCGTGTGGTTGAAGGCGTGGTTTTGATGGTCGATGCGGTCAACGGTCTGGAAGTCGGC
>CAZRHZ010000126.1:0-7357 GCA_964599995.1 uncultured Anaerolinea sp. | reverse complement strand
AATAATATTGGTTGAAGTTGATTCTATATGCGAGAAATTATTAATGGGTCCGAGCTTAAATATCCTGATTGTCGAAGATAGTGAAAATGACGTCTTTTTTCTACAGCGTACTCTAGAAAAAGCAGGTTATGAAGTAAATTCCACAGTTGTCGATACAGCAGAAGCCATGGAAAAGGCATTACGAAGTGATCAGAAATGGGATGTGATCACTTCAGATCACTCCATGCCGCAATTCAGCGCACCCGAAGCTCTGGCGATTGCCAAACGAATACAGCCAAATGTCCCCTTTATTATTCTATCTGGTGAGATCGATCTAAATTTAGCAGTCTCGTTGATGAAGGGTGGCGCGGAAGACTATATTCAGAAAATCGAAATGGCTCGTATTGTTCCGGCCATTGAGCGTGAAATTACAGAAGTGGAATTGCGTAAAGACCGCCAACGTGTGGGGAAAGCTCTGGTTGAAAGTGATAACCGGTTTCAGGAAGTATTGGAAAATTCGCAAGATGCAGCTTTTAAACGCAATCTTCTCACAAGCGAATACGAATATTTAAGCCCGGTATTCACCGAGATCACAGGTTACAGCGCTTCAGAAATTACTCGAATGCTGATGCAAGAGGATAGTATATTAACTCATCCGGATGACTTGGAAAGAGTTCACGCGTTCTTCAACGCAGCCACAGTGAACAAAGAAAAAAAAGCGCATCAGATTGAGTTTCGAATGCGACACAAAGACGGTCATTATCTATGGATTATTCATAAGTTTTCGATTATCCGTGATGAAAAAGGTTTGCCATTATTCCTGTTTGGCAGTATCAGTGACATAAGCGAACGAAAGAAGGCAGAAGAAGAACTGGAAGCCGAACATAGAAGACTTGAAGCCATCATCGAGGGGACACGTGCCGGAACTTGGGAATGGAACGTGCAAACCGGAGAAACGGTCTTCAATGAGCGTTGGGCTGAGATTCTTGGATACTCAGTAAAGGAATTGAAACCGGTGGATATTTCCACCTGGGAACGATTAACCCACCCTGATGATCTTCAGCCAGTACAAATCATTCTGAACAAGCATTTTTCTGATGAAACACCATTCTACGATTGCGAATTCCGTATGAAGCATAAAGATGGCCACTGGGTATGGATTCATGATCGTGGACGTGTCTTCACCTGGACCGAGGATGGAAAACCGCTCATGATGTATGGAACCCACGTGGATATTTCGGATAGAAAAAAAGATACTACGGATTAATGTGGCGAATTAGCTTTATCTCTGGTTTCTCTGAACAGACTTGCCACCTGACTGAATATTCAGCCAGGTTTTTTAATTAATCACTTACCTTTGGCCGGTATTGCAGCGCTTCAGCCAAATGCTGATGTTGAATGGACTGGCTGGCAGCCAGGTCAGCAATGGTACGTGCCAGTTTAAGTATGCGGTGGTATGCTCGTGCTGAGAGCTGCATTTGGTTCATGGCGGCGCGCATCAAGCTGCGGCAGGCTTCGTCCAGTCCGCAGTATTGCCTGACCTGCGCGGGGTGCATATCCGCGTTGCAGTTGAGCGTTGTGCCCTCGAATCTTTCGCGTTGGATCTGCCTGGCAGCTTCCACCCTCCGACTGACCACTTCAGACGATTCACCCAGACGTGAATCATTCAACTTCTCATAATCCACACGCGGTACCTCCACATGAATGTCAATGCGGTCCATCAGGGGACCCGAGATGCGGTGCTGATATTTGGTCACCGTGGAGGGGGAGCAGGTGCAGGCTTTAAGCGGATCACCGTAGAACCCGCATGGGCAGGGGTTCATGGCCGCCACGAGCTGGAAGTTGGCCGGGAAGGTCAGGCTACCTTGCGCGCGGCTGATGGTAACCACTTTGTCTTCCAGCGGCTGGCGCAGCACTTCGAGCGTGCGGCTGCCGAATTCAGGCAGTTCATCCAGAAAGAGTACGCCGCGGTGCGCCAGCGAGATCTCACCTGGGTGCGGCCAGTTTCCGCCACCCACCAACCCTGCGTGCGAGATGGTGTGATGCGGAGCGCGGAACGGTCGGTTTTTGATCAGCGGAATGCCATCGGGTAAGGCATCCGCAACGGAATAGATGCGCGTCACATCCAGTGATTCATCCAGGGTCATGCGCGGCAGGATGGCTGGCAGGGCGCGCGCCATAAGAGTTTTACCTGAGCCGGGTGGGCCGATCATCAACAGGTTGTGACCGCCCGAGGCGGCCACTTCCAACGCCCGTTTGACATGCTCCTGCCCCTTGACGTCGCGGAAGTCGGTTTGCACCACCACGGGCACCTGGTCAATCTCGAGGTGTGGCTGGGGGGCGATGGGCTGCGAACCCACCAGATGGCTATATAGTTCGGAGAGTGAGGAAACCGGGATAACCTCCAGCTCCGGAAAGATGGCCGCTTCGGGGGCGTCCTCCACGGGGACGAAGACACGCCGGTAACCCTCGCGCCTGGCAACCGCCGCCATGGGTAGAACTCCGCGGATGTGGCGCACGCTGCCGTCCAGTGAGAGTTCACCCATCACCAGGCCGTCCTTGAGACAGAAGGGAGGGAGCTGACGGTTCGCCAATAGCACCCCCAGGGCAATGGGCAGGTCGTAAGCGGAACCTTCTTTACGCACCGTGGCGGGAGCCAGGTTGACGCGCACCCGTTTGCGCGGATATTCCAATCCTGCGTTACGGATGGCGGATTGGACGCGTTCGCGGCTTTCCTGCACGGAGACATCTGGCAGGCCGACGATTATCATGGGTGGTTTGGGAATGTTGGTGGTGATATCAACTTCAACATCTACAATGACCCCATCCAACCCGATAACGGCACAAGCGTTCACACGGGCTAGCATGAGATTAGTGTAGGAGAAGTCGAGTAAAAAGTCAATTCCTTCATCCAAGAGACATGCTTTATTTTGCTGTTCTTACTCCGTATAATGAGATTATGAAAAAGGGAATTGCTTTTGCCGTATTGTTATTTTTAATTTGTGGATGCGAGTTTTCGCGCCCAACGGAATCTACCCCAACTGGCACTCCTCAACCCACCGGAACAGCCACGCCGACCGCGAACGACTCATCACTCGCACGCAATCCCTCCAAAGCAAAATTTCAGGTGTTCATACTCAATCCCTTGCGCACTTGCCTGGCGGGTAACGATTTTGCCAGTGGCAGCGTGTGTTATGGAGATAAATGCGGCGACTGCGTCTGTGAACGTTCGGATTTCGATCCTCCTTCACCGATGGTGGGAATCTCCCCCGAGCATATCAATGACCCGCAATATGCGGGCTACGCCTATCGCACTTGCCTTGAGATCAATCTCACCTCACAAGAGGTGGAACAGATCAAACGGGATATGGAACTGGTCAAAGAAAACGTGTACGAATGGAGCGAGGGCAACCTGGAACTTGACATCACTTACACGGAACTGGCCGTCGATTTCACCGGTTTTGTTGCGCCAGATTATGTGATTGGTCCTTTTGAAATCGATGATGAACTGCTCAATCCTTATGTGGGGGTGGACACGGACTTTGTGTACGTGGTTTCGGGTGTCTATGATCGCCAGCAGAACCTGAACCTGGCTTATGCCTGCGGCGGCTCGTATGGAGAAATGAGCATCCACGGTGCGGGATTTGCCAGCATCCAATACAACGACATCTGCAACAAGGTCATGATCGGAGGAAAGTTTATCTACGAACCGTTGATCCACGAGTGGTATCACAACCTTGATTGGGCGTTGTATTACATCAACCGGGTTCCAGACGCTTTTCAAAACACTTCACCAGATTGGGCAGCCTGGAAACATGCTTCCTGGCCGGAATGTGGAAAAGATCTCAATCCGATATATTGGTTCCCATCTATCGACTACTGCGAATGGGATCCGGATTGGATCGACTGCAACAACGTTTCATCGGCGGGCGAATGCAGGCATGCCGGTGAGGTGATGGATCAAGTTTCCTGGTATGAACACGTGATCCGCGCGCATTACCCGGGTGCCATTGCGTTCATTGGAAATTACTGCCGTGACGGCCGTCAGGATTTTGGCGAAACAGGCGTGGATATGGGCGGATCGTGCCCATAATTGAACTGTAAATTGGAAAGTCGATAGAGCGGATAATGAAATTCATTATTCTCCGTCAACCCCAACAAAGCTTAAGTTACTTATCCGCACATAAAATCGCTTGATGACCCATCCTTTTCAACATTGTTATCCGCACCGCAGGTGGGTGGTGAAAGGAGAATCAGCGATGCACCGACGATTCAGATGGACTAGATATCTCTTTCTGTTGTGCATGGTTTTTTCAACCCTCGCATGTGTTTCAATAGATTACTTAATTGATATGCAGCAAGATGCCTCAGGGATGGGCACGATCTACCAGACACTCATCTTTCCGGCTACAGATACTGATGGCGAATCAATCATCCCCATCTTTGATTCATATGTTGAAGACCTGGCAGCTGAAGGCTGGGATAACATTGAGGTTTCCACCATGTCAAACAACCGGGCTCAGATTTCAGCCACTTACGCCTTGAATCTTACTGGCGGACGAAATTTGCCAGAGTCTCTTGAAAACACAACCCTTACCATGCAGCAAAACGGGAGCGGCCAATTGACATTTACTTTTGATGCCCACTATGATTATTCTGAATTCCTTGAAACCTGGACTTCCATCAAGAATGCTGAAACCTACGATTTTGGGCCCATTTTTGGTGATGATGTGGTGGTCATGAGTCAGGAGGAAATTAATGCCTACATCCAGCAGTATGGTGAGCCCATTTTTACCACGCGGATTCGTTTGCCAGGGACAACACATCTCGAGGCGAGTGGGGGGTGGATCAACACGCAAGATTTCCTGACAGGAGAAACGGATGAACTTGTTTTTTCATGGACCCCGGGCCAACCAACAACGGGTACGCTGCACGCTGTCTCAATCTGGAGCCCTGATGAAGTAATCCAAGAAACTCAGAATCCGGTAGATGAAACGCAATCTGAACCTGCCGTTTATGGAGAAAAAAATGGCATGCCTTGTGATCAATACTGCCTTTCGCTTGATCCTGTTGGATTTTTTCTCGAAGGCGATACGTATCCGAACTGTAAATGCGATTGCGGCGAAGGGAATGTTTTCTTACAGTTGAAGTGCATCCCATATATTGATCTGTGTTCTGGCGACGGCATGCGTATGATCACCAACAAAGATGGAACCAGTGCATGCATGTGCACTGATCCGAACAAGAAATACGACGTCGGCACTCGTCAATGTGTTGACCTGGATGGTACCGAATGCAATCATGGCAATGGCTGCGAACCAGAATATGGGGAGAACTGTTCAAACTGTGCTGATTGCGTTTGCTCTTTCGGATCGGGAGCCAACAGCCAATACGACCAGTATTTGACCTGCAATCCCGGAGGTGCGAATGCTGATATCTATGGCTGTGTGTTTACTGCGCCAGACAGAACCCAGGAACTTGAGATCTTGCGCGAAGAGTGGAAACAATGTCGTGACGCCTGGGCATTGATGAACCTAGCAGGGGGATATGGACAGACCGCAGATCGGGTTAATGTCATGGGAGCCATTAGCGACCTTCAGAAAGTGCAGGATTGGCAGCAAAAAAGCGGTTGCATCCCAACTGGCGGGGTGGTCGTTGGAAGGGAGGAGGTCGACCCGTTGATCTGTCTAATCCGTTATTGCGACCGAATCAATGCCGCGATCCATGAAGTGGAACGACAAATCAGCGGAAGTACACCTGTGGTCGTCGGCCCAGCCATCAAGGTTAACCCACCCAACGCTGAGGTTACCATTGGTCCTCTGCAGGTTCCGCAGTTTACCGGTGTGCTTTCGCTCTACGGTGATCGATCAAATTCCATCCAACCGGTCTTTGGTGCGGGATTCGCCGAAAGCAGTTATGAGATTGTGAATGATCCAGCCAGCGGGATGCAGATCTACCTGATGGAAGGCTCCTTCACTTATTCCTATTACGATGCGGAATCCCACACGATAAAACAGGAACTCCTTCGTTCCGGCGAGATGCTCAAGGTGGATACCTCTGGCGCGCTGCTCTCGCACGAGGTCTTTGATCCAGCCAGCCGCGACCCCTGGTGGGAAAGCGCTGATTACCTGGTGAACTGCCCTGACAATGCCTATCAGGTTGGACCGGACTGTTATTGCTATGCTGGCTATGCCGTGGATGTGGATCGAGAGATTTGCGTCCAGCAGGTTGACGATAGCGTCCAGCCCACTTCAGTGTCGGAGGAGGCGCGTTCTTCTCTATCAAAACTGGTTCCGTTGTTTCTTTACTGCGGGATTTTGATCTTCATAATTATCCTGGTTTTGGTTATTGTATTAACTACAAGAAAAAAGAAGCAACGCATTACACCTCCTCCTTTACGTTAGTTGTGAAGGTCCAATGGTGGTTGAGTTCAGATCTTTGATATTGACGAGGCCGGAATGAAGAAAATAACAGCTGGTTTAGTGCTCTTGATGTTGGTCCTTTTAGCCGCATGCGTTACTCCTCGCGTCTCAGCGGAAGATGTGGCAAAATCCGCATTGACGCGCAACCTGGATCCTGAAGTGTCAACCGCAGACCGAGCAACCCTGCTCGCCAACAACAATGCCTTTGCCTTCGATTTCTATGGTCAGGTGAAAGGCGGAGAGAGTAACATCGTCTTTTCACCCTACAGTATCTCCCTTGCGGCAGCGATGCTTTATGGGGGTGCCAATGGTGAGACTGCCGCGCAGATCTCGGACGCCATGCAAATCACCCTTCCACCGGACCAATTCCATGCTGCCATGAACGCGCTTTCGCTTGACCTTGCCAAGCGACCGGCGCAGTCCAAAAAGATCGACAAGAAGAATCCGATGCAGTTGAACATTGCCAATTCAGTCTGGGGGCAGAAGGATTATGCTTTTCAACAGCCCTATCTAGACCTGTTGGCAGTCAATTATGGAGCTGGGGTGCGGTTAGTCGATTTTAGAAGCGCGCCCGAGGATGCCCGAAAAAGTATCAACGATTGGGTCGATCAGGAGACCGATGGGAAGATCCAGGACGTTTTACCGCAAGGCTCGGTCGATCCCACCACACGCATGGTGCTGGCCAACGCCATCTACTTTAAAGCTGCCTGGCAGGAAGCCTTCGTGGAAAAATTGACCCAGGATGCGCCCTTCACCCTGTTGGATGGGACACAGATCCAGGTGCCCACCATGCAAACGGAAGGCAGCGTGCCTGTGAAAGTGGGTATTGGTGAAGACTATCAGGCTTTCGCGCTACCTTATAAGGGTGAATTGGCAGAAATGGTGATCATTATGCCTGATCAAGGCCAGTTTGATGCTGTGGAGAGCAGGCTCTCAACAGAGTTCTATAAAGAAAT
>CAZRHZ010000125.1:0-7361 GCA_964599995.1 uncultured Anaerolinea sp. | reverse complement strand
GCCTCAATGCGGCCGAAGCGCGCGTTCTTGTAGCCCAGAAAGCCAAAACACACCACCAGCAGCCACTTCAACGCGGAGGAGCGCGCCTTGTCACGCTTGGCGATCGGATCATCGTTAGCCAGCCGTGCCTGGTTCAGTTTGAGCGCCACACGCTTCTCGTAAAGCGGTTTGAGGGTCAGCGGCACCACCCCCAGTTCGTCGCTGGCCGGGGTAATGCCATCCGGCAGCGGCACCTCGGGCGAGATGTTGCCCTTGATGATGATGGCCGGGTACATCGAGATGAAATCGATCTGCCCGACATCGCCGTGCACGCCCACGATCGGCTGGTAGATCAGACCGCCGCGGTCGCGCTGGATCAGGTCCACGCCGGTCTTGAAGGCTTCGACCTGCTGCTTGTGCCACGGCACCAGGATCTGATGCTCAAGCGCGGTCAGCATCTGCATGGCCGAGATGCCCGAGCCGGGTGAGACCCGCGCGGCGCGTTCGATCGACTGAGCGGTAACGCGCGCCGATTCGAGCACGCCATCCAGGCCGTAATCGCGCCACATCATGGCATTGCGCTGGTCGATGTGGCAGCGCCCGAACAGGTGCGCCTCTTCGGCCCGATAGATGATCTGCCCGTAGGAGAAGTAGGTCAATTCCTTCTGCCAGCGCACTTCGCGCTGTTCATCCCGGTTCAAGTGGAGCGCCTGGCCGGTTTCTGCAGCCATCTTGAGCAGTGTCGGGATGACCCAGTTGTCACCCCACTGCGTAAGCAGTAAATCGGGGTCTACCTGCGCCAGGATCTCGTTCAGGCGCGAGATCAATTCCGTCGGGAAGTCCAACCGCAGGGATCTTTGGCGCTGCTGGTAGCGCAGGCGCAGAATCTTCGGCGTGCCGCGCGCGGGATCGCAATCCGGCTCGAGAGTCAGAATGCGGAAGACAGGAAACACCGGCGACAGATCCCAGCGCGTGTTGAGCACGCGCAAGGTCTGGATGATGGAGTTCTCGTCCGCTTCGATCTCGCAAAAGGCCATCGGGAAGGTGCCAAACTGCGCGGAATGGCGGGTGGCCACGGCAATGTCGGAATCGTAATAGGTAAGATGCGGAAACTGGTGCTGCACGTCGCGGAACAGGCGCGCCTGGCGCAGCGGGTTATCGATTACGGCCTGCAGCACCGGGATCGGTTCGGGCAGGAACACGTCGCGGCGCGTCTCGCGGCTGAGCGAAAGCACGCCGGGTTGCGCGCGCAGCATCTTCCACAGGGCGCGCAGATGCTCTGTTTCACCGGCGGCGTAAAAGGTGATCGGAAAGGGCTGGCGTAAACAGACGCGCTCGCCGTCCTCCGAAATGATCCACATGCGCACGCCGTCCGCGGCATCCTCGTAAAGATCCAGCAGCCAGCCGCGGATCAACGCGCCCACCTCACGCGCCTTCCTGCAGATCGACGTACTCTGCAGGCCCGGTCCCCTCGTCGTTTTCAAGCAACTCCCCCGTCACCTCTTGGGTTGGTTCTGGGTCCTTTTGGTCGATCAAATCCAGCAGCGAGGTCAGGCCGCGCCCGGGCGGCATGTCTTCGACCATCAGCAGGCCATTCTGTTCCAGTTTCAACTCCAGCCGCTTGACCTTTTTGTAGAGTTCCAGCAGCATGGAAACCAGGTAAATATCCATGGGGTATAGATTGCTGGCATAGGAGGCCTCGGCCACGTGCGAATGCGAGAGGGCGATCAACTCCTCGATCAGTTCCTTGTCGCTCTTGCGCAGCGCGCGCACAAAACGGCTGAGCGCCCTCTCCTCCTCCACCCAGGTCTGCGTTGCTGAAGAAATGGTGCGTCCCATCACAACCTCACAATCTTAACCACCATTAAAAGCTTCACCAAACAAGCCGGGTTGAACCTCGACCGAAGCCGAATCAAGCCGGGGAAGTTCCTCCCAAATGTGGGTGGCCTGCCGCTTAAGCTGCGCCAACAGCGCCAGGCGCGGGCTGGAAATGGAAAGCAGCGGCTTGGCGCTGGCTACCACGGGGGTCACCTGGCTGGCGCTCTTAATGTAAAAGAGGGTCTTTTCAAAGATCAACGCGCTTTCCTGAACCTGCACGCTTTCGTCCATGAAGGTGGCCAACAAGTCGAGGATCAGGATCGGAACCCCTGCCTCGGGTTTCAGTTTCTCGAGCAGTGAAAGCGTTTGGTAGCAGGTAAAAGCCCGCGACAAGCGGATGTTTTTCAATCTGGCAGCGGGATCGGTCGTCAGCGGGCGCAGCGCCCTGGCCACATAGTACATGTCACTGCGGTTGCCGCAGTCAAGGAGGTAGAGCGGACCGCGCAGGGCCAGGCGGGCGGTCAGGTCAAGCATGCGGGCGCCCCCGGCGTGCGGGCCAAAGACCACCAGCAGTTCGTTGGGCAGCGGCAAAGCCAGTTCGGAGTTCGGAGTGTGTTCCATATCTCTATTATATAGAACATTTGTTCGTTGTCAAGTGAACATAAGCAGTGATCAGTGATTAGTGATTTGTGATCAGGAAATTTGAGAGTTGTGAGTTGTTGTCAAAATAATGGCAGATTCGTTTTCGTTCTGAAGGAATATCTAAAACGAAAAAAACGAATTACTGTCGAAAAAAAAGTCATTCTTTGGAGACTATCATTCCTTTCCATACACGAATCAGATGATTCCTTTGTTTGAATACTATTACTTTTCCAGTCAATTAATAGACCATTTGTTCTGTTTTGTCAAGACACTCAGCATTTCATGACCCGAATCCTTTTACCAGGATTCGGGTCCATGCTCTAATAATGATGATGCTGAACGTAAGAAACAGTCCTGCGGAATGAGGCCGCCAGGACAAAAAATGCTAAACTAATACCTGTGGGTTATTCCAAAAGACAGGATGTCAGCATGAAAATCCCTTTAGGTCCCTATGCGTGTGTTTACCCGATCCCGATCGCGCTGGCCGGCGCCAACGTGGATGGCAAGCCCAATTACGAAGAGGTGGGCGACCTGGCCTTGATGGGCATCAAGCCTGCGCTGGTGTGCCTGTCTTCGCACCGCGATCACTACACGAATATCGGCATTTTACAAAACCAGTCGTTCAGCCTCAACTTCCCCACCACCAGCATGCTGGCCAAAGCCGACGCTTGCGGTGTGGTTTCAGGCAGGGAATTTGATAAAAGCAAGTTCTTCACCACCTTTTACGGCGAGCTGAAAACCGTCCCCATGATCGAGGAATGCCCGGTCAACCTGGAATGCCGCGTGCTGCAGCAGGTGCTGATCGAACACCGCCAGGTCTTCATCGCGGAGGTGGTCTGCGCCTATGCCAGTGATTCCTATGTCATTGAAGAAAATGGAAAAAAGCGCTTGGCTGACCTGCAAAAGCTCGATCCGATCCTCTACGCTCTGGATAACCGCTATTATTCCATCGGCCAGCTCATCGGAACGGGCTATAAGGAAGCAGGCGACCTGGTATCGCAAGACCAATAGCCATTTATGGCTTTTTGAAGTATTTTCTAGGATGGCTGTCGTGGATGGGATGGGGTTGGGTTTGTAATCCAATTCTTCAGTAGTATGACATGTAGGGTGGGTTCAAAACACGAACCCACCCTACCGCAGGGTTATTGGGACAGGCTACAAGGGCGGGAGATTTGGTATCAAAAGACAAATAACAATTTTTATGGATTTTGGAAGTATTTCCCGAGGATATCTGAAGTGGATGAGTTTGGATCCATGATCCAATTCATCAGCAGGTCTTCGCGATGCGCGAGTTGAACCTGTGACGACTGCGCGTAATTTCTCAGCCCCTCAATAAAAGCCTCATATCCAATGTTCAATCGCAACTCGTGGATCAGTCTGGCTCCCTGCAGATAAACCGCATTGACATATGGACGGAATTTGTCGAAATCATAAACCGTGGAATCCACCCAGCCTGAAGGGCTATAGTTGTCCACCCTGAACAGCCACCACCAAGCGGTCAGCTCGGGATGAACCTCTTCCACATACAGGTACTCGCTGTAGGTTGCCAGCGATTCATCCAGCCAGGGTTCGAGCGCCTGGTCGTTGGCCACGAGTCCGTACCACCATTGGTGCGCGGTTTCGTGCACAGCCAGCAACGATAGATAGTTCTGAAACCCTTCCGTGTAGGTCTTGAAATATGAGTTGCCAAGATAATACATCCCATCATATTCCATGCCATCCGGAAACTCGGCTTCAATAAAACTCATTGTTTTACGCGGATATGGGATTTCAAACAGCTGCGAGAAAACCAGCAGCGCTTTGCCGGTGTTTTCGAGCACCACCCTTCCGGCCTCCACATCATCGTAAAAGACGTAACCGTTCACGGTAAAGGGTCCGAAATCCTGGCTGAGCACCTGATAGCGATCGCTGACAGACAGGGCGAGGTTGCGCATGTTCTCAGCCACCAACTGGAAGGTGTTTTTCTCCACTGGCACGGCCTCCACGCCGGCCGCCACCAAGAGATTGGGCGTGCCGGTTAATTTGATGGTCAGGTCGAAATCCGCCTTGTCGTAGACCAGCACCTCCCCCACTTCAGCGCCGGGGTGAACGATCCAGCCCAGGCCGGCTTCATATGGCGGGATGAAGGGATACCAATCCGAGAGATTGGTTTGCTGCGTGGTATAGCCCAGCACACCACCCCTCAAAGGGATTTTCAATTTATAAGAAAGTTGTAGATCGATGGCTTGCATGGGTCGAAGGGTTTCCGGCAGGGTAATGGTAAGCTGTTCATCCTCCAATGCATACTGTAGGACCTCGTCCTGCCCTTCGATTTGAACCATTTCCAGGTTGAACACCTTCGCTTCACGGTTAGGCGGCACCACCAACACCATCTCTGATAAAGGTTGGTTGGTTTGATTCAGGAAATGGATGGATTCCGCTACAGTCAGCACATGCTTGTTATAATCAAGCACAGCATCGAAGGTATATTGACTGTTTTCCAGGATGACGATAGGTTCCACCGTCGGTGTGGACGTGGGCTGAGCGGTTGGCGGGGCGGTCGGTTCCAAAGTTGGAGTTACGATTGCGTTTGCCACGGATTTTTCAGCTGTGGATGTCGCAGAAGACATTTTCAGCGTATCCGCTACTCCCAATCCCTGACAAGCCGTCAACGCAAGAATCACGATTAGGCTTACGATATGCATGACTACGCGCAAATATCGAAAATTATGACTCATGGTCCTTTTTCACCCTTCAACATCACGATATCATGATTAATGATACCTCACCCTCCTTCTATATTGCTCATATTCCCGTCTTTGGCCGGTTGATCCTGGCGCCGATGGACGGCTACACGGACGCGCCTTTCCGCCTGCTGGCGCGCCAGTTCGGCTCCGCCCTCTCGATCTCTGAGTTCATTAACGGCATCGACGTCAAAGGCGGCCATCCCCATCTGCACCACAAACTGATCTACAGCGAAGAGGAGCGACCTTTCGCCTTCCAGATCTTTGACGACGCTCCGGAACGCATGCTTTTCGCCGCGCAGAAACTGCTGGAGTATAAACCGGATACCATCGACGTCAATATGGGCTGCTCTGCGCGCAACGTCTCGAATCGCGGCGCGGGTGCCGGCCTGCTCAAGCACCCCGCCAAGATCGCCAGGATCATGCAAGACCTGGTGGCGCACCTGCCCGTGCCCGTGACCGCCAAGATCAGGTTGGGTTGGGACGACGCAAACCGCAATTATCTTGAAGTTTCCCACATTCTTGAGGAATGCGGAGCCAGCGCGATTGCCGTGCATGCCCGCACGCGCAAACAGGAATATTCCGGAACGGCTTACTGGCCGGCCATCGGAGAGATCAAAAGCCGGGTCAAAATCCCCGTCATCGGCAATGGAGATGTGAAAAGCCTGGCGGACGCCGAACGCATGATGAAAGAGACCGGATGCGACGCGGTGATGATCGGGCGCGCCGCCATCGGTAATCCATGGATCTTTCAAGGTTCTCAAAGAGGTGAACAATCCACCCAGGAAATCTTGAGGGTCATCCGCCTGCACCTGCATGGGATGGTGCAACAATACAGCGAACGCATCGGAGTGGTCTTGTTTCGCAAACACCTCACCCGTTATCTGGAGGGCTACCTGACCACACCCTCCATCCGGAAAAGTGTTTATTCCATCGAATCTGAAACGGAACTGCTGGATAAAATCCAACATCTGGTATCTTCATCCCAAATTAACGGAGAACAACATGCCTGATCTGACGTATTTCAATGAAGTCCCATTTTCGGTCACCATTTGTGACAAGAACGGGGTCGTGCTGGAGATGAATGACAAATCCTCGGCCACCTTTGCCAAAGACGGCGGACGGGAACTGATCGGTAAATCGCTGCTGGGCTGCCACTCTCCGCGCGACCAACGCAGGATCCTCGACATGGTTGCCAGTCAATGCATCAACGTCTACACCATCGAGAAGGATGGCCAGAAAAAGTTGATCTACCAGTGCCCCTGGTACGAGAACGGTGAAGTTGGCGGGTTGATCGAGCTTTCCATCGTGATCCCGGAACAAATGCCGCACTTCCTGCGCGGCAGCAAGATGATCTATCACATCACCTCCCAATCCCAATGGCAGAAAGCCCTTAAAGAAGGACGTTATCTGCCCGAGAATTACGAAAAGGACGGTTTCATCCACTGCTCCAAAAAGGAACAAGTGGTCACAGTCGGAAATTCCTTTTATGCCAATCTATCAGGGTTGATCCTGCTTTCGATCAACATTGAGAAACTGGATCCCAGGCCGGTCTACGAGAACACGAGCGGCGGCGAGGAGTTGTTCCCACATCTCTACAGCCCGCTGCCCCTGCAGGCCGTGGAGTTCACTGCGCCCTTCCAACCCAACGAATCTGGCTCGTACGAATTTCCCGCTCAATGGGATCCTTGCAAAGCCTGACCTGAAACCTTACCTCTCGTAAGTCGTATATGAATTGTGAATCTACTGCCCAAGAGGTAAACATGGAAAATGAGAACGAGAAATATGAAGAGTTCAAAGTAACGGGTGAAGCCTTGATCGCCAAGATCAAGGAGATCCTGCACGAAGGCAACGTGCGGCGTATCATCATCAAGGATGATAAAGGCAACACCTACATCGAGATCCCGCTGACGGTTGGCATTCTCGGTACGCTGCTGCTTCCGGTATGGGCAGCCATTGGCGCGATTGCCGCGCTGGCGGCCAACTTCACCATCGTGGTGGTCAGGAACGTTGATTAGAAAAGGACTAACCGCCCATTCTCTGGTAAAATAAAGCGGTTCGTCCCCGTAGCGCAATGGATAGCGTAACGGCCTCCGAAGCCGTTGGTGTGGGTTCGAGTCCCACCGGGGACACTCTTCTATCACTCCCTTTTTGGGGAGTTTTTGTTAATAAAACGCATATTCACTGTTAATCTTTTCT
>CAZRHZ010000124.1:0-7441 GCA_964599995.1 uncultured Anaerolinea sp. | reverse complement strand
ACAAACCCCAGCATGAATGATGGTTTCGGCGTGGATTGCCGCATCCAGCCCAACGGAGATGGTTATGGCTTCAGGATCTCTTCGGATGGATATGCCATGATCGCGAAATACGTGGACACGGAATACGTCGAGTTGATGGAGTGGATGCAGACCGATACCATTTACACGGACGGGCGTACAAACCACATTACGGCTATCTGCCAGGGCGATCATTTGTCGTTGTTGGTGAACGACGAGAACGTGATCGATATCGTCGATGATACCTTTTCGGCAGGTGACATTGCTCTGTCAGCCATTTCCTTTGAAGACACTCCGATCGTCGTGGCTTTTGATGACATCGTGGTCCAACAGATCGGCAACCCTTATGAATACGGTGACGCGAACAGCTATTCCGTCACCATTGAGAATCCGACCACCTATGATGTCTGTTACGTGTTCATTACCACCCCCACGAGCGATAGTTGGGGATACTCTCTGTTGGATGATGACGAATACATTTTCTCCGGCGAATCAAAGACATTTGATGATCTACCGCAAAGCATTGTTGATATTCGGGTCGAGACCTGTCAGACCCTGCCATTGCTTGAGGTTTATGACGTGAACCTGTTGTCCACCACTTCCGTCGAACTGCTTGAGCCTCAGGTGCTGGTGGCTCAACCCTTCACCGACCTCTCTGGCTGGCCTTCTGGTGTTGTCAATGGAGGTGTGATCTCCAACACGCAGGGAGAGTATTACACCATCGAGGTGACTGATGCCAGCCGTCTAATTACTGCCAGCAGTGATTTTGTCGGGTCTGATGTCAAGGTCCAAACCGATGCCGCGCTCATTAACGAAGGCCAGGATAGCCTTGGTCTCTACGGCGTGACTTGCCGCATGCAGCCTGATGGCAGTGGAATCTTCTTTGCTGTCAGGGGGGATGGCATGGGTAGCATCATCAAGATAAGAGGTGGACAGTTGCTCAACCTCACAGATTGGCAGGAAATTTCGAATATCGATACCGATGGCGGCCCCAATTACATTCAAGGGGATTGCCTTGGTTCATATTTTGACTTGTATGTCAATGGAGATTATCAGGCATCTGCTGAAGATGATGAATTTTCGACCGGAGAAGCGGGGGTGGCAGTCTTTTCAACCGCAGGCGAAACGGTCATGGTTGATTTTGATTTCTTGAACGTCTACGCAGCCGAATAAAAAAAATCATCGAGGGCGGGTAATCTACTCGCCCTCGATTGTTATATTTTATTAATTCCTGATTGCTTGATGCCTTAACTCAATCCAATGATCTTGCCCGTCTCCGGTTCGATATCGATCTCCATGAAGATCGGACGGGTGGGCAAACCTGGCATGGTAGCCATCGTCCCCAGCAGCGGGTAGAGGAATCCCGCGCCTACCGACGCGCGTACGTCGCGGATGGGGATGCGAAAACCTTTCGGCACACCCTTTAACGTAGAATCGTGCGACAGGCTTAAATGGGTTTTTGCCATGCAGATCGGCAGTTTGCCGTAGCCCAACCTGGTGTATTCCGCGATGCGTTCCTCAGCTTCGGGTAGATAATCCACGCCGTCCGCCCCGTAGATTTCGCGGGCGATGGTCTGAATCTTTTCCTTGATAGGCTTATCCAAATCGTATAAATATTTGAAATCAGCAGGTTTTTCAGCGGCTTTGATCACCGCGTTGGCCAGATCGATCGCGCCTTCACCGCCTTTTTCCCAGTTGTCGCACACAATGGCGTCTTCTGCTCCGCCTTCCTCAATTGCAGCTTTTTTGACTAGTTCCAATTCTGCGGGGCTGTCGTTCAGGAACCGGTTGATCGCCACCACCACCGGGATGCCGAATTTCTTGGTGATATTAATGTGGTGCAGCAGGTTCCCCATCCCTGCGCGCAGCAGGTCCAGGTTTTCGCTGGTATAAGCTGGGTCGAGTTGCTTCCCGGCCACCACTTTAGGTCCGCCGCCGTGCATTTTGAGCGCCCTTACTGTGGCGACCACGATCACCACCGAAGGCTTCAAGCCCGAGGTACGGCACTTGATATCCATGAATTTTTCCATGCCCATGTCTGCGCCAAAACCTGATTCTGTGATCACATAATCTGCCAGTTTGAGTGCGATCTTGTCGGCCAGGATCGAGGAATTGCCGTGCGCGATGTTCGCGAAGGGACCCGCGTGCACAAAAACAGGCGTCCCTTCCACCGTTTGCATCAGGGTGGGCTTGATCGCGTCTCGCAGCAGCACTGCCATCGCACCCGCCACCCCCAGATCTTCGGCGGTGACCGCCCGGCCAGACTTGCTGATACCGATCACGATCTTCCCCAGCCGTTCGCGCATATCTTTCAGGCTGGTCGTCAAAGCCAGGATAGCCATGATCTCAGAGGCCACTGCAATATCAAAACCAGTTTCACGTTCGTGTCCCTTTTCGTCAGGTCCGGTGCCTATGGTCACCCCACGTAAGAAGCGGTCGGAGGTGTCGAGCACACGTCTCCACGTGATCGTATCCGGGTCGATATCCAGACGACACAATTTGCGTTTTTCTTCTGCGTTCAATTCATCCGGGTCCGAAGCCATGATCTTTAACTTTTCCAGCCGTATGACCATGCCCTTTGTGAAATGGCGTTTGCCGATCTTGTCGGCGGGCAGCAGACGGTTGAAGAGTTGTTCATCCGTGGCTTCAGATTCATGGAACATGCGCGCGTCAATGGCGGCTGCCATCAGGTTGTTGGCTGCCGTGATGGCGTGGATATCGCCAGTCAAGTGAAGGTTGAACTCCTCCATTGGGACGACCTGCGAATAGCCGCCGCCTGCGGCACCACCTTTGATTCCAAAAGTTGGCCCTTGTGATGGCTGCCGGATGCAGGTGACCACACGTTTGCCTAAATGGGCTCCGAGCGCTTGACTCAAGCCAACCGTGGTGGTAGTCTTGCCTTCACCGAGTGGGGTGGGAGTGATGGCTGTCACATCGATATACTTTCCATCAGGCACATGATGCAGCCGTTGCAGAACATCCAGTTTCACTTTCGCTTTGGTCTCGCCATATTGTTCGATCTCCGAGGGCAGCAGGCCCAACTCCTCGGCGACCTGCGTGATGGGCTTTAGAACGGCATCCTGGGCGATCTCAATATCGCTGGGAACCGGAGATTGTCTTTTCAAAAGGGTGGGGGTAAACGCTTTTCGGCCAACGCTTTTTTCTTCCATTTTCATACCTCTCTTCTCAATAAAACGTCCCGATCCATTCCATTATATCTTCTTGGATTGTTTGAAAAGCAATAAGTTACAAAAAAGTAACTCAAAATTCGTTCTTGTAGAACAGATTTAATATGCTATACTCACTTTGTAGTGAATTTGAGCTACGCCACTAGTTTTTTCAATTTCAAATGGAGGAAAAAATGGCAGAAGTTGCATATTGCATGAAGTGTAAGAAGAAAACTGAAATGAAAGAAACTCAAGAAGTGACCATGAAGAATGGCCGCAAAGCCATTAAGGGTAAATGCACAGCCTGTGGCACAGGCATGTACAAGATTCTTGGCAAGTAAGCAGATCTTGTTGCCAACTGACCGCGCCCGTTGAAGGGCGCGGTTTTTTTATTTTATTTATTGTGAACAAAAATAGTCCCGAACATTAAGGCGTATCCGAGCAGTAACCTCCTTCGTGTGTCATATAATTGTGCCAATAGCAGTCTGCTTCTTGACAAGATTTTGGATCTTGGTATTCACTGCAAGATTTGGTCTGGGGCCGGGGCGTGACAGTTGGGGTGGGAGTAGGAGTAAACCGTGGCCCACTGAAGACGCCCAGATAACTCAGGTCTCCGCTGGCTGACGAATTCCGTTTAGGCACCCAACACCTCGTAAGGCTGACCGGTGTGGGTGTGGAGGTCCGGTCTGTGGGAGTGGTGTATTCTTCATCCGGGTCGATCATGTACCAATTTCCTGTTGGATCGATTCCCAGGATCGAAAAATGGCTGCCTTTGGGGAGCAACAGAAAGGCGCGATAATCGAAACTTGGACCTACATAACAGTAAGCGTCATCTGGCAGATCCAGACCCGGGAATGTTAATTCCGGGATCAACGTTGGGTTCACTACGGACAATATATCCACAAAATCCCATCCCCAATCCCGGGTGAGGGTTTCACCACCGTGGATTTGAATATTGTCCCAGTTGTGTTTATTCGCAAAGGGGATCAGGTCATACGTCCACCGTCCAGAGTGCATCACCGGTGTGTTTGAGGGGTCTGCTGCGTCAATACTGATACAGTAATCCTTCCAGGTTCCTTCAAGTGGCAGCAGGAAGTGATAGTTGCCCTGCGTATCGGTATGAGTGACCGCGTGAACTGTGAGCGGAGTAGTGGAGCCGCAATTGCCGGCAAAGGCCACCACGCTCACTCCAGCGATGCCATGTTCTGTGGGTTGGCGTATTCCATCCGCGTAGACATTCCCCCAATAGCCTTTAACGCAACCAATCGGTGGTAAGCCGGTGTAAGATTCAGAGGTAACCGGACATTCGTCATTCCAGACTACTCCTGAGATTGAGCTGTATTTCGTTCCATTCTTATAGTGCCAGCCGAAATTCACATTGACCTCGGCATCGCCATCGGCCACGGTCATTGATTGAAATGCTCCGGCCGCATTGGGGGCGGATGGAACCGGATACGTCCATTGGCCGGGCAGCAATACATCCACGTTCTCCGTGGCGTCAATGCTCACGCAGTACTCTCCACCGGGGATACCGTCAAAAGAGAAGTCACCGTTCTCATCAGTAAAGGTCACTCCTTTGTCGCTGGACGGGCACGCTCCTGAACCCAGTCTGACCAACACATTGGCAATACCAGGTTCACCCGCATCCAGGATCCCGTTGGCTGTTGCGCCTGATCCCGAAGGAACACATCCAACCGGCAGAGTGACCGGCAGTGGACCGGCATCCGGCGCGGAGCACAAGTCTGCCCATACATTTCCGCTGATGGTTGAACCGGGCACCCCGACATCCGGTCCGCAAGCCCCCAGGTTGGTTCGGAAGGTGAAGGTAGCTGAAGCAGGTCCCAGGGTGGTGTCATTGATCGCAGCAACCTTCCAGTAATAACGGGTGCAATCAGCCAGTGGTGAGGCCGGACTCCAGATGGTGTCAGAATTTCCGGTGCCACCGGCAAGTGATGTATCCGCGAACAAGGGTTCTGTGGACAGGTCGATGCGGTATCCTTCCGGCCGGCATTCTTCAGAATATTCCCAGATCAATGATGGCAGCAGCTCAGCGATATCAGCACCATTGTAGGGTGAAGCTGGCAACGGCGCTGCAAGAAGTTCGGTTTCACAAACATCACCGGTAAAGAAGATCCTTGATGCTGATGCCGGGCCCAGTTCACCTTTGCTTTTAGGGATCACATACCATCGATAACTTCTGCCAGCTTGCAGCGTGGATGGCACATAACTGTTGGTCAGGCCAGAAATTTCCCCTCCGAGGCTGTTATTATAGAACGGGCCCTTCTTCAGTTCAACTTTATAAAATTCCGGAATACAAACTGTGAAATTTTGGTTGTTTGGGGGATAAATGACTTTTGGGAATGTCCACGATAAGTTTGGGGTTAATGATGTCACAACGCTGTAATCAGCTGGGGCAGAGAGCAGAGGTTGTTCCAAAAAAGAAGGTGGGCAAATGTAAGGTTTACATCCAGTCAATAAGATGACCAGCAGCAATGCGACTACACCAACGGTTAGCCGCTTTTTCATTTTTCTCCTTCCTATGTTAAGTTGCTAAAGTGAATCTAAATTCATTATCTACCGAAAAGGTGCGCATTTCAATAGGTTTTCAGGGTTGGCAGGGCATGATCTGATAAATGTTAACCTCTCCTTCGGTATACACAATTTGATAGCGCTTTGGGTAACTGGTGCCGTCGATCTGGAAGGACTGCTCCAGGCCGCTGTCGTAAAGGTATTGTGACTCATTTTGGCAATGTTTTTGATAGACGCTGGGATTAAACCAGGCATGATCAAAGGACATGATTTCAATTCGCAAACTGGTTATTGTACCCGCCCAGACGCCTGAATCGGAGGGAAAGAGACTGTCTCTGTTTTGCGTTCCCGCGATATACAAAACACTGTCTTCAGGCAGGTTCGACCTGATCCATGCGAAAGCAGCCAGATCATCCTCCCGCACCCAATTGCAGCATCCATCGGGTTGATAATTGACCAGGTTAAGGGCGTTTACCAGCAGGCACAAACCACAAAAAAGTTGAACGATCCTTTTATTCAAACGAAACCTTGCCGACCATTCGCTGAAGGATTTAAGCCCCGAGGTCAGCAGGATGGTTAATGGCACGTAGAATGCGATCAACGTAAATGGTGTGTCGATCAACTGATCTGTGCCACCTGGCAGCGCAAAAGGGAAGTGAAGGGTTCGAACCACGAGCCAGAGTATGGCAAAAAGGGTTGTTTCTTGGGTCAGGGAGTTGGATTCCCATGCTGCAAAGAACAGGCCAATCAAAAAAAGTGCTAGCGTAAAAATGGACCCGGCGACATAAGTTCCCCCAAGAGTCGGGTCGATGAGCAAGAGTATCAACAGCATCAGGCAAAGCGCACCGCTGAATAGGAGTCGGTATTTTTTTGATTGGATTCGATCAGCCAATTTGACTAGCAGCCAGGCTAACACCAGAAGCGCATAGACCACAGCCAACCGTGAATGGAACAAGATCGATCCGCCTGCCAAAAGGAACAACAGGATGATCTTGCTTGCTTTTCGAATTGCGGTCTGTCGGATTAGCTGCAGTAGGGTGACCAGACCAAGCAGGAGGCAGGCTGCCACCAGGCTTGGATATTTTCCCCAATTGGCTGCAAATGCGGGCATGCTCCAGGCAAAAGCTGACATCAGGCTTCCCAATAGGGCTGGCAGGGGCTGGTCGAAGAGCACCAATAATAAAGCGAAGCTTGCCAGAGGGATCAAAAAGATCAGACATTGGCCGATCAATGGGAGCATATCGACGGCTGAGTTACCGCTCAATCCGCACAGCCAGGCTGCTAGACCGTGAAAGCCAAAATGGTAATAGCCTCCTGTGGAAAGCTGTTCCCATAATCCATTGGGGATCTGAAGGGCATTCGTTAGTTGAACATGAAATGGAGAGTCGCTGTAGGGTGGATAAAGCAGCTGCTTTACAAAGCTCAGGCGTAAAACAAGGTAGAACGCACTCAGACCGGTGATGGCAAGTATTTTTCCACATTCCTTGAGGTTTTTGGGCTGGGTTTTACTGAGGCTGATCCAAAGGAACAACAGGAGGATTGAGAATGCCCAGATCCCGATCGATAAGGCGTGGAAACTGGATGGAGGTAAAGAACTGATGTTGGTCAGAAAGACCAGTACGCTCAAGGGGATCATGCCCAACGGACAACCGAGCAGTAGCGTCAGTATTCTTTTGTGCCGATGCTCTCGGGTGAACGGACAGGCCAGCCATACACCCATTCCAAGT
>CAZRHZ010000123.1:0-7576 GCA_964599995.1 uncultured Anaerolinea sp. | reverse complement strand
TTGCAAAACTTTACTTTCCATACTTTCCTCCTCACTGATCTGAATAAGTTGGTTTGTCTCTTGGTTGATGAATCGGCCTCCGCGGGCAGGGTAGGCTACCAGGTCCACGGAATACACTTTTTCAATGCGGGTTACCTTCTCACCGGCCGCGCTGAAAGCCAGGTCGGCAGAAAATCCCACCCGCGGGCGCGAACGGCATTCCTCCTGCTGGCTGGCGAGCTTTTCCAGCACTTCCGCGGAAGGCCCGCACGGCGCGATCTTCAAGCGAATTCCCTGCAGGGTCTCGTCCCAGCCGGGTGCAGAGCAGACGCCCGCCAGGTCGCGCACCGAGCGCGGTGGCCAGTCGTGATCCACAAAACATTCCACGCCCTCCCACAAGGCCAGCGAGTCGCGCAGCACCTCCGCGCTGAACTGCCAGCCATTGCCTTTTCCGGCGCTGATGGCCAGGATTTCGATCTCACCTTGTTTCAGGCTGGTTGAACTGACCGCAAACCTCTCTCGTTGGTTGAGCTTTTCTTCATCCATCGATGCCTCCCTTTTTCTCTTCCCCGGTTGTGATATCCACTTTGACCGGTTGGGCAATGTTTGCTCTGCTATTTGTGGATGGGTGCAGGCCTCCGGCCTGCCGCCCGCGCGCCAGCATCTCTTCAACGTCCACACTCTCGCCGCAGAAGCGGTACATCAGGCGCAGCAGTTCCGCGTCGTCGATCAATCCCCGGTCTCGCAGGTCTTTCAGAGCTTGATGAACGTTGCTGGCCGCCATGGCCAGCGACACGTTGTCGCGCGCGGAGATGTCCGCCCCGTTCAGGGTGATCTCCGCCCGTTTCGAAACGCGTCCATCCACCTGTGCGCGGCGGTTCACGACGGCCTGCAGCAGATCGCCCAGCAGCCACAAAAAGAAGCGCTGGCGCTGCTCGAAGTGCCGGTAAGTTGGCCCGCCTGCCGCTTCTGCCGTGGTGCGTGTGGAACCTTCCGGTTCGGCCAAAAAATGCATCGGGATGCCCGCTCCCGCTGCCAGCATCTTCTTGATCGCCAGCCCGTCCTGACCGGCGTCCTCCGATTCCAACCTCGGGTGCAGCGCTTCCCAGGTTTCATTCTCGTCCGTCACCAGAATGGAGCCAGGGGAGGGGGGTGCCGCGTTCAGCGCGGATTGCCTGGCGCGCCGTTCGGCCTCGCTGCTGAATTTGGCGTGCACAATATATAAAAAGGCCGTCCTGAAGCGGTTGAGCCTGGCCCGGTCTTCCAGCCAGGCCGCGTAGCGGCTTAGCCAGCGCAAAATGGGCGCCAGGTCAGATTCTCCCCACTGCGCTCCTACCGCGCGGTTGATGGCATAATGCAGCATCACCGTTTTGAAGCCGCCGCTTTCGTCCGTTCGATCCTCATTCGGTTGGTAGGCCGGCCAGGCGGCAGGCTGGTTCTCCGCCCAATTGAGCTGCATTTCATAAAGCGTTTCCTGATCAAGATCATTGGGCTTGCATTGGATCTTCTTCACCTGCCTGGCCGGCACCGCGCGTACATAGCTCATCCCGCTCGCATCGGTACTCAGCAGCAAAAACAGATTCCCGCTGCGTGTCAGCTCGTCGCACCATTCGTAAGCGCGCACCGCCATTCGGTTAAGCGGATGCTCCCAGAAGGCGCGCAGAAATGCCGCTGTGCCTTTATGTGGGCTGCTGATGCTGATGCCTCCGCCCACCACGTATTGCGAGGTCAATCCCACGATCCGTCTCGCCAGCGGGTTCACCCGCCAGGCTTCCAGCGCCTGCCTTTGGATTTCCTCCCGGTCGTAGCTCTGGCGGTCGTTCGGGCTTTCGCTTGTCTGGCTGCCGATCAAAAAACTCTGCTCCGTCTCGACCTGCGCCAGTGCCGCTCTCACCTGCCGGTCGATCACCGGCTGAAGTAATCGGTTCAAGAATCCGTTCATGACGCCCCCAGTTTGAAAAGCTCTTCCAGGCTGCCTTGAAATAGGTTGAGATCCACCTTGGTGGAAACGCCCGCGATCTTGCCCGCGCTGGTATATTGCCAGAAACGCCATCCCACCCACGGATAGATCTGATACGGCCAGCCGGTCGTGTAGTGTGCCAGCCACAGCGGATACTCCACCGCCCAGTCCACCTCGGATTGGGTCAGTTTGTACCCCGACAGCACCGGCACCGGCAGGTACGAGTTCCAGAAGCCGGGCGATACGTACAGGATGCACTTGCGTCCGGTCAGGTTGAAGATCTCCTCGATGAAGATGCGTAGCGCCTGGTTGAGTCCGCTTTTTCCAAGCCCCGGGGTCTCCAGGTCGATGCAAGGGGGCAGGCTGGGCGCGTCCACCGCGTTCTCCTGCAGCACGCGCGCATAATGCCTGGCCTGCGCCAGCGGATCGTAGCGCGGCAGAAAGAAGTGATACGAGCCTGGCAGCACCCCGGCCTCCACCGCGCCGTGGATGTTTTCGTCGAACATTGGGTCGGCATATCCCTCCCCCTCGCTCGCTTTGATAAACGCGAACCTCGCGCCGCTCTTTTTCACCTTCAGCCAGTCGATGAACCCCTGATGGTGACTGACATCAATTCCGTAGATCATGGTATTAACTCCTTTACTTCTTTTGCCCTGTGGTCAGGCACTCAGGCACTCAGGCGCTCAGGCGCTCAGGCGTAATCCCTTGTTACAGCCTGCTCCCTGATTACTCATTACTGCTCACTAGAAGCCCCCATCCATCTCCTCGAGCGGATCGATCCCCTGGATCAGCAGCGGAGAAGACGGCAAAGACCAGTTCTGTTCTTCCAGTTCGGCGCACAGCGCAGCCGAAAGCACCCAGTCGTCGTGCAGCGCTTCTCCGCTCACGGGGTCGCGGCTGCCCTCGGGCACTCCCCAGCGCATGCTTTGCTTGCTGTCGTTGCTCACCTCGAACTGACAGGCCGCCAGTTGCGTGTAGAATTCTTTTTGGAAGCGCAGTTGATCGTCCCCTGGCAGGTCCTCGAAGACCGGCTCCTGCCAGCGGCCTGAGTCCACCACCTCCAGAAAGCGCCAGCCCAGATCAGATTTGGATTTGTGGTTGAAAGTGAACTGCGTCACCTTTCCCGGCAGGGCGCGATCCAAAAAGGAGGCCAACCCTGCGCCCACCCCGGTGGCGTCCACCACCACCGCGCGTGCCTTCCATTCCAGCGCGATCGCGCGGATGCGCTCGTGCAATTCCGTGTGCTTCACTCCCACCCACTGCCACCTCCGCACCACCCGGTATTTCTGTAGGGTGGCCCGTCCGTCGTTCTCCTGCGGGGTGGGATGTCCATTCATCTCTCGTAGGGTGGGTCGCCCAGATACGTCGTCCATTTTGTTCGCGAGTTCACCGGCATCATTTTGATCATCTGAAAAATGCGAAGGGCGACCCACCATTTCGGTAATATTTTCTCGTAGGGTGGGCCATTTTGATCCACTGGAGCAATTACCTTGCGTGTCGCCATTACTTGCGCTTGGTTTCGCCTTCCGCGAAACAAGGCCCACCGCTTCACGCTCTTCATCGTTCACTTCGATCTCCGCATGCTTATCCATCTCTCGTAGGGTGGGCCATTCTGATCCACTGGACGAATTGGCTTGCGTGTCGCCATCCCTTGCGCTTGGCTTCTCCTTCCGCGAAACTAGGCCCACCGTTTCTTCATGAAATACGATCTCCACCAGCGTCAACGCCGTCGCGTCACGTGCGGGATTTGCCAAACTCATCTCGCCCGTCATCGTGCGCACCCCCTCGTCCTCGCCCGCCACATCCAGCAGCATCGCGGTAATACCACTTGTAGGGGTGGGGCTTGCCCCCACCCGATTTGCCCCTGCCCATTTTCGCGGTCTCATCTTCTCCATCCGTTCCGCCGGGAACATCGCCCCCGCGCTGTCGATCTCCTCTGAAAAATACTGTGATCGGATCAACGGATGGTTTCGCCCCTGCCGCGCCACCTTATCCTCCACGAACTTGCGGTATTCCGGCACCTCCGGATAAATATTCTCCGCGCTCAACTTGAAGACCCGCCGGATGCCGTCCATCTTTTCGGCTTCCTGTGCGGCGCGCAGCTCGCGTCCCAGCAGCGTATTCTTTGTCCACGCCGTGCCCCAAAAAACGTGCGTCGCGCACGTGGAGGCCGCCATGGGGCTCACATCCCGATCGAACTTCTGGATGCTCACCTGCTGGGCTTCGTCTACCTCCAGCAGCCCCGAGGCCGTCGCTCCCACGATATTGCTCCCCGTCGCCGCGGAAAGGAAGGTCATGCGCGCCCCATGCATGCGGTAGACGTTGTCGCCCTCCTTTTTCCACTGTCGTCTCACCAGCGTGTTCTGCTTAAGCACCTTTTCAAACCGCTGCATGCTGATCTGCCCCTGCGGGTCGAGCGTGGGGCTCACCTTGATCAACTCCACGCTGTACTGCGAGAATAGCGTCAGCAGATACACCTCCAGGTGCGCCTGCAATTCGTTCTTGCCGGTCTGGCGTGGGAACATCACCACAAACGAGAACCCGCGTTCGTTCAGCACCGAATCCACGATCGCGTCCATCACCCCCTGCTGATACTTGCGCAGCTTCAGCCCCGAACAGAACTCGGCGAAAGCCTGCGGTTCGCGCATCAGCGCCTTGATCTGTTGCCTGGCGTAAATCATTCTTTGTCCGTCTCCGGTTTCGCCGGGTAATACTTCGACACCAGCTTCTTGAATTCCGGCCATTCCTCTTCCAGTTCCAGCAGCGCTTCGCGCAGCAGTTCCGCCGAGCTGCCCTGTGACTCTTCCAGTTCGCTTTTCACCTTCAGCGAGCGGCTCAGCGCCAGCGTCGCGCTGCTGATCGCGTCCAGTTGTTTGATTTGATCAGCAAGCGAGGTTTTTCCCTTAACATTCGACACCACCTTGCGAATCATCCCACGCAGCATCTCGATCTCCTCGTCGATCCCCTCGGGTTTGACCTTTTCCGCTTTTTTGCCCATATCCCTCCTTGTTTTTCCTGGTTCACCGTTCACGGTTCCCGGTTCTCAGCTCTCTATTCTCGATCCCGAAATTAGAAATCATGTTCTATTATTTCTACTCCAATCATCCCACGAATCCCCCCGCCTGGCTACTTGCCACTTTGGCGAATTTAAACACAAAAACTTGCCATTTTGGCAAGTTTCTTTGTAAGTGCAGATCCACCCGATTATTCCATCTCTATCGAATATTTTCTTTATCCTGATCCCACCCCAGGGGATTCAGCGCGATGTAATTCGCGATATTCTCGTAATCTTTTTCATCCCGAATAATATGATCGTAGAAATTCCGTTGCCATATTCGTAATCCAGGTGTGTTACGTAGTTGGTTGATCCTGCGTGCGGAAAATGTTTTAAATTGTCGAACAATTTCCGATAAGGATTGATGTTTTCTTGTAGGGGCGGGTTCCGAACCCGCCCCTACAGATGTGGGCATTGTGTTTATCAATTCAGAATCCTTCTCAATAATGATGATCCAGTGAACATGATTCGGCATAACGATGAATTCATCCAATTCGATATCAAGGTTATGATGAATAAGGTCAAACCATGTGTTTTCGACAATTTTACCGAACTCGTTCAGGATCATTTCCTCGTTGACGACCTCGCCGAACAATGTCTCTCTACCTTGCGTCACAACCGTGACGAAATATCCCCCTTCGTTCGTGTAATCGTACTCTTTCAATCGCATCGAATGCCGATGATGCCTATTCATTTCTTTGTTTGAATCTCCATATCCCCTATTTTGGATTCTTTTTTGCCTTCTTCTCCGCCTTCATCTCATACATGGCTTTGTCCGCCTCTTCGATCAAGGCTTCCAACGATCTCGGGTTCTTCCACTCGAACTGCGCGCAGCCGACGCTGAAGGCCAGCTCGTATTCCCGCTTCTCCCCGGCGTTGAAACCGCTGCGCTGTGCCTCCAGCCGTTTCAGCATCCCGGCCTTCGAGTTTTGTCTCGTTTCGATGGCCAGCAGCACGAATTCATCCCCGCCGTAACGTGCCACAATATCCGATGATCGGAATGCGTTCTTCAGAATGCCGCCCATATCCTGGATGGCCTGATCCCCAATCGCATGCCCGAACTGGTCGTTGATCGCTTTCAAGCCGTCCATGTCGATGAAGAACAAAACCGCGTTCAATTGAGTGCGCAGGCAGAAACTGCACAACTGTTCCGCCAGCACGAAGAAGCCCCGCCGGTTGATCAACCCCGAAAGCTCGTCCGCCAGCGAAAGCTCGTGCAGTTCTTTCTCCGTTTGCTTTCGCAGCGTGATATCGTGCAGCACGATCAGCGTTCCGATCTTTTCCTCCTGGCTGTTTTTCAAGATCGAGACCGTGACCTCATAATCGGTTTTTCGTCCGTTTTCTTCGATCTGCGTCTCAAAAAACAGGTTATCCTCCAGCAGTTTGAGCCGCGCCGGGTCGATGAACTCGATTCCCAAATCCTCGAGGGTCATCCCCGTTGGGGGCTTGCTCCACCCAAAGATCGCGTGGGATTTCGGGTTCGAGTCCACCAGTCTGGATTGTTCATCCAAAACCAGCACCCCATCGCCCAGCGTTTCGATCAGTGCTTCACGCGCTACGGGCACCAGGTCGAATAGCTTGTAGCGGAAGATTGCGTAACTGATTGCCAGCCCCCACAGCGTATAAACGAAGGGATTGAGGTCCAGCTCTTTCAGATTTGGGAACAAGTCATATCCGCTGATATATACCAGATAGAGGATATAGATCAACGCTGAGACTGCCAGAATGATGTTGGTCTGTCTGAGGTAGAGCGATGAGGCGTGCCGCCGTTTCAAGATCAACAGAAAGGTTGCCACCGTCACCATCACGAGGTTATAGGCCACGACCAGGTAATAAACCGGGCCTTTTTCAAATGACAACAGGGGTAGCAGACCTTCATTGTTCACTGCCACGCTTTGATAGATCAGATGCAGCCATCCGTCAAACAGTTTGATCAACAAGAACACAGCCGGTAAGATGGCAAGAATCAGCCAGTTCTTTTTCTTCATCCAGGTGGTGTTCCCGGTGAACTGACTGGTGAAGACCATGTAAAAGGTTGGAAAGCTGACAATCCCGATATACTCGATCTTGTTCCAGAAGACCATCATCTCGAGAGTCACGCTGCTCAATTCAAAACTGTACGCCAGAATGTAAACCGCCATGCTTAACATGACCGCGCTGAAAGTTTTTGCCCCATTGGTGGCGCGTAGTTGCCAGGTGTACAGGCCGATCACGATGATCATGATCGCGCAAATGAAAACGATGAGGGCGAGCAAATTCATGGCCATATGGGTACCTGTTCCTGAAGGAAGAAGATTCGTTGAGGTTTTTGCTCCAACCGATATTGCCTCATTAAATCATATCAATACAAGGGTAAATTTTAAGTTCCTTCAGAGTGAAAAAGGGATAAAAAAGGTCGATTTGAGTTGCGGATTGTTCTGATGGTTCGAAAACCGTGAAAAAAAAGTGGATCTGCTTGACTGGCAGATCCACCTCATTCGGTGCTGTTTTTATGCCGGCGGGATGAACGTCGGCGGATTGGCCGCCGCTTTCTTCTTCAACTCCGTGATCGATTTTACCGCTTGCACCATCGGGATGATCAG
>CAZRHZ010000122.1:5126-7668 GCA_964599995.1 uncultured Anaerolinea sp. | reverse complement strand
CCCTCCACCAGCCCGGCGAAGCCGTAGATCAAGCCGGCCTGCAGCGAGAGGATGGTGTTGGTGCCGATGACCTTCTCGGGTTTGTGCAGGTCCACAGCCGGCAGCATGGCGCCCGCGTTGAAGAGGGACTGCGCGCCGGTGCCGATGCCCGGTGCGATGGCCACGCCCTCGAGCACCTTGTCCTTCGAGATGGCGGTAAAGGTGGTGGCTGTGCCGAAGCCAACCACGATGGCCGGCGCACCATACATGGCGATGGCGGCCACGGAGTTGGCGACCAGGTCCGGGCCGACCTCGGCGGGGTTATCCGCGTTGATGCGCAGGATGGACTTTTTGATCTTGCCCACGATGACGGGCTCGAAGCCCAGGTGACGTTTGACCAGGTCGTGAAAAGCGGTGGTCAGGTCGGGCACCACCGAAGAGATAGCGCAGCCGTCGAGGTCTTCCTTGCGAATCTTCTCGCTGGAGAAGAGGGTGAGCAGCAAGACAGCGTACTCGTCAGCCAGCTTGCTGGGATCGGTGAAGATGCGCCAATGCGTGACCAGGCGCTGGCCTTCGTAGATGCCGAGTTTGATGTTGGTGTTGCCGATGTCAATGCACAGGATCATGCGCAGCCTCGAAAATGATGAAAATTACTGCAGCCAACCGGAGATGGAGGAGATGATCTGATTGCCTACCGCCAGCACAATGATGACCACGATGACCGTCAGCAACAGGCTGCCGATGATGTAGATCCAACCCAGCCAGAGACCGGCGTTGGCCATCTTTTTGCCGCCCAGAGCGCCATCCGACTGGCGAATGTTGCGCTTGGCAATGCCGCCTGTGATGACGGCCACCAGCGCGCTGATGGGTGCCAGCACAATGGCCAGCCAACCCGAGACATCCAGAATCCAGGTAATGGGCAGCCAGAGCCAGGCCAGCACACCGCTGATCAGACTGGCCAGTGCCGAGCCGTTGGCTTGTTGAGAGCCTGGGACGAGTTCATTTTTCTTTTCGGGTACGATCTCACCTGACATTTTAACCTCCTGGTTTTTATAACAGTTGATACTTCGATTATAGCAGGAAGGGCAAGAGGTGGTTGGATACTTGTTAGAGAACCAATCTCTCACACACTGCCCTGGAGGTCACACTTGCACCGGCTGCCAGTGCCGGGGGTGCCAGGGAAGTCACAGCACTTGCCCTGGCGGTCAGTGCCAGGGAGTTCACCAAGAAAACCATATATTGAAAAACCTCTCGCTAAGGCGCTAAGGTCGCAAAGAAAATCCTATTACTAAATTAGGAAAAACATTAACACGAAAAACACGAATGAAATCGAAAGATACGCAATCTTTTAATTAATCTTTTCGTGATTTTCGAGTTTTCGTGGTGATATGCCTTGGTGTTGAACTCTCTCTATCAAGAATGATCGAGAGGCCTTCGTGATACAATCGTGTGCATGACAAAATACGAACCGGTCATCGGGCTGGAAGTGCACGCGGAGCTGGCGACGAACAGCAAGATGTTCTGCGCCTGCCGTACAGTAGACAGCACCACCGCCGCGCCGAACACGGCAGTCTGCCCGGTGTGCGCCGGCATGCCCGGCACGCTGCCGGTGCTCAACCAGCAGGCCGTGGAGTTCGGCATGCGCGCCGCATTAGCACTGGATTGCGAAGTACAACCTGTTTCCATTTTTGCTAGAAAAAATTATTTTTATCCAGACCTGCCCAAAGGCTATCAGATCTCTCAGTTCGAGCAGCCGCTGGGGCTGAACGGACACCTGACGGTGGACACCCCGCAGGGGGAGCGCACCATCCGCGTGCGGCGAGTGCACCTGGAGGAAGACGCCGGCAAGCTGAGCCACGTGAGCGAGAACGGGCAGGATTTCACGCTGGTGGACCTGAACCGGGCCGGCCTGCCGCTGCTGGAGATCGTCTCGGAACCCGACATGCACTCACTGGAAGAGGTGAGAGCCTATGCCACGACCCTGCGCGGGATTTTGCGCGAGATCGGCGTGAACTCGGGCGACATGGAAAAGGGCGTGATCCGCTTTGAGGCCAACATCTCGATCCGCCCAGCTGGCAGCCAGGTTTTGGGCACACGGGTGGAGATCAAGAACCTGAACTCGTTTAAAAGCATGGAACGCGGCATCGCCTACGAACTGGAGAGACAGCAAGCACTGCTCGAGAGCGGCGGAAAAGTGGACCAGGAAACGTTGGGTTGGAGCGAGGCTGAACAGCGCACCTACTCGCAGCGCTCCAAAGAGGAGGCGCACGATTACCGCTACTTCCCCGAGCCCGACCTGCCCCCGCTGGTGATCAGTGAGGAATGGATCAAGAGGGTGAAAGCCGCGCTGCCCGAACTGCCACGCGCCCGAGAAAAGCGCCTGCAAAGCCAATATAGCCTGACCGCGCTGGAAGCCACCAAGCTGGCGCCCGAGAAAGAAGTCAGCGCTTACTTCGAGGAATGCGTTGGAAACCCCGGCGTTGAAGCGCACACCGTGGCTGCCTGGATCAGCGGCGAGTTGTTCGCCTGGCTGAACCAGAGCGGCCTGCCCTTCGGGCAGATC
>CAZRHZ010000122.1:0-5026 GCA_964599995.1 uncultured Anaerolinea sp. | reverse complement strand
CGAAAGGCGTTATAAACATGATGGATGAAAAGAAATATACCGAGTTGATCAAGAAAGCCACCCCGCTGACCGAGGCCTCCTTTTACATTCTGATCTCGCTGAAGGAGCCCTTGCACGGCTACGGGGTAATGCAAAAAGTGAGCGAGATCAGCCAAAATCGGGTTCAGCTGGGACCGGGCACCCTGTATGGGGCGCTCTCCAACCTGCAGAGTCTTGGTCTGATCGAGGCAGTGGACGAAAACACTGCCGAACGGCGCAAGCTCTACGGCATGACCGAAATGGGGCGCCAGGTGGCCGAACATGAAGTGAAACGTTTTGAAGAACTGGCCCGTCACGGGCGACTATTGTTAGGATTATGAGGAAAAAATGAAAGAGTTAACCGAAGAACGAACTAAAAGAGTCAGCAAAATCTTTTTCGCCTGGAACGACGACAAGGAAGAAAAGTGGCTTGAGAGCATGGCCGCGGAAGGCTGGAGACTGGAATCCGCCGCGCCGTATGTCTACTATTTCAGAAAAAGCACTCCTGAAAAAGTGGTCATCCGACTGGATTACAAACTGACAACTGAAAAGGATTATCAGGAATACCTGACCCTCTTCCGCGACACGGGCTGGGAGTTGGTCGTCACCTTCGCCAACTGGCATTACTTCCGCTTCCACGCGCAAGCTGGTGAGACGCCCGAAATCTACAATACCGATCGCGCCAAAGCGCAAAAATATCGCCGCCTGCTGCTCACTTTCATTCCCTTTTTCCCGATCTATTTTATTCTTTTAAGTCGTGTGTTCAATCACGCCGATTTTAGTGGCGGTTCGTGGGTGGAAGTGATCTATGCGGTGACTCAAATCTTGATGTTCATACTCATGTTGATTTGGATCTATGTAATCTTGAAGATCATCGGCAAGATCAAAAAACTGGAATCGCAAAGCAAGGAATAGATGATTTTCGATCATTGGAGTTCAAATGAAAGAACAAATCGATTCACAAATCAAAAAAGTCGTAAAGGTGATCTTCCCCTGGGAGGACGACAAAGAAGAAAAGTGGCTGGAAGAAATGGCTGTGCAAGGCTGGAAATTCGAATCCGCTACGCCATTCGTCTATTCCTTCCGTAAAAGTACACCTGAGAAAGTCACCCTGCGTATGGATTACAAAGTTGTCCAAGACAAGGATTATCAGGAATACCTGAGCCTGTTTCACCAAGCAGGCTGGGAACTGGTGACGCAGTTTTCCAACTGGCATTATTTCCGCGTCAATTGTCAGCAGGATGAGGTCCTCGAGATCTTCAACTCAGAGCACGCCAAGGCAGAAAAATACCGCCGCCTGCTTTTTGGCATGTTTCCATTACTGCCGGTTTTCGTGATGTACCTCACCCTGACCATGGACAACCCTCTTCCTGTCAAAGGGCAAGTCCTTCCATGGGTCATTTTTTTTGGCAAGATTCTTTCGGGGATTCTATTGATCGTGTGGGGTGTTGTAATGATCAAGGTGTTAAGAAAGATCAAGAAACTCGAAACGCAGAGCACAGAATAATCGAATCTCCCTAATTTGTCTTGAAAACGGCTTAATGATCGTATTAATCTGATTATTAAGCCGTTTTTCTGACAATATTTCCCCTTTTGGCGATAAACATCCTATTGACGCGCCCTTTCATCTCGGATAACCTTAATCTGATCAAGATCAGGCTGAAAATCAAGCCAAACCGTTTGATTCGAGCGCCTGTGCATGGATGGTTCATATCAGTAACTTATTAAAATCTTAGTAAGGAGAAAACTGAATGGCAAGTCAAATTAACGCGTTTGAAATGGCTCAAAAGCAGTTTGATCATGTCGCTGAACAGTTGAACCTTGACCCGCAGGTCTCTGAGATCCTGCGCTGGCCGCTGCGTGAGTTCTCCTTCCGCATTCCTGTGCGGATGGACGACGGCACGCTGCGCGTCTTCCAAGGTTTCCGTGTGCAGCACAACGATGCCCGCGGCCCCAACAAGGGCGGCATCCGCTTCCACCCCGCTGAGACGATCGACACCGTGCGCGCCCTGGCCACCTGGATGACCTGGAAATGCGCCGTGGCTGACATCCCTCTGGGCGGCGGCAAGGGCGGCATCATCGTGGATCCCTCCACACTTTCCAATACCGAAAAAGAACGCCTGGTGCGCGGTTGGGTGCAGGTCATGTGGCGCAACATCGGCCCGCGACAAGACGTCCCCGCACCAGACGTAGGAACCACCCCCCAAATGATGGCCTGGATGATGGACGAATACTCCAAGCTGGTGGGCCAATACACCCCCGGCACCATCACCGGCAAACCCCTCGGCGGCGGCGGATCTCTCGGCCGCACCGAAGCCACGGGCTTTGGCGTGATCTTCACCGTGCGCGAAGCCATGAAACACCTCAAGATGGAACCCTCCAAATGCAGCGCGGCCATTCAAGGCTTCGGCAATGTATCTCAATACGCGGCCATCGGCTTCAACGAGATCCTCAAGGGTAAAGTCGTGTGCGTTTCTTACTACGACCGCGACGACAAAACCAGCTACACCGTCAGCAAAGCCGACGGCATCGATCCTCACTTCCTGATGTCCATTACCGACCAATACGGCTCGATCGATAAGGCCAAGGCCAAAGCGGCCGGCTATGCCATCGAAGACGGCGGCGAGTGGATCAAGAAGGACGTGGATGTGTTGATCCCGGCTGCGCTCGAAGGCCAGATCAACGCTGACACCGTCAAGCTGATCAGCCCTAAGGTGAAACTGATCGCCGAAGGCGCCAACGGCCCGACCACTCCCGAAGCGGACGAGGTCATTAAAGCCAAGAACATCTTCATCATCCCCGACTTCCTGTGCAACGCAGGCGGCGTGACCGTTTCTTACTTCGAAGGCGTGCAGAACGACATGAACTTCTACTGGACACGCGACGAAGTGATCGAAAAACTCGACACCAAGATGACCATCGCCTTCCAGGGCGTGCTCGATATGAGCCTGAATCGCAAGGTCTACATGCGCGATGCCGCCTATATGGTAGCCATCGATCGTGTGGTCAAGGCCATGCAGCTGCGCGGTTGGGTCTAGAATTAACGGTAGAAAAAACTCTTTCCTTTAATAATTGCCCCCTCCTTAGTGTTGCTCGACCCCCTTCCCCCATTCGAAGGATTGGGGAGAGGGGTAGAGCAAAGAAGCCCCGAGAAAATTCTCGGGGCTATTCTTTTTCATAAAGATTAATCAAGGCTGTCTGAATTCCAGTTCGAGGCCGCCGTAGACCCGGTTGCCGCTGTCGTCTTCACAGGCTGGCGCGAACAGGTTGGAGACCGGCTGGCCGGAATCTCCCACGCGGATGGCGTAGACCATGCCGGGCGTCATTTCATAATCCGCGTAACCACGGCTGATCTTGGGGTAAAGGCCGGTAAAGAAGGTTTCGCTGCCCCCGCCAGTCTGTGAGATCTCGATCTTCACACCAGAAACCGGCTGGCCTGAGGCGTCCAAAACGGTGACCATCAGCAGGGGTGCACCGGGCAGCGGATCGCACACCTCCACCGGATCACCCTCCAGTGCGAAAGGCAGCCCGGCAGTGGGAAGCGGGGTTTGAGTGGAACGCGGGGTGCTGGTAGGACCCGGGGTGCGGGTGGCAGTTGGCGCAGACGCGGTTTCAGTTGTGGATGGGTCGTCTGTGACGGAAGGCTGGGTGGTCTCCACAACCACGGGAGTGAGCGGCGCCAGCGGGGTGACGGCTAACGAGGGCGCGTTCATGGCGGCCGCCATCAAGGCCAGCGCGCGAGCATCCGATTCACTTTCGCCTTTGGCGAGCATGTTCTGAGCCTGAGAGACGATGATCTCTGGGGAGGTGGCTTCTTGCATCAAACCCAGGCGGGAAAGCGCGCGAAAGATGTCGCCCTCAGCCAGATAAGCCTGGGCGATGACGGCGCGGTAAACGCGGCGGTCCTTTTCGCGCAGGCTGGAAGGGTCGGTGTTTGTATAACGCACAGGAAAGACCACCAGCGACAGGAAGATACCCGCCATTAGGCCGATCAGCGCGCCAGTCAAGAGGTACCACGATCCGCGGTTCTGCGTCATGGGGCCGCCTCGCTGCTGCCGGAAGAGGACAAAACCAGCGCGTTTTCAAGATCGGTCAAGGCCTGCATCTCGCCCGCGGAGTAGCCCAACTGCTGGCCGGTGACCATGGCCAAGCGCACGCTGCCGTATGGGTCGCGGGGTGCGATCTTCTCCAAAAAAACCAGCGCTGCGGCGGCGTCCCGGTCAACGGCGTATCGTTCAGCCACCATGAGCACGTAGTCTGCCTGGTAATCGCTGCGCAGCGAATCAAGGGTTGTGTTGCGAGCGCCCGGAGGGTTGATGAACCAGCCGTACACCAGGCCAAGGAGCAACCCAGCCAGGATGGCAAGTGAGAACCCGAGCAGACGCCTTTTTTTCAAGAATTAATTCTCCCGCAGCATCGGAATCTTGACGCCGCGTTTTTTGGCTGCGTCGATGGCCTCGGGGTAACCGGCATCCACGTGCCGGACGACGCCCATGCCGGGGTCGCATGTCAGCACGCGTTCCAGGCGGCGCGCGGCCTCGGGGGTACCGTCCGCGACGATGACCATGCCGGCGTGCTGGCTGAAGCCGATGCCCACCCCGCCGCCGTGATGGAAGGAAACCCAGGTGGCACCGTTGGCGGTGTTGATGAGAGCGTTCAAGATCGGCCAGTCGCTGACGGCGTCAGTGCCGTCGCGCATGCCTTCCGTTTCACGGTTGGGGGATGCCACCGAACCGGCATCAAGGTGATCCCGGCCGATGACGATGGGCGCCTTGACGATGCCTTTGGCGACCAGTTCGTTGAATTTCAAGCCGGCTTTGGCGCGTTCGCCGTAGCCCAGCCAGCAGATGCGCGAGGGTAGTCCCTGGAAGGGAATGCGTTCGCGCGCCATCTTGAGCCAGCGCTGCAAGTGTTGGTCCTCGGGGAAGAGGGCCGCCACGGCCTCGTCGGTGCGGTAAATGTCTTCGGGGTCGCCCGAGAGAGCCACCCAGCGGAAGGGTCCTTTGCC
>CAZRHZ010000121.1:6009-7692 GCA_964599995.1 uncultured Anaerolinea sp. | reverse complement strand
GCGATCTGCATGGCAGCGCTGTTGGCGGTGCCCCAGTGTCCGCCGATGTGCATGATGAAGACGGGATGATCCGGCGAGACCGCATCCAGGTCCTCGACGGTGGGGATGAGCTTGTCGCTTAATCCAATGTAATAACCCATCACCCACGTCCCCGGTGCCAGTGAGGCAAGAACCTCTCTGAGCGCAGCCTGCAGGCTGGGGATGTCGGTGACCTCGGGCGGCATGAAGGGCGTGTAATAGGTGTTCTGCAGCCCCCAGACGCGAAAATGCAGGTGCGGATCGATCAGGCCCGGTGTTACCCCCCTGCCCTTTAGATTTATTTGTTGGGTGGCGTCTGAAGCCAACTGCCTGACATCACTGTCATTGCCCACGTACAGGATACGCTCGCCCTTGACCGCCACGGCCTGCGCGATGGAGTTTTGTGCGTCGACTGTGTGCACCTTGCCGTTGTAGAAAATGAGATCGGCGATTTCGCCTGTTGGAAGATCAGCGGCTTGTGTCCCGCCATTGGAAGTCAGTTCCACGCTCTTGGCGCAGCCCAACATCACTCCCCCGATGCCGATGCCGGCCAACTTGAGAAAATCACGACGGGACATTTTTCGTTTTCCAGTCATGGAACATCCTTTTCAGATATGAGAAAACGCCCTATGGTGAAAGGATGCGATGTGAAAGCGTTATGGCTGAATTGTCTACAGGTAAGGTTGTGGAACTACTTCTTCAGTATAGCAAAACAAAACCCCCATTTCAAATCCTTGATTATGTGGCTCCGCGCAATCCGTTTTTTTACTACCCTTGCCAATTAAACCTTCACTTACCCCCATTTCAAAGTTCGACCTCTTTTCCTTATCCGATCAGAAACCCCGGCACCCAGAACTTGCCGTAACTCAACAACGATAGGGCAATTGAGAATAGCAGCATCACGATCCCAATGGCAATCAATATATAGTCGCGCTTGCGGTAGTTTAATTTCTCCAGCCAGGTACGCGGACCGACGCCAAAGGCGCGCAGATCCATGGCATCGATGATATCCTCGCTGCCCGCGATGGCGTGGATGGTGACCGGCACGATGAGGGGTGCCAGTTTTTTCACCTGGGCGAAAAGGCCGCCGCTCAATTTTTCCACCTCATATCCGCGCGCTTTTTGCGCGTCCATGGTGAGGGTAAAATCGCGCCCGAAGGTGGGGATGAAGCGCATGGTGAGATCCATGCCGTAGGCGATCTTATCGGGTAGACCCAATCCGCGGAAGGTGATGCCGTAATGGGCCGGGTTGAGAGAATAAGGGATCAAAATGGTCATACTGGCGATGCTGAATACGCGCAGCAGCATGCTCATGGCGAACATGGTGCGTTCCGCGGTAATGTTCAGGGTTGGCGTCCAGCCAAAGATGTTAAAGACCGCCACCAGTTTAACCAGGGAGTGTTCCTCGTTGTAAAGCTCCATGCCGCCGCGCCCGGTCAGGAAGGTCAAGATCGAGAAAAAGAGGATGAAGCCGATGATGAAGATCCAGGCTTTCGACATATCCTTCCACGGGATGCCGGAGGAAAAAACGCTGAAGAGCGCAATGCTGAAGAAGAACAACAGGTAGCGGAAATCCCAAAAGAACAGAGTGGACGCCAAGAAGCAGCCGAAAAAGATGATCCAGGCGCGCGGGTCAAAGCTCTGCAGCAGGGAATCGTGTTTTTT
>CAZRHZ010000121.1:3856-5909 GCA_964599995.1 uncultured Anaerolinea sp. | reverse complement strand
TTCTGAACCGCAGCGTAGGCCGCGACCAGGATGGGAACCAGGATGGCAGCGAAGATCAGGTTCGGGCCAGCCGAGGGCAGGAACTCACCGATCAAGGCGACCGCGGGGGAATAGCCGTTGATCCAGATGTCAGAGACCGCGGCAAAGCCGATGCCCAAAATGTTTCCCAGCATCGACCAGGTGACCGCTGCGGCCACATCGATGTTCTTGCCGAACAGGAAGCGCACCAGCAAAACCAGCGCCAGACCTACCAGCACCGAAACACCAGCGAACATGGAGATGGTGGCGTCGCCGAAGATGCCGTTATCCACATCGTAGAACATAGCGTTGGCGGTATCGGGTTTCAGGAAGTAGAAGACGGTCACCGCGGCGGCCAGCACGGCGCTGACCAGCAGCACCACGTTGATGCTCTTCTTCTTATCAGCAAAGAGCCAGACCAAACCAGCGATAAAGCCCACCAAACCGTTGCCCACACTCCACTGCGGGGAGAGGCCAAAACCGGTCAGGGCATCGCCGAACATGTTGCCAACCGCGCCGGTGAAGAAACCCACCACCGGGCCAAAGGCATAGCCGAAGAACATGGGGATGGCGATGGCGGGGCGCAGGGCAACCTGGCTGACCGAGGGCACCACGAAGACGGTGCCATTAAAGAGGTAGGAGAACACGGCAAACAAGGCCGCGCCGATGGCCATGTAGACCACCTGGCGGGTGCCGACTTCCCACATCTTGTGCTTGCTGGTCAGTAGATAGACTACCAGCACGATCACGAGGCCAATGCCCACAAAGACGAAGCGCAGCAATGCGGTTTCGTCCAGATCGAGGTTGGGATTGATCAAACGACCAACCAGCCAGACCCCAAAGAAGAAGGCCAAAACGGCCAAAAGCGATAGAACAACAGACAACAATTTCTTCATAAGATCCTCCTCTAATTAATTCTGACTGTACCTGTTGTTTTTAACACCTTAAAGCCGCAAACCGTTGCTGTTTGACCGCTTTCAGGTGATAAACCCTATCTATTACTGTACCACATGCGCCAACTCCTCGGCGCTGTAAAACCTGCCTGTCCTGGGTAAAAGGTCCAGGTTGGTCTTGAGCAGCGAGGTGGGGATCAAGCGGTTCTTCTGCAGAAAATCGAAATCCTTGAGGGCTTCGGCGGGAGTGGCGTCACAAACCAACGTGCCGTCGTTGACCATCAGCACGCGGTTGGCATAGATGACCGCCATGTCGATGTCGTGAGTGATGAAAAGAATGGCGTCGAAACCCGGCAACTGCAAAATGGCATCCATGAAGCCCAGGTAGTTCTTATAATCCTGACCGGCGGTGGGTTCGTCCATCACCAGGATCTTTGAGCGCATGGCCAAAACGGAGGCGATGCTGACGCGTTTTTGCTGACCAAACGAAAGCGCCAGCGGAGGATATTTTTCGAGCCCAGCCAGGTTGACGATGTTCACCGCGTTGGCCACGTCGCTTTTGATCTGGTCAACGGGGTGCTTCAGGTTGGTTGGGCCAAAGGCCAGTTCCTCCTCGACGGTGGGTGCGAAAAGCATGTGGCTTGGGCTCTGAAACACGTATCCGAGCGTTTGGGCGATTTGCGCCACACTGGTTTCTTTGCTGTCTTTGCCTTCCACGATCATGCGGCCGGATTTGGGCTTGAGCAAACCGATGGCGTGCTTGACCAGGGTGGTCTTACCCGCTCCGTTCGGCCCGAGCACAGCGATGACGTCCCCGCGGTGGATGGTGAGGTTGACGTCGTGCAGCACCGGGTGGCTTTCTTCATACCAGAACGAGATGTTCTCAAATTTGACCAGCGGCTCACCGATCTGGCCCCCCGCCCCAACCACCGAGTTCTTGCGCAGGGCCGTCAGCCGTTCGGGTGCCGGATCATCTTTGGCGCGTTCCATGATCATGGCGGCTGGTAGTTTGACCTCGTGATAATCCACCGTGCGGTCGAAACCACTGGTGGGACCGTAATACTTGATCTCGCCATCCATCATGAAGATGGCGTTCTCAGGTGAGATGCGCAACACGTCTTCCACGCGGTGCTCGACCATCA
>CAZRHZ010000121.1:0-3756 GCA_964599995.1 uncultured Anaerolinea sp. | reverse complement strand
CCCTTGTAACTGCGCGGGATGAGACCGTTGATGCAGCGCGCCAGGGTGGTCTTGCCGCAGCCGCTGGCGCCAGCGATGAGCAGCACCTGGCCGGCTTCGACGCTCAGCGAGATGTTCTTGATCGCCAGGCTTTCGCGGCTGTGATAGCGAAAGTTCAGATTTTCAATCACCAGGGGTTTGGGGTCGCTCATTGGCCTGCCCCCGCCGCCGCAATGAGTTCCACAGGTTCGCCCGCCTTGACCCCCAGCTTGTCCGCGGCGCTGCCGTTGACCACAGAAATGGCAATGTGCCCGCCCGAGTCAAGCATGGCGATCAGGTCGCCCGCCGGCCGGCTGCCAAAAGTGGAAACAATACCGTTAATGGATTCGCCTTTCACATGAAGGATAACCCCCCCGTCAACAGGAAGTTGCTGCCGGGAGAGGTTGGTGACCAGGTTTCCGAAATGATCCGCGCGCAGCACCTGTCCGCGCCAGCCGCGCTCCGTTTTGACGGGTTTTGGAATAGAGATGACCTCTGGATCAGCAAAGGGGCTGCCCAATTCTTCCAGGGCGATACCGCGTGCCAGATGCGCGGCGACTGGCGAAAAGATGTCTCGCCCGTGAAAACTCTGTGAGACCTGGGGTAACCAATAACGTTTTTGGTTCAGTTCCACATAGACTGGCGCTTCGGTCCAATCTGCGGCTTTCTCGATCAGCAGGGTGAACAGGCCGTTGTCAGGGCCAACAAAGTACTGGCCGCCGATCAAGGCCGCCATCGGACGGCGCTGCGTGCCCACACCGGGGTCCACCACGCACACGTGGATGCTACCGGCCGGGAAGTAGGGCACGGATTCCGCGATGGCCAGCGCGCCTTCAAGCACGTTCTGCGGCTGGATGTGGTGGGTCAGATCAACGATCTTCGCTTCAGGCGCGATCGACCAGATCACCCCCTTCATCACTCCGATGAAGGTGTCGCTTAATCCAAAATCAGTTAACAGGGTAATAATGGGCATCAACAACCTTTAATGGAGCGTTATCGGATATCAAATTATAGAGCAGCCGCAGGGCTGCGTCAAGAAAGTGTCTGAAATCCAGACAGGAGTAATGTAGAATAAATATCGGCCGCTTTGCGATTCTTTTAAACGGAGCAAGTTCCTGTTAAGTTACCGAATCGCGAGAGCAACAGCCACCATATATTTACTTCGAACCGACGCCCCAAGGAGCGTGTTATTTTGCTTCGAAATGAATTGATTGATGCGATCTAATTGACCTATCATTATTAAAAATTAGTCCTCTCAATTATTTTTGAGAACACTTTTAAAACAGCGGAATAATGGGTTGGACATGTTTATGGTTTTAAATTAATTAATACATATTTGAAAAATGAAACGGACTGGAGTTCCATCTTTATTCACTACAAATACTTTTCCTCATATGTTAAAGAAACATTCCAATGGCTTCCATTCTTGCTACCTTCTTGCACTGTGTGATTGCAATTCATGAATAAATTCAAGCCAATCAATGTGATTTAAGGCTTTCCAAAATTGCGTAGTACGCAGGTTTTGGATTGAAATCTCCATCAAATAATAGTGGCTCAGCAGGTTGGCTCGGGCAGGGGTCGATATACCCTTCAGGACAGTTCCAATCGATATCCATGTCACGGACACCGAAGATGCCAATGCCCCTGCAAACCCCCGATTCGATGCAGGCATCCATAATGTCCCGGTAAATTTGAACCTGGGCGTTCCGTCTCTCTTCGATCGTCCCCTCCATATATATCAGGCCAATCTCAATCTCAGGAATATAAATTTCTATATCATATTGGGAGAAGTCCCGGATAGTTTTTAGCAAGCTCTCCTTATTGAATGGAAATGATACCCAATCCGCTGTGTAGAATGATCCTCCAATACCAATTGCATCAATCGGAACTCCGCGTTGCATGTAATCCTCGAACATACTGAGCATAGTTTGATATTGTCGTTCGAAACGCTCATTTCCGGTATCCGCATAAACACCATCCGCCCACATCAAAATTCCGTCTGGATCAGCTTCACGAGCCCAACGGAACATCATTTCAATATATTCCATGCCGATGCGATCTGCCCAGAAATCAATCGTGGTTTCTCCACGATCAACATAAAAACTCACGGCCTCGGGAGCAATAATCCAGATCGACACATCATCCCGGTAATGGCTTACTACTGTTGTGACATATTCATGCAGGATCTCAATATATTCCTCGCGGGTGTAGGAACTATTATATAGAGACGTAGGGAGGTTCCCATCTTCGTTATGTAAGATGAAGGCCATCTTCCAACCCTGGGCTTTGTCAAAGGCAACAATTTGGTCCATGAAGTCAAAATTATACGTTCCAATGTCATCCCAAAACCAAGGAGAGGATGTGTTTGTCAGGATGTCAAAACCAAAATCGCGCTTGTAGATTTCGAAATAATGAGGTTCTCCCAGCCAGTTTGCCATGGGCATCATCATGTCAATTTCAAATTTACTTGAAAGTAGTTGAAGACTTTCATCTGTATCAGGAGTAGTCTCGATCCAATGTCCGTCTGGAATGGTCTGAATGTCACGCTGGAAAAAGAGCAGGTCGGATGGTGTACTCACTGCGCAGGTTATGTTCATCGATCCATTAGGGAATAGACCATCCGCCAATGCTGTAGCGCTCAAACCAGCTTTGTACTGGAGACTATTGATAATTAAATCCATTAGAACTAGACCCTCTGAGTCTTTAAATCGGATTCGTTCAGCGGTTTTTCCGATCAATTCAACGACAAGTAATTCTCCCTCTGGAAGAAATAGATCATAGTCATAAAAACCTCCCCCCCCAGTGCCATCCATAATCCTAAATGAATATAAATGGTCAACAACCTTGATTTCCAACACTCGGTGGCTCCATTCCGGCTCTTCGCCCATGGAAGGTGAATCTTGAATCCAAAGACTACCCGGCCCACTGCTAGTGGTTTCTAAATTGAGGTTTAGAATAGTTGTATCGGTTAAAGTTGTGATTCCACCATGAATCCCAAAAGATCCTCCATCGGGCAAGCCAGGGCTACGCATGATCGCAAGCCCACTATCATCAAACGTAGTAAATGGTCCCATACAATTCTCGGTCACCAGGTCGTGCGTTTCCATGGGTACATCAACTGCATCAAGTACGGGTAGGGTCGAAGAATCTGAATCAAGCAATTCTTTGTATACAAAACCTTGCTGGGATGAGCCGATCGTCTGGATTTTTATAAAATCCTCATATTGGCCCAAGAGGTATACAGACTCTCCAGATGAGAGATTATCCAGTTCGTCAAACACAATATTTCCGGGTCCGGAATAGAGTTTGGCCTCTTCCATCATCATACCGATGGGAAAAGGAAGCATGGAGGGTATAGGTTCAGTGGCTGTTGATGACGGTTGGGGTTGGCAAGCAGAAAAAAACAACAAGCATGTGATTAGAACAATCGCAATCCGATTCTTCATGATTCTCCAGATTATTAATAAATAGTTTATAAATCCGAGATTCAAAATCATTTAATTTTGACATCATTATCATTCAAACTTGGTGGAGATTGTGATTGAAACTTTTAAAGTATACATTATTATTAGTAACCACAATAATTTAGTGACACATATAGGAAAAAATTTTGTTCGTTGCAGCAAGAAAAAACACCCGGGAGTAATCCCAGGTGTTTTGATCTTTTTATCTAACTTACAGCACTTTGCTTAAAAAGGCCTTGGTTCGTTCTTCCTTGGGATGGGTAAACAGCACTTC
>CAZRHZ010000120.1:2735-7747 GCA_964599995.1 uncultured Anaerolinea sp. | reverse complement strand
GTTTCGGCTGAACAAGCCTTGATCCAAACCAAAAGCCAATTGCCCGATGTGGTGGTACTGGATATTCAACTGCCTGACCGTACCGGGATCGAGGCCTGCCGCGAGATCATCCAACAGCATCCCAATACACGTGTGGTGATGTTGACCTCGCACGCCAGTGATGTCTTTCTTGAACAAGCCATCCGGGCAGGTGCGTCTGGTTACGTGCTCAAACAGGTGGGAAACGAGGAGTTGATCCGGGCGATCAAAGCAGCGTATCAGGGCGAAATGGCATTTGACACCCAGACCACAGCGGTAATGGTTAACCGATTTAAAGAAATGAGAAAAGTGCTTGACGAAAGCGCGTTCGAGAACCTGTCTCAGCGTGAAGTGCAGGTGATGAGCCTGACGGCGAAGGGCGATAGTAATAAAGAGATCGCAGACACATTAGGGCTGTCTGAGATCACCGTTCGCAATTATATTAGCAATATCTTGTCAAAATTACATCTGCGCAACCGGATCGAGATCGCGGCTTATGCCATCAACCATCATTTGCTTGACCGGGATACTTAAAACGAAATCGGCACCTTGATTAAGATGCCGATTTCGTCGTCTCTACCACTAACTTGTCTCTACCAGTAAACCACCAATAATGAGTTTGTACCGCTAACTTCTTTGTCACCAATAATCCCATTTACCTTCCTTTCTACGATTTACCGATAATCGTCTGTCACGCCGTCTTCTTTTGAAGCCAAACACCAGGTTTCCAGGGAGCACCGATAAATTTGAAGAAGAAGCGATCCAAACCATAGTAACCGGCAGTTTTCCATGCGATGATGAGCAAGACTTCGAGGACTAACAAGATCGGTCCGGAACTCAAACTGCCCGCAAGCATAAAATTAAGGTTCATAAAAGCGCCAAAGAAAGCGGCCACACCAACGAAAATTCCTAAAATCAATGCAATACCGATCAAGAACTCACCGATGGCCACCAATTTGGCGAACCATATATATGACTGTCCGTCCAACATGGATTGCAGAAAACTGCGGTACCAGTCAAAATATACAGCGGGTTTATCTGGAGCAGAGGGAATCGCCACTGCATTCATCCAGTAACCCTTGAGAGCTTCGCCCGTCTGCATCCATGCCGGACTACTTAGTTTGTGCAGACTGGCAGTTAACCATTGATAGCCAACGTATAAGCGAACGATCAACCATAACCAGCTAAATTTTGAACTTCCAAACAACGCTTTCGTCATCGGCGCATCTTCCATATTGATCGGACCAAACAGTGCCTTTTTCATTAACCTCCTTATCAAAATAGTACAAATATTTGGTTTTTACTTCTAGGTTCAAATGAACCATCTTTTGTAGGTTGATTAATACAAATTATATCCAAATTATCCTAATAGTACTAGTGTTGAATGTCATAATACGAACAAAAAGGGTGAACCTCTTGAGTTCACCCTTTGAAAGAGACAACCAATCGTCTATTGATAAGCCGGGATTTCCACCGGATTACCGGCGTTTTCTGTTTGGTAATAGGGCAGCCATGCGACACCGAAGATCTCTGAAAAAATATCGCTCTTGGCGGGGGTGATGGAGATCTCGGTGATCTGCGAAGCCAACTCAGCCCATTTTTCAGACGCTTCAGCCAGTGCCGCCTCTTTTTGCTTTGTGAGTTCCTGCAATTGTTCCTGCAGCGCTTTCAAGTCTTGCTCCTCGGCGACCTTTTTGTCTTTTGCGGCCGAAGCCATGCGCACCTTTGACATGGTGCTTGAAAGACTGCGTTTGCGGCCGGTCAACATGCCGAGGACCGCCGCACCCCCCGTGGCCAGGCCCTCAAGGTTGCGCTGGTTGACCTGGCTCTCTGCGGCTTTCACGTCCAGTTCCTGTGCGTCGATCTTGCGCTCCAGTGCTGCGATCTTGGTGGTATAGGTGCTTTCCACTTTAGCTACGTCAGCCTCAGCCATCTTTTTGGCAGCATCGCTACATAGCTTGTGAAAATCAGCCTGGGAGCTTTGGGGTGAAGCGTAAACCTTTAAGGCGGTATTGGCTTTGAGTTTGATCGAGCCGCTGCGATAGATCCACTCGGAGAAATCTTTTTGGATGTCAGCTACCTTTTTAGCGTCGTTCAACCAGACTGCCACCGGGTGGAACTGTGATTTTGGCAGGGGTTGGGCCTCCAGTTTATTGGGTTCCACGGTCGAAGCGGTTTGGTTTTCCCATTTGATCAAGCCGCTGCCGGGATTTTCGAGGATGGCGGTGACCTTTTTGGCGTAATCCACATTGTACTGGCGTGAAAGATAACGTACCTCGGATTGCAGCAGCAGGGCAGCCTTGTAAACAATACCTTTGGAACTTAAGCTGGAGGGCAGACCGGCAGCGGATGCGGCTTCACTGAAACCTGTGCTGGCAGGCATGAAATACTCCGCCACGCTGCCCGCGATGGCGGGACGGCTGGCGGTCACCTCACCGGCTTTTATGCTGCCTGGTGTGGTTTTTGTGGTGACAGCCGTTGGTTCAGTTGCAGATGCCCTGACAGCGGAACCTGCACCAACCAACTGGTTGGCCAACGGAATCTGGTCGCGGGTCATGGGTCCCGCGAGGTAGTTCAAGGCCCAACGCGTAGAAAACGTGACCGGACCCGACTTGTAGATGCTGTGGAAGAGGAAAACGCGTTTCTGCAGACCGGAGATCAATTTATCGAAGGTGGCCACGTTGGTGCTGCCACCCGCGGAGGTGAGGCCGTCCAACAGGCGCTGTTTATCCTGCTCTGTTTGAAGGCGACCGATCATCCACGTGCCGGCGTTGGAAAGGGCTTTGTAATCCACGTCCACGGGGTTTTGGGTGGCGAGCACCAAACCCACACCGAAGGCGCGCGCCTGTTTGAGCATTCGCATCATCACGGTCTTTGAGGCAGGGTTCGCCACGGGGGGAAGGTAGCCCATGATCTCGTCGAAATACACCAGCGCGCGCAAGTTGCCGGTTCCACGCTGACTGCGCATCCAGGTTTCAACAGCGGCGAAGAGCAGGGTGACGAAGAACATGCGTTCATTTTCACTCAGGTGAGCCAGGTAGAAAATGGAGTGGCGTGGTTTGCCTGATTTTGTGTAAAGAAGTTCACCGATATCGAGGGTCTGCCCTTGCTGCCAAACCTGGAAAGAGGGCGCTGCCAGGAAGTTATTGAGCAGGATCGCCAGTGAAAAACGATCCTTTTCGGGGAAGAAGGATTCCATCGGAAACGCGCCCAGACGCTCCATGGGAGGGGTCTGCACCTGCAGGATGAGATCGGTCAGGGTGAGGGATTGCTTGTTGACCCAGGCGGTCTCGATCAGGTTGGAGAGTAGAATGTGCTCTCTGGAACGCAAGGGATCGACGTCGCTGATGCCGATCAAGCCAAGCAGGGCGGTCACGGTGCTGGAGATGCGCTCGCGCAGCACTTCGGCATTGGTTTCCCAATCCAGTTCAGGTGCCTGGAAGGAGGATAGAATGTTCACGGAGATGCCCGAGGACGAACCCGGGGTGTAGATGGAAAAATCCGCACTGTCGCCCAGAGCCTTGAGCTGTTCGCTGCCCAGACCCCAATCGGCGAGGCCTTTCTTCCAGCGGTCCGAGGTTTCGAGCGCCATCTGCTCCACGGTCTTGCCGCTTTGGCGCGCGGTTTCGGGGTCGATCCAGGGTTGAAAATCCGCGGGCAGCAAGGATGGGAAGTGCAGCAGCAAGTTGGTCAGGTCACCCTTGGGATCGATGATGATGGCCGGGATGCCATGCAGGGCGGCTTCTTCGAGCAGCCCGATGCACAGGCCGGTCTTTCCAGAACCGGTCATGCCGGTGACCACCGCGTGAGTGGTCAGGTTTGAAGGGTCAAGCATCACCGCTTCGCTGGTGAGGGCGTTGGTTTTCGGGTCGTAGATCTTCCCCAAGAAGTAACCTGAGTTCGAAGCTGCCATTTTTTCACCTCGATAATCTTATTTTTCTATTAATTATAGACCATCCTGCAAACGTTCCGGTCGGTCAACTTTGGCCTCATTCTTGTATCCATATTTGGTACGAGTTTTCCATTAACCAAGTACTGATCTCTTATTGAGGATACGCGCTTGATCGATATTCATTTATTACCCATCAATTCAGTGAACAACACAGATCAAGGCCCGCTCCCCGGGATGATCGCGCTTGCTCCACCGCGCAAGACCGCCCGCGGGCGAGAGAACGATCTTTTGATCTTGCTGGTGAATATGAGTGGGGCTGAGGGTGTCAGCGGTTTTACTTCCTGGCTGCAAAAGAAGGCTGAGGCCTATTACCAAATCGCCGGAACGGCCACCTTTGCGATGAAAACGTTGGTGGAAGCACTTAACAGCGATCTGCTGCAGCGCAACCTGAAACGGGCTAAGGAAGGTTCACGCCTGACCGCAGCCCTCAGTCTGGCGGTTCTCAGGCGCAACAGCCTCTACGCGGTAAACGTGGGTACAGGTCACTCCTATTTTTCCAATGCGGAAGAGTCGGTGGAGTTCACCGACCCGGATACCTCGCGTGGTTTGGGAGTGGATGAAAAGTTGACCTGCCGTTTCTCTCAGCGGGAAGTAAAAGAAAATGACATCCTTGTAATGACCTGCCAGCCACCGTCCGTTTGGAAAGCGGACTCTTTCGCAGGCTGCAATCCGCTGTCGCTCGAGGCGGTCAACAGGCGTTTGTTCAATCAAGTTACCGGTGATGTGCAGTGCGCGCTGCTGCGTTTTTCGATCGGCAAGGGATCGATCAAACCCGCCACCTTGAACCGCATGAGCATTCCTCCAATTCAAGCAACCACGAAACTGGCAGTTTCGAGTGAGCCTCAAACTGTTGAGAAGATTGTTGATGCAGTTCAACCCACTGAACCTGCAAGTGTGGTTGTAACGGAACCTCCGCGTGAAGAGCCCCTAAAGCGGGATGAAGCGCAGGTTGAAACCAGAGTGATGCCGAACCAACAGCAATCCATCGCTCCCAAAATTGTTCAACCCGAGCGAGTGATCGCAGAGCGTCCGCGGCGTCGTG
>CAZRHZ010000120.1:0-2635 GCA_964599995.1 uncultured Anaerolinea sp. | reverse complement strand
TACATGCGAACTGGACGGACCAAGGAATTCGATCAGAACCTCTCAATGGCACAGCAATACGCCGCCCAGGCGGAAATCCAGTTGAACGACCCGCCGCTGCGGCTGGCCAGCCTGCAACAATCCATTTTCTGGCTGGACAAGGCCGAATCGTATGGCAGTTCTGAGGGCTCGCAAGCCCTGCGCAGCCAGGTTCAGGCGCAACTGGATGTTCTGGAGGGGATCCAGCGGCTCGAAATGACGGAGGTCATTCCGGGTGGGTTGGAAGGCGATGCGAAGATCGTCCAGATGGCCGCCACTGTAAACGACCTTTATCTTCTCGATGAAACGAGCGGCAAGGTCCAGCGCTATTATATGGAAGGCAGCAGCTATAGACTGGATGAAGCCTTCGATTGCGGACCGAATCCGGATAACCCGCTCAACATGCTGGGCAATTTGGTGGATATGGTGCCCATCAACGTGAACAATTCATTCAAGGCCACGCTCCTGGCGGTGGATGCAGCGGGCAACATCGAATTCTGCATCCCCGGCGACGCGGGGGTGACCAGTTCTTTGACACCCCCTGATCAAGGCTGGATGCAATTGACTTCCCTCTCGTATTCAGAAGGTTATCTCTACATTCTTGATAGCGGCGGTAGGGCAGTCTACCGTTATGAAGGCAACGGCATCCTGTTCGAAACCAAACCGACCCTTTTCTTTGACAACCAGATCCCCGAAGTGACCAACGCGATCGATATCGAGGTGAACGGGGATGAGCTCTACATTCTGCGCAGCAATGGGCAGATGGTGGAATGTACCTACAGCCACATGAAAGATTACAAGCTCACCGAGTGCCAGGACCCCGCGCCTTACGGTGACATGCGCACGGGGCAGGTGCCCGAGGCCATCACTTTTCCTGAAGCCAACTTCATTCAGATGCGCATGACCGCCGCCCCGGATTCTTCCATCTACTTGCTCGACGCAACCTCCAGGGCACTCTTCCATTTCAGCTGGCAGCGGAATCTGCAGAAAATCCTGCACCCGCGTTCTGACAACGGGATCGACCTTGACCGGCTGACTCTCACCGCAGTGGCGGTTTCTCCCGCCAGAATGGTGTTCCTCGCCTATGGCAGCCAGCTTTACTACGCGGCGCTGCCCTGAACCGTCACGACTATTTGAGAGGCCCTATGACTTTTTTAGATCAAATCGACCAGCCGACCTTGCTCATCGATGAAGCGGTGACGCGTGCCAACATCCAGCGCATGTGTCAAAAAGCCCAAAACCAGGGTGTGACCTTTCGCCCGCATTTCAAGACGCACCAATCCGCGCAGGTGGGGGAGTGGTTCCGTGCGGAAGGGGTGCAAAAGATCACCGTTTCTTCTGTGGAAATGGCGGAATATTTCGCGGAGCATGGCTGGAAGGATATTTTGATCGCTTTTTCCATGAACCCGCGCCAGGTGGAGCGCATCAACCTGCTGGCCGAACGCATCCATCTGGAAGTGTTGATTGAGAATGCTGAGGCGCTGCTGGCTCTCGCGAAGAACCTGCGAGCCAGATTGTCGGTTTGGATCAAGGTGGATGTTGGCAATGGACGAACCGGCGTGGACTGGCAAGATCTGAAAACGGTCAAGAGTTTATGTGATAAGGTCAGCGAGAATCCGCGCCTGAGCCTGGCGGGATTGTTGACCCATTCGGGGCACACTTACCACGCGGATGGAAAAGAAGATGTGAAGCGCGTGTTCCGCGAGGGTGTGGAGCGGTTGAACCAGATCCGAGGCCAATTGCAGGCAGACGGGATGCGCGGCTTGAAGATCTCAGTGGGCGATACGCCCGGCGCGACCCTGTGCAGCGACTGGTCGGGGATGGATGAGATCAGACCAGGAAATTTTGTGTTTTACGACGCCCAACAAGCCGCAGCGGGAGCCTGCGCTTATATAGATATCAGCATGGCGCTGGCCTGCCCGGTGGTGGCCAAACACCCCGAACGACGTGAAGTTGTGCTGTACGGAGGCGCCATCCATTTGTCAAAGGATACCCTATTGGTGGATGGAAAAATATCCTACGGCCTGCCCGCGCTGCAAAACGGCGAGCGCTGGGGGCAACCCATCCCGGGGGCAAGGGTCGACCGCCTGTCGCAGGAGCACGGCATTCTATATGTTCCGGGAAGCGAATTTGATCAGATTGCGGTGGGCGCCCTGGTTTTCATCTACCCTGCACATGTGTGTCTGACCGTTCAGGTGATGCGGCAATATTTCACCCTGCAGGGAGAGAAGATACCCACGCTCAATTGCCAGACCTGAAACTTATACGCTCATTAAAGTAATAGGGATGGGGGTAAAGGTGAGAATGAACACGATGAAGGTGATGATGCCGAGGATCTTGCGCGGCGTATCCAGTTCGGTGATCTGATCGAGGGGCTCCGCGTAGGAGCGACCGAAGAGGAAGATCAACCCCGCCCACAGCCACCAGCCAGACCAGAAGAATCCCATACCAGCCAGGACGACAATAATGATGGGCAGCGCTTTTCTAGCTCCTTTGGTACCGAAGAGCAGATGGAAAACGTGACCGCCATCCAGTTGACCCGCAGGAATCAGGTTGAGTGAAGTGACCAACAAGCCAGCCCAACCTGCCCAGGCCACGGGATGGATCATCACGTCCA
>CAZRHZ010000119.1:0-7794 GCA_964599995.1 uncultured Anaerolinea sp. | reverse complement strand
AGACAGTTACCAGATTGGTACCCATGCCTTCCACCTGGTCAGTGATGCCCTGGGTGGCGCCCTTACCAATCGATAACAGGGCAACCACCGAAGCCACACCGATGACGATGCCCAGCACGGTCAGTGATGAACGCAGCATGTTGGCGCGCAGCGCCCGCAGCGCAATACGGAAATTGTTGATTATGTTCATTTTTATTTCTCCCCGGCTTCGGAGCCCTTGCCGTTTGAAGGTGTTTCATCCGGACGCGGGGTACCCGCCTTGATGGGATCCTTGACTGATTCCTCACGCAGTACCTTGCCATCCATCAAGTGGATAATCCTGTTCGTGTGGTGAGCCACAAATGAATCGTGGGTCACGTAAACGACAGTCTGCTGTTTCTCTTCGTGCAATTTTTGAAAGAGCATCATAATCTCCGCGCCGGTCTTGCTATCCAGATTGCCGGTTGGTTCATCTGCCAGTAAGATGGCCGGGTTGTTGACAAGGGCGCGCGCGATGGCCACGCGCTGCTGCTGACCGCCTGAAAGCTGGTTGGAATGATGGTTCATGCGGTCTTTCAATCCGACGATCTCCAACGCTTCCTTGGCTCTGGCGATGCGATCTTTCACCTTGGTTCCATCATAGGTGAGGGGGAGCATCACATTTTCAAGCGCGGTGGTTCGCGGCAGCAGATTGAACTGCTGGAACACGAAACCGATCTTGTGGGCGCGCAGGTTGGCGAGCTGGTCCTCTTTCAGTTTGGCGGCCGGTTGTTCGTCCACGAAGTATTCGCCGCTGGTGGGGGTGTCGAGGCATCCAAGGATGGCCATGAGGGTGCTTTTTCCCGATCCGGAGGGCCCCATGATGGAGACCATCTCTCCATCATGGATCACCAGATTGACACCGTTCAAGGCACGGACCTCGTCATCGCCAACCTTATATATTTTGGATATTTCTTTAGCTTCTATCATTTTCGATCCTCTGTTTCCGAGGTAGATTAAGATCTAGGGTACCTGGCCGCCGCCACTGGGGGGTTGGCCGCCACCGGAAGGCATTTCACCGCCACCGCTTGGAATTTCACCACCAGGCATGACATCTCCACCTTTCAAGATATTGCCACTTTGTTCTTCATCAGCGGAATCTGATGTGGTGGTATAAAGCTGAACCGCCTGTCCATTTTGCAGGTCACCCACCACTACAACGGTGTCGTCATAGATCTCGCCGCTGACTACCGTTACACGTTCAGTGGAACCGTCATTGTTCACGCGCATCACATATTCGCCCTGCGCATCGCTCAACACTGCGCTAACTGGAACGAAGAGCACACTCTGGGGATCGCCAGTGGTGATCACCACAGAAGCGGTGGCACCAATCAGGATGGCGGGATCGGTCTTGTCAAGCTCGACGCGCACGGTGTAATTGACCACGCCGGAGGAAGAAGTGCCGATCGGGTCGATCAGGGTTACTTTACCAGTGGTGGTGATCCCTAACGCGTCAAAAGTGATCTCGGCCGCGTCACCCACCTGCACACGTGAGATGGAGGTTTCATCTACAGACACGTCCACATACATTTTGGTGCGGTCCACGAGAACAAGGGCTTGTGTACCTGAGGAAACCACATCACCGATCTGTGAATAGATCACGGCCACCTCTCCGTCAAACGGAGCGATGATGCTGAGTTTGTTGACGGTGGCCTGGGCAGAATCGACGGCGGCTTGGGCTGTGGTGATGGCGTCTGTATTGTCACCATTCTTGATCTGATCGTAGGTGCGCTGGGCGTCTTCCAGTTGCGCCGTGGCCAGATTCAGGTTTGCGGTGATCTCAGCCGCGTCCATGGCGTTGGGAGTGTTGGTGTAGTAAGCATAAATGGATTCAGCTTGTTCAAGCGCGATACGGGCTTCAGCCAATGCAGCACGAGCGTTCACTTTGCGAGTGTCGGTATCCTGCAGGCTGTCGTACCCTTCATATACTTCCTCCGCAGAATCGACGGTTTCTTGCGCCTTGACCACGTTGGCGCGCAAGATTGCGTTGTAATCCTCCGAACCGACTGGTTTGTCAAGCGTGTAGGAATACCCTAAAGCTTCATAGTAAGCCTGTTGGGCAGTGTTCAAGGCCACTTCAGCCTCAGCCAGGTCCGTCTTGGATTCTTTGGCGATCGCCAAATTCTGCTCCGCAGTGACCAGGGTGGAAATGGCCTCGATCACCTCGGTCGGAGCGGTTTGTGAATCCAATTTCATGAGCACGTCACCGCTGGCCACCTGTTGGTTGGTCTCCACGTTGATCTCGAGGATGTTGCCGCTCGTTCCCCACGAAAGCGTGGCAAGCTGTTTGGCACTCACCGAACCTGAAGATTCCACGGTGTCGGTCATGGTGGTTTCAGTCACATATCCAACGCCTGAACCTGAAACAGTGCTGGTCTGACTGGAACAACCTGAGGCGATCAAAACGATTAGTATTACTGGCAGGATAACTGATTTTAGTGAACGTTCTTTGCTTAACATGATTTTCTCCTAAAAAAGTGTTCGAGATTTCATTCAACCTTCCAACGACAGCACGAGAAATTGTTGTTACCCTCGTGAGTTAATTTCCAAAGATTCTGCCAAAGCCAAATAAGCTTCCTCTGCCACCCTGTGATGAAGTAGAGCTGGAATCAGAGGTTGTGGTTGTGAAAATCTGAATCGATTGGCCTTTTTGAAGGTCACCGGTCACCACGACGTATCCGTCGGCAATATCACCGGTCACCACTGCCACCCGTTCGGTCGTGCCGTCGTTCTGAATGCGGGTTACGTATTCGCCCTGGTCATCCATCAGCACCGCGCCAACGGGCACATACAGTGCCGCGCAGGGCTCACCGGTGGTGATCACCACCGTGGCGGTTGTGCCGATTAAAATATCGGGATTGGCTTCATCCAGTTCAACGGTGACATAGTAATTCACCACACCGCCGGACACGATGCCGATCGGATTGACGCGAATTACCTTGCCCGTGGTGTTGATGCCGAGGGTGTCGATCGATACGCTGGCCTTGTTGCCGATCTCGACCTGATAGATATCGGCTTCCTCCACCAAGACATCCACGGTCAATTTTGAACGGTCGACCAGAATGAGGGCTTTGGTTTGAGTTGAAACGACGTCTCCGACCTGCGAATAGACCACCACCACTTCACCATCAAATGGAGCGGTGATGGATATTTTGTTGACGGTGGCCTGTGCGGCGTCTACGGCGGCTTGCGCGCTGTCGACCAGGGCGCTGTTGCCGTCTTTAAGCGCGTCATAGGCGATCTGGGCGGCATCCAACTGCGCTTTTGCCAGATTGAAGGCAGCTGTGACGGTGCTCGCGGTGATCTCGTCAGGCGGATTGCTGAAATGGTTCAGCCGGATCAGCGCATCGTTCTCGTTGATCCTGGCCTGAGCCAGCCTGGCTTCTGCAGAGGTGCGTTTCACGCTGCCTTCCGCGGCTTCCTGCGCCCCGAAATAATCCTTGAGGGCGCGCTCGGTGGAGTTTTGAGCCGAGAGGTATGCACTTTGAAGAACCGCAATGTATTCTGCGCTTCCCACGGGTTCATCCAACTGGTTGTATTCGATCAAGGCGTCGTTATAGACCTGTTGTGCTGAGACCAGAGCCACTTCAGCCTTTGCCAATTCAGTTTTTGAATGTTTTGCGTCTTCCAGTTCCTGTTTGGCGTCGATTAACGTGGTGATGGCTTGAAGCACATCAATCGAGACCGAGGTGGGATCCAGGGTCATCAACTCGTCCCCACTGGCAACCAGGCTGTTCGTTTCAACGTTGATCTTCTCAACATTCCCGCTGGTCGCCCAAGATAACGTGGCCAGTTGTTTGGCTTCGATCGATCCTGATGATTCAACTGTTTCGGTGATGGTTGTTTCGGCAACGTACCCTGTTTCGATCGTTGTCTGATCAGAACAGCCTGCCAGTAGCATGATCGCAGTCAGCAAACCACCTACCAATAGAATTCGTTTGTGAACCCAATAAGGCATATTTATCTCCTTGCGTGTGAGATAACCCAAACGATACACTTCAAATGTGCAGAAATTGTGCAGATGAAGTTGATAAATATGGAATTCCACAGGGTACAAGAGTGACAAATCACATGCTTTGGCAGGTAATCACTGGCGCATTTTATGGTTTAATACTCATATGAACCCTACGCGATTTGAAGCTTTTATTAAAGAATTTCCCCAATACTTGACCACCAGCGCCATCGACGACTTGCGCCAACGTGATTATCGAAGGCTGGAGGAATCTGGCCAGGTTTACCTGGACTATACAGGTGGTGGATTGTATGCCGAGTCACAGGTCAAGGCTCACCAAGACCTTTTACTCAAGGGCGTGTTTGGCAATCCGCATTCAACCAACCCTTCTTCGCGCTATTCAACGGAACTGGTCGAATCTTCGCGCGCAGCGGTGTTGAAGTACTTTCACGCTGACCCCGATGAATATGTGGTCATCTTTACCTCCAACGCCAGCGGATCGCTGAAGCTGGTCGGTGAGTCGTATCCTTTTTGCAAAGGAAGCCAGTATCTGCTGACCTTTGACAATCACAATTCCGTGAATGGGATCCGGGAATACGCGCTGGCAAAAGGCGCTGAAGTGACCTACGTGCCTGTGCTACCGCCAGAAATGAGGGCCGATGAGCAGCGTTTGCTGGATTTTCTGGCCAAACCTCATGGCGCGGGCAACCATCTCTTCGCTTTTCCGGCACAATCCAATTTCTCAGCGGTGCAACACCCGCTGAAATGGGTAGAAGCAGCTCATGATCAAGGCTGGGATGTGCTGCTGGATGTTGCGGCGTTCACTCCCACCAACGTGCTGGATCTGAGCGCGATCAAACCTGATTTCGTTCCCATTTCCTTTTACAAGATGTTTGGATATCCCACCGGGGTGGGAGCGCTGATTGCGCGACGTAAGACGCTCAGCAAACTGCACCGTCCCTGGTTCGCGGGAGGCACCATCACCGTGGCCTCCGTGCAGGGTGAAAAACATTATCTGGCGGAAGCCCCCATGGCTTTTGAGGACGGGACTCTGGATTATTTGAACATCCCGGCGGTGGAGATCGGGTTGAAACATCTTCAATCGATCGGTATCCCGATGGTGCATGAACGGGTGCTTTGTCTGACCGGCTGGCTGCTCAAGAACCTGATGGAGATCAGGCACCCGAACGGTAAACCCCTGGTGAAATTTTACGGTCCTCTCGACACGAAAGAGCGCGGTGGGGCCATTGCCTTGAACTTCGTGGATGACTCCGGCCGGGTGGTGGATCACCGCTGGATCGAAGAACGAGCCAACTGCGAAGACGTCTCTCTGCGTACCGGCTGTTTTTGCAACCCTGGAGCGGGAGAGGTGGCATTGGGTATCTCGTCAGTGGAACTGTCTTCTTGTTTCAACCGGCCGGATCACGAGCAGCGCTTGAGCTATGATGAATTCCGCCTGTGCATTGACGGCAAGGCATCTGGGGCGGTGCGCATTTCGACGGGATTGGTAAGTAATTTTGCAGATGTTGAGGCTTTCATCCATTTCGCCCAAAATCTGGTCAAATAAGGACGACGCGTGAAAAAACTTGCGGGCTTCTTCTATCAGGTATCATCCGGTTGGGTCGCGGTTATTGGCGTAATCGCCTTTCTAGCCTTCAGCGCTTTGACCCTGCCGGCCCAAAATGCTTCGGTGGAGAGCTATTCACACGGCATGGGCAGCCCGGATACCAGCTTTTTTTATGACCGCAACACCTTGCTTCAGATGGCCGAGGTGTATGATGAAGAAGGTCGCTCAGCCTATGTGCAGGCACGTTGGACTTTCGACTTGATTTTTCCGTTCGTGTATACATTTTTTCTGCTCACTTCGAGCAGTTTTTTGTTAATGAAGACCATTAAAGTGGAGTCTGCCTGGCGCATGTTGAATTTACTGCCGCTGGCAGGCATGTTATTGGATTTTGGCGAAAACATCAGCGCGTCTGTGGTCATGGCCGGATACCCCACAGTTCATCCATGGGCACTTTTTCTGGCACCCCTCTTTACGCCGTTGAAATGGATTTTCATTACTTTTTGCATGATACTGCTTCTAATAAGTCTGCTATTATGGATATATCAGATGATCTTTTCGGGAAAGAAAAAAGCGAACTTGCACATCTGAGAGCATTTTTCTGCATCTATTACAGGTAAGGCCCGCATTATCCGTTCAATAATAAACTCTTACGCCAGGGGCGTGAACGTTGGATATGGCAGCCAGCCAAGAAGAAGAGAGTTGATATGGCGGAAAGTGTTCGGACATTTTTCTTTGAATTTCGGGATTTATTCTGGTTCATCTATGGGTTGTTATTCTTTACCATTGGCTTGACCATCCTTCTCCAATCCAGGCATTATTCGAGATTGATCCTGACCAAAAGTTTACCGTGGTTGGGCGCATTTGGCCTTGTGCACAGTGCCTATGAATGGGGATATCTGTTTTTTCCAATCCTCCTGGATGTGATCGGCGCACAATATCTGACGGTCATCTCCATTATTCATCAGATCATCATCGCGGTGTCTTTCACGCTCTTGTTTCAATTTGGTGTCGTGATGCTGCGGCCTTATCGCAAAGGCTTCAGTTTCATCCGTTTTCTACCCATCCTGGCATTTCTGGTTTGGTTGGTCGGGCCATTCATCCTTGGTTTTACTTTCATGACCAGTCTGGATGAGTGGAGCACGTTCGCCAATGCCTGCGCACGTTACATTATCTGTGTACCAGGTTCTGCCTTCGCGGTTACAGGGTTGATCCACCAGCAGAGATCGCAAGTAAAACCGCTTAAGCTGCCTGTGATTGACAATGTCATCAGGGTTGCTGCGGGAGCACTATCAGCCTACGGGGTTCTGGCCGGCTGGTTTGTTCCCAAGACAACTTTCTTTCCAGCCTCGGTCATTAACACGTCCATGTTTGAAAAAGCATTGATCGCTCCCGTGCAATTCTACCGGGCGATCGCTTGTTTGATCCTTTTATATTCGATCATCCGCGCCCTTGAAATATTTGATTATGAAACCGATGAATTGATCCGCAACATGGAAGAAAGACAGGTTATTAACAATGAACGGGAGAGGATCGCGCGGGATCTGCATGATGGCGCGTTACAGCAAGTATACGCATCGGGGCTGTTGGCGCAATCTTTGAAACGGCACGTTGCTGATGGACAAAAACAGGAAGTCGAGCAGTTGATCGACGCCATCAATCAAGCCATCAGCCAGTTGCGCGGGTTTTTACCCCAACATAAACCCGAGCTTACCTCGGTCGACCTGATCGGAGCATTGCAGCCAAAGATTGAGGAGGCACAACGGTATATTCATGTGGATACTTTCTGGGACAATCAGAGGATTCCACCGCTCACGGTCGATCAAACCAGACACATCAGCGCGTTGGCTGGAGAAGCCATCTCAAACGCCATCCGACATTCCAGGTCGGAAAAAATTGAGGTCGCGGTGAATTGCCAAGACAACCGTCTGGTTCTGGAGGTCCGCGATTTTGGGGAGGGCATCGACCCATTCTCGGAGCAAGGATACGGTCTAAAGAATATGAGAGACCGCGCCCGATTGCTGGGAGCCAATCTAACGGTTAATTCTGAAAAACTCAAAGGCACGGTCGTGAAGCTGGTGATGCCAATCGAGGAAGTTGTTCATGAGCATTAGGGTACTGATCGTTGATGATCACGCGGTGGTACGCACGGGATTGAAGGCACTCCTGGCGGACGAACCAGCCATTGAGGTGGTGGCTGAAGCCGTTTCGGCTGAACAAGCCTTGATCCAAACCAAAAGCCAATTGCCCGATGTGGTGG
>CAZRHZ010000118.1:4699-7847 GCA_964599995.1 uncultured Anaerolinea sp. | reverse complement strand
CTCAAACATTGCGAGGTGGTCGCATGAGCGCCAATCTGGATCAACCAGGGCTCTTCATCGGTTTACAGGAAACCTTCGCGAAGGTGATCACGGAAGGCGAAGCGGCCTTGTTTGCCGGGTTGATCGGCGACAATCTGCCCAAAGCGATCGTGGTTTCCAGCAAAACCTCTGAACAAGACCGCAGTGAATATCATTCTCAATTTCTGATGACCGGAATCATCAGCGGGATCTTGAGAAACCGGATCTTTAACAAGCCTTCACAATTTATCAGCACGCAATTTGAATTTCTCGCACCATTACGCATTAACGAACCAATTCTGGTGGTCATTGAAGTGATCGGTCTGGATTCACAGAAGCATTTAGCCACCTTTAAGGCAGATTGTTACGATCAAAACAAGAATCAAATCATCACGGGCCAGGTTGTTCTTCTGGTTTCTGAATAGAGCAATCTGCGAGATCATATAATCAAGGAGGTGCAATCGGATTCTGCAAACCTAATTTTACTGAGAAACCTTTTTGTTCAAAAAACAAGAAAGAGGAGAGAAAAATGAAAAAAGTTTCAATCGTTATGAGTGTGATCATCATCCTGGCTTTTGTGTTGAGCGCATGCGCAACCCCCACTGCCGCTCCCACCGAAGCCCCAGTCGTTACTGAAGCTCCAGTCGCCACCGAAGCCCCGACTGCCGCTCCCACCGAACCGGCTGGATTGGTTTGCGCTGAACCGGTTAAAGTGGGTCTGATCACTGACCTGACCGGCGCACTGGCCATCTACGGCGTTATGATGCCGCGCTCCTTCATGCTCGGCATGGAATATGCGACCGGAGCCGCAGGCAGCGCTGGCGATAAATTTGACTTTGCAGTCACTCAGGAAAACACCTTCACACTTGAAGGCTGTGAGATCGTTGTTTACGTGCGTGATGATGCCGGCAATGCCGAGAATACAACCACGATCGCCAATGAACTGATCGAAGTTCAACAGGTCGATTTCCTGGTTGGAACCGCTTCATCTGCCAACACGGCTGTTTTGCAGGGCATCGCCGCCCAGAATCAGATCCCGTTGATCGTCGCACCCGCTGCGGCCAACGATATCACGGGCGTGAACTTCAATGAATACACCTTCCGCACCAGCCGCAACAACTATCAGGACGCGATCAATGAATGTACTTATTTGGTCAATAACTACACCAAGTTAGTTCAGATTGCCCCTGATTATGCGTTTGGTCACGGCTCTGCTGATGCCTTCCGCGATGCTTGCGGATTGGCTGGCGCTACCTTCGTGGCTGATGATGTATTTGCTCCCGCTGACACCACTGATTTCACTTCCTATGTGGATACAATGAAGAGCACGGATGCAGAAGCTTACATCGTGACCTGGGCTGGATCCGGATTCCCCGCGCTGGCCAAGGCCGCTGTTGAACAAGGTCTGAATGACCAGATGGCTCTCGCAGCCACCTTCATCGACAACGTGTTGATGCCCCTTTGGTACCAGGATGCCATTGGCTCCACCAACGGTATCATCTACCACTATGCCGCTCCTGACAACGCGATCAACGATTTCCTCGTGGAGCAGGAAGTTGCCCGCTACGGCGTGTATCCTGACCTGTTCGATGCGGATGGAATGAACGCAGCCATCATGATCGTTGAAGCCATCAAGGCCACCAACGGTGACGTGAGCAGCGCAGCACTGGTTGCCGCCATGGAAGGCCTTGAATTCGAAGGCCCGAAAGGCACCGTCTACATTCGACCTGAAGACCACGTGGCCATCCAGGATATGTACATTCTGAAACTCGAGAATCTCACCGACGCCACCCAGAATTACTATTCCTATGTCGAAACCACCCGACCTGAGCCCCCATGCTTGCTTCCTGAAGCTTTGAAGGATCGTTGTGGTGAATTGCCATACGGCACATTATCTGGTAATTAATTAATGTAACTTCCAGGTTTCCCTAAAGGTCGCAAGACCTTTAGGGAAACTATCGTTGCAAGAGACTCTTTTTCGGTTGAGGTTGAATTCAAGATGGCAAATGACAATATTTTTGAGACGCAAAACCTGGTCAAGTATTTTGGCGCACTGGCCGCAGTGGATGATGTCAGCCTGCAGATTCGCCGCAACACCCTACACGCGATCATTGGCCCCAACGGAGCAGGCAAAACGACCCTTTTCAACCTCCTGAGCGGTAATATCAAACCAACCAGTGGTAAAGTGTTTTACAACGGAAACGACATTACCGGTCATCCAATCCATCGCATGATCCATATTGGTATCGGCCGGTCTTTTCAGATCACGAATGTATTCCCAAATCTCTCGGTTTTTGAAAATATTCGTCTGGCGTCACAGGCTTTGGAAAAAGGGAATTTTAATTTCTTAATAGACGCCTCACGGTTGAAAAAATGTGAAGAAAATGCGCTAAAGATCATTGAGACGGTGGGATTGACCGGCAAAGAAGGAATGCTGGCGCGGTTCCTGCCGCATGGTGATCAGCGCAAGCTTGAACTCGGGATGATCCTGGCGCCTGACCCGCAGGTATTGCTGCTCGATGAGCCTACTGCCGGAATGGCCGCCGAACAGGTGCCTGAATTGATCCATTTGATCCAGGAAGTGAAACGAACGGGCGATAAAACGGTGATCCTTGTGGAACATAACATGAATGTGGTTATGAGTATCTCTGACACCATCACCGTGATGAACCTGGGCAAGAAACTGGCTGAAGGAACACCAGATCAGATCAAACAAAACAAGGACGTTCAAACAGCTTATCTGGGTGGTCTGTATGAACTGTAAACAGACGGCATCCATGAAACCCATCATTTTGGCGAATGCACGAGGTTTAAATGAGCAATATTCTTGAGGTACAGAACATTCATACTTTCATCGGGCAATTCCATATTCTACAGGGTGTGGATGTGATGGTTCCCCAAGGTTCGATCACTGCGCTGTTGGGCAGGAACGGTGCCGGAAAAACCACAACGTTGAAATCCATCCTGGGTTTGGCATCCGTCAAGCAGGGAAAAGTCCTTTTCAACGGCGTCGAAGTGCAAGGAAAACCTCCCTATGAGATCGCTGCCATGGGCATCGGATTTGTTCCGGAACACCGCGCGATCTTTCGGGATCTGTCTGTTGAAGAGAACCTGAAGATCGCTGAACGGC
>CAZRHZ010000118.1:0-4599 GCA_964599995.1 uncultured Anaerolinea sp. | reverse complement strand
AAATCCGGCAAGATGCAAGATCTGATGGCCGATAAAACCACCATCCAAAAGTACCTGGGCGCGGCATAGGTGATAAGTATGAAAACATTTATTCGAAAAAATACTGCATTATTGATCACCGCGTTGCTGCTTATCGTCTTCTTTTGGACGGCTTCTCGCGGGATGAGCACTCAAGATTTTTCAATTACATTGCTGCGCAGTCTCTCCGCTGGTTCGGTGGTTTTTCTGGTCGCGTCGGGTTTTTCCTTGATCTTCGGTTTGCTGGATGTGCTGAATCTTGCGCACGGCACCATGTATATGATCGGCGCGTACATCGGCTGGACTGTTTTCATCCGGCCTGACACGTTCGTTGATTTGCTTGCGCCAGCTGCTCTTTTACTATCGGGGTTGACCTTGATGAGTGTCTGGAAATTCCTGGCTGGCAAGGTGAAGTTGCATTCGACGGGTCGCAAAATCCTGGCCTGGGGGCTGATCGGCATAGGTATCGTCCTGGCAGTTTTGGTCCTCAAACGATATCCGATCGCGATTTGGGATTTGAAAATCTATAACAAAAGCCCGGTCACTTACTCCTTCTTCGCCGATCAGGAAATGCGAATGCCGCTTGAGCATCTCGCGTTTGATAAGATCTCTCCGCTGCTCGCCATTCTGGGTCTGCTCTTTGGAAGCAGTCTGGCCGCTTTTGGGATCTCCTTGATTGGAAGTGAATCGAATTCTTCTTCAAAGATCTCCTGGAAAAGCCCGCTGTTCTTCGCGGTCCTGATCACTGCCTCGGTATTATGTGTTGTTTTCAACACACCGATCACTGAATGGCTTTCAGCCATCGATTCCACCTGGCTGTTCATCATTGCCATTCTGGTGGCGATCCTTTCAGGGGTGGGTTTGGGAGCCACGATGGAGACCACGCTGATCCGGCCCCTCTACAGCCGGCCGATCTACCAGTTGATGTTAACACTCGGATTGAGCGCCATCGGTCTTGAGATGGTGCAGGCCATTTGGGGCAGGCCAGGATTCACCATGCCGAAACCCTCGATCGTGAATCAATCTGGTGATGGCTGCCCGGCGGTAAACTTCACCGCCTGGTGGCAGAACCATTGTTCAACGATCCAATTTTTTGACGGACGCATCAGGGTTTATGACGAGATTATCATTCCCCTGATCGGTATCTTTGTCCTGGTTACGGTCTGGATCTTGCTGAAAAAGACCCGTCTGGGCATGGTGATCCGCGCCGGCGTGCAAGACCGTCAAATGGTCGAAGCGCTGGGCATCAACGTGCGCCGGGTCTTCACCCTGGTGTTCGCGCTTGGTGTGGGGCTGGCCACTTTCGGGGGCATTCTGGCAGCTCCCTCCAACGGATTAAGCACCAATATGGGTGACAGCCTGTTGACCTCCGCACTGATCGCGCTGGCCATCGGCGGCTTGACCAGTTACCCTGGCGCCGCGCTTGGTTCATTCCTGGTGGGTGTGGTGCAGCAGTTCATCATCAAGTATGGTCAGATCGGGATCGCGATCCCATTTACCGACATCGTGTTCAAACCTTCTCCACCGTTGGTGCCGGCTTCTACCGTGTTCCTGATGGTGATCGTGCTGCTCTTCCTCCCCGGTGGGTTGATGGGCAAAAAGGATTAGCAATGAAAAAGACATCATTCTCTTTCTTCCGGGAGTACCGTTCGATCTGGATCTTTTTTGTAGTGATGCTGGTGCTGCCATTTATCGTTGGTCTGTTAGAGGGTTCTTCCCCTTTGACAGTATGGAACAATGAAGGAAGTTACTCCAAATTCATTCAAGGGGTGGGGATCGAGATCCTGATCCTGGCGTTGTTTGCCATGAGTTATGACCTCTTGTTTGGCATCACCGGTTTGCTTTCCTTCGGGCATGCCATGTTCTTTGCTTCAGCAGCCTACATGACCGGCATGCTGCTCAAACTGACCCATCTTCCATTCCTGGCCATCCTTGGATTGATTGTCGTTCTGGCGGTGGTGCAAGCGCTGTTGTTCAGCCTGGTGCTGCCGCGCGTGAAGGGCATTACTTTCGCGCTGGTCACATTGGGCATGGCAACGGTCTTTCATATTGTGATTATTTCCACCGATCTTTCCAAATACACGGGCTCGGACGTCGGCTTGCAGGGTTACACGGTGCCTGATTTTATCAGTCCAGCCTCTGAGAAACTGCGTTTCTACGCCATTGCCCTCTTGATCGTGGTGCTGATGTACATTTTGTACAAGCAATTTGTGAAATCCCCGACGGGCAGGGTGTGCGTGGCCATTCGGGAGAATGAAGACCGCGCCAAGATGTTGGGTTTCAACACGGCCAAATTCAAGATCGTGGCGATGCTGATCTCCTCATTTACAGCAGCCATTGCGGGCATGCTGCACGCCCTCTACCAACCCGCGGTGATCCCGAGCGTTGCGGGGTTGGGTTTCACTGTGACGGGTTTGTTGATCGTCCTGATCGGCGGTGTCGGAACATTGAGTGGTGCCATTTTTGGCGCGTTCGTATACAAACTGCTCGATTTTGGACTGCGCAGGTTTATTGGCGAAGGCGCAAGCTTCATCTTGGGCGCCATCTATGTCATCTTTGTGCTTTTCATCCCCTACGGGATTGTGGGCACGTATCAGTTGCGGAAAAATGGCTGGCGCAAAAACTGGAACGACGGCTGGGAAAAATTAAGGAAGCTGGTTCAACCGGAACCTAAAAAAGAGTAGAACCTTAGAAGATCAACAAAGACTGGTGAGAGCGCTTCGCCAGTCTTTTGTTATTGGGTCAGAGATTTCCACAAGCGGGTGGTTTCTTCAGAGGGTTCGATATCCATTTCTTCTTTGAGAGCGGTGCAGCAGCGCTGGTAGACGGCGTTGATCGCGGTGCGGCTGCCGCGCGACGCGTGGCATTTCATCAACAAGCGGAACGCGCGTTCATTGCACGGATCGATGGACAGTATGCCGTGGCTGGTCTTGATCGCCTCGTCGATGCGTGCACTTTCATAGTAAGTGTTTCCCAGTTCAATGGAAGTTGAAATGTACTTTTCACGTAACTGCTCGCGTGTATCGTTGATGGCAAAATCATCGATGGTATCACTCAGGTATTCACCCACGTAGATGGAAAGGCCGGCGCGTTTCTCCTCTTCGCCCGAGGATTCACACAGGGTGGCGAAATCATCCGTGTCGAGCCTGATCTGAGCGGCGGGGTTGAGACCGATCATGTTCTCATGGCGGATGATGAAAAACGGGTTCTTGCCGATTGGACGATTGGGCTCAAGAGCTCGATTGAGCGCGTTGAAAGCGACTTTGAGATTCTGCGCGGTGGCATCCGCGTCGACCAACGGCCAGAGACGGTCAGCGATCTGTTCGCGCGTGAACCATTTGCCGCGATGATTGACCAAAAATTGGAATAACTGCCTGGCCTTGTCTCTTTGCCATTCCTTAGTTGTGACCAGGTTCGATCCGCGCCAAACCTGGAATGGTCCGAGACAACGGATGTCGAGGCCGTAACCCGGATGAAAATCGACGTTCTCAAGGTTCATCTTTTTGAGCAGGCTGCCAACCCAATCTTTCTCGATCCCCTTTTGTAATGCTTCGATCAGTAACGGGATGTATACTTGGGGGTCCTGAATTCCCAAATGTGTGGGCCGCGTCAAAATCAAACCCTGATCGTTTTCCCTTAAAACCGGGGCGATCTTCGCGAAACTTCTTAACGCTTCGTCAGTCTTGCCCTGAAGCCAAAGATTGAGCGTGAACGCGCAAGCCGCGGAGGATTCTCCGAATTTATCTCCAACTTTGGGAAAGACCTCCATCGCTTTTTGCAGACGTTCCTCCGCTTCTGCATGCATGTGTGCCAGGGCGAAGGACATTCCAAGGGTGGTGTGGATGAGAGCCACAAACCAGAAATCACCTGAGGATTCTGCGATCTCCAATGCCAGTTGGGCATATTTCTTGGCTTCTTCAATGTTACCCAGATAGCCATGATAACGGCAAAGACCCCAAAGCGGTTCCACCTGAACCCGCATGACGTTAAAGGGTTTTACCAGCTCGATGGCTTTGAGGTAAAACTCCTCGGCTTTCTGCAGCCGGTTTTGCAGCCAGGGTACCTGAGGATATAGCTGATAGGCGTGCCCCATCCTCATCAATCCCACGGCTTCAACAAAAGGAGAGTCAAGCTGGCGGCCGGTCTCAATTCCCTGGCGCGCGTATTTTTCACCACGTTGATAATCCCCCAGCATCAGATAGATCAATGAAAGCAGCAAAGGCATTTCGCGATGAAAGCGCTGCGGTCTTTCAATCTGCGAACTTTCCTGATCCTGCATGGCAGATTCAAGCAAGGCGACGCCCTCTTCGAGCTCGCCTGTTCTGAGCATGGCTCGGGCTTCAAGATAAATGTCATTGGGGTCTGATTCGGTATACAGGATTTGGGCTTCTTTATGCAGCTCTTTGGCTTCTTCAGGTTTGCCCTGGTTCAACTTATTCTCCGCCAGTTGATCCAGCAAGGTGGCCACCAGTTCGGGATACTGTTGGGGCTCAAGCAGACTGATGGCTTCTTCAAGCAAGCTTGATGCTTTCAGCGGCCTGACAGTATCCAGATAGACCTGGGCTTTGCGGCGCAATGCCT
>CAZRHZ010000117.1:0-7856 GCA_964599995.1 uncultured Anaerolinea sp. | reverse complement strand
GTGCTGACGGTCGAGTTTAGCGTGATGGGCATCCCCTGCCTCGGACTCAATGGCGGTCCCGCCTTTAAGCAGAGCGAGGCCTTCTCGTTTCAGGTGTCGACAGCCGACCAGGCTGAGACGGATCGCTACTGGAACGCGATCGTCGGCAACGGCGGTGAGGAGAGTATGTGCGGCTGGTGCAAGGACAAATGGGGTGTCTCCTGGCAGATCACACCAACTGCTTTAGTAGAAGCGCTCAGCGATCCAGATAGCGATGCGGCCAAACGTGCCTTTAATGCCATGCTGGAGATGAAAAAGATCGACATCGAGAAGATCAACGCTGCCCGCTTTGATGATCAAAACCCTTAATGGCAATCGGTGCGGCGCAGCCGGTCAAAAGGATCAAAGTGGATGAGAGGAGCAGGGTTCGTTGGATGTGTTACCCTTTGTGTGAGAATCATTTCAAGACCGTTTTTTTGTTTAGGGATTTGATTTAGACAATTGTATATTCACAAAATTTTTCTTATACTACATACAAACATTAACCGTATCCACCTTTATCAGTTGTAACTCTTGAGGAAAAATGAAGTATACACTCTCCTACCTTGAAGACGATGGGATCATTTTTATTGGCGCTGAAGGAAGATTTGATTTCAACGAGTTTTTGCTCAAAACCAAAGAAGCAGTTGCGCTTTCCATGCAGCATGAGTGTAACAAGATCCTGGTGGATTGCTCGTTGATTACCAGCGCTAACACAACCATGGCAAAAATCTACAACATACCCGATGAATATGAAAAACATAAAGTTACCCGCTCTTATAAATTGGGATTGGTCGAATCCAAAGACCCCGCTGCCAACAAGAATGTGCTTTTCTATGAAACGGTTTGCCACAACCGAGGCTGGCAGGCAAAGGTTTTCACAGATTTGGAATCTGCGAAAAAGTGGCTGAAGAATTCAACCCATTGAACAAGGTGCATCCACAACCAGGAGCTGTGTCGCCCGCCCAGTAGGGATAATCTTTGAAGGGCAACGGGGCTTTTCACACCCTTGTGAGACGAACCCGTGTTTTTTTATACCGTGAGGGTGCATTCCCCCGAAAACCGTGCCTGTACCACGTGATGGCAACTGCATCGTAATGAGGAGTAATGACGAAAAGAGCATTCGCGGCGAATTACCTTTTATGCGATCGTTTAGCGCTTTTGGAGAAAACGAGAGAGTAAACAGTTCAACTATCAGAGTAAATGAACATTTCCCCAAAAAAAAGATATATCCCGAAACTATTTCTGACAAGAGGTTTTTGAACTCTCCTTGTTCAATTTTTCTCAATCCTTATCATGATATACTCCGTTTGATATGAATACCAATAGCCATATTCTTCTCATTGAAGATGATCCTGCCGTCGCTCAAAGTTTGAGCGCCGGTCTGGAACGCGAAGGGTATGAAGTGACCTGGGAGACAACCGGAGCGCAAGGAGTAGAACGTGCAGTCAGGAACTCTCCGCACTTGATCATCCTGGATGTGCGCTTGCCAGATGGGTCCGGCTTTGACTTTTGCCGCCGCATGCGTCAAGCAGGCTTGCGGCAGCCGATCTTGATCCTGACAGCCCAGGATGATGAAATGGATAAAGTGCTTGGTTTAGAGATGGGGGCTGATGACTACATGACGAAGCCTTTTGGCCTTCGTGAATTGGTATCGCGTGTTCATGCACAACTGCGCCGGTCTTATGGAGACCTGTCCATTGCCAATGCCGATCTCCTCATGGTCGGCGAGTTGTCGATAGACCAAACTTGCGGTCAAGTCACTCGAGCCGGAAAGAACTTAACCCTGACACCGATCGAATATCGGCTTTTGGTATATCTGGCGCGTCATCAAGGCCAGGCACTCAGTCGGGCTCAGATCGTAGATTCTGTATGGGGACACAGCCCAGATCTGGATAGTGAAAAAACGGTCAATGTTCATATTCGCCATCTGCGTGAAAAGATCGAAACCGATCCGGAACGTCCTGCGCTCCTTCTAACAGTACCCGGGATCGGCTACCGGCTGATGGGGTGAGAAACCGGTCCATTCCTGATTAAGGAACCTTAATCTCTTCATAATCTCATCGTAATCCACGCTTGTTACACTCCTTCTTGTCAGACACATATAACGAAAAGGAGTGAATTATGAAACGAGTTTGGATCATTGTTGGAATCATTCTGGGGGTTGTCATCATCCTCGGAGCCGGCTATATCGGGTTTCGTAGCAGCCAACAGAATACTCCGGTAATACCGGAAACCCCCAGTACGATCGAAGCAACCACCTGTGATGTAATGCAAACAGTCACTGCACCAGGAATGGTGTTCAATACGGAAGAAATCATCCTTCGTCTTCCAATCGCGGGCAGGGTTGAAGAGATACTGGTTCAACCAGGCGAGCAAGTTGCCGCAGGCGACTCACTGGCGCGGATTTCAGCAGGAGATGTCGCTCTTGCGATTGCCCAAGCACAACTGGATGTCGTAAATGCCCAGGTGGCACTTGAGAAAGTTGAAGCAACCCGATACGCCTTGGGATATCCCCGCTCTGATGATCTAACCATCGAGCGTGCCCAGATACTATTAGCAGCAGCCGAAGACCGCTATCAACAAGCTCAGACCGAATACACCCAAGCGGCCAAACTTTCTGAAACTGATCCAATCCGGCTCGCGGCAATGGAAAACCTGTTTAAAACCAAACATGAACGCAACCAAATTGCAGCAAGCCTGAAATGGCTTACCAGCGATTCAGATGACACCGAAGTTGCCATCTCAAATGCTGAAGTGGCAATCGCAAAAGGCAAATTGATGCAAGCCCAAGAAACGCTGACTCTTCTTGAAAACATGTTCAAACAAGGAGAAACAACTGGTGCGGTCATGAATTCGCCGGTTGACGGCATCGTCGTGGAAGTGAAAGCTCATGCCAATGATGAACTCTCTTCTGGAAGCGAGATCATCATACTTGTCAATCCGAATGCTTTGGTAGCCCGAGTCACGATCCTGGAAGAAGATTACCCTTACGTTTCTGTCGGGCAACAAGTGGAACTCTTTTTTGATGCCCTGCCGGACCAAGAAGTGACTGGCACAGTGGATCGCGTGGTACCACAACGCACCTCCAGTGATCGTCCAACCTATTACGTTTACGTCACCCTGGACCGAATCCCGGAGCATCTTGTGGAAGGCATGACCGTGGACTCAGCGATCATCATCGCCCAACGACAGCAGGTATTATGCCTGCCACGTGCACTGGTACGTGCCTCTTCAGGTGAAACCGCCATTGTCAAGGTGTGGAATGGGATCACCAGCGAGGAACGCGAGATCAACCTCGGTCTGCGTGGGGATGTATATATCGAGATCGTTTCCGGTTTGGATGAAGGCGAACAGGTGGTGGCGAAATGACCAAGACCACAAAAAACGCAAAGGATAGGCTCAGGACCTCAGAGCCGGTCATTCGCACTGAAGGGTTGATGCGTTCATATGAAATGGGTAGTACCACGGTCCACGCCCTGCGAGGGATCAACCTCACTGTTCGTGCCGGAGAATTTCTCGCACTGATGGGCACCTCTGGTAGCGGAAAATCCACCTTGCTTCACTTGCTGGGTTGTCTCGATAGGCCCACACAAGGAGAATACTGGTTGGAGGGATTAAAGACTTCCACACTTCGCCGTGACATCCTGGCTGAAGTTCGCGGACAGCGGATTGGTTTCATCTTCCAGAGTTTCAATCTTCTTCCGCGTCTCTCCGCCTGGGAGAACGTCTCTCTACCATTGATGTACTCACAAGGTAGAGTCAGTGTTTCCGAACAACGCCGCAGAGCGGCCGCTGCCATGGCTCGCGTGGGATTGGAAAAGCGCTCTCACCACCTCCCCAATGAATTATCCGGCGGCGAACGTCAGCGTGTGGCGATCGCCCGTGCCTTGGTTACCCAACCAGCAGTTTTGCTGGCAGATGAACCAACTGGTAATCTCGATAGCATTACCGGGACTGAGATCATGTGCCTGCTGGATGAATTGCATGCCGAAGGAGCCACCATTGTCATGGTAACTCATGATGCCGAGATTGCTGGTCATGCTGACCGCGTTTGCACGATGCGTGATGGTGTACTCCATGAGAAAGGAAGACTCCATGACCCCGCTTGACCTGCTGCGCACTGCCTGGCGAAATGTGGCGGCGAACAAATTGCGCGCAACGTTGACCATGCTTGGTGTGGTGATTGGAGTAGCCTCGGTCATTGCCATGTTGGCTTTAGGCAACGGGGCGCGTGCGGCTGTTGACTCGTCTTTCCAGTTTATGGGAGCTAATCAAATTCAGGTGATGCAGCATTACAGCATGCAGGATAACCAGTACGAACTTGTGGGTGAGAAGTTGACCTATCAAGACGGGTTGAATATGGCTGACGCTGCCTCTTTGGTTGAGCGCGTCGAGATGTCCGTGGGAAAAAATGTCCGAGCGCGTTTCGGCAGGAACACTGTCGAAATCGCCGCCAACGGAGTCACCGCGGATGCCCTTGAGAATTTGGTAAAGGTAAAAAATGTTGCTCCTGTAGACTTGCCGGATGGAGAACTTCTTTCGGGTGAATCATTCATCAGCGAGGGACGATTTTTCACCACCGGTGAAGTTTTGGCAGGCGCTCAAGTATGTGTGCTCGGTTACACCACCGCACTTGACCTGTTCCAGGGTGACAATCCGATCGGAGAGACCATCTGGGTGGAACGGACACGCTGCCTTGTGATCGGCGTATTGGCAGAAATGAAGAGCATGGATGTGAATGAAATGTACCAATCGAATCCCAATGAAGCCCTGATGATGCCAGTCAGTACCGTGATTCAGGAGTTTTATGAGGAGGAACCATCGATCTATATGATCGTTCATGTGACGGATGCCAATCAGATCGATGAAGCGAAAGTTCAGATCACTGCCTACCTTCGCCAGCGGCATAACATCCAACCGGATGAAACCGGTGAATATACTGACGATTTCGACATGACCACCCGCAAAGATATTCTCGGTCAACAACAAGAGGCAGCAAAAACATTTTCTTTGCTTCTAGCTGCCCTGGCGTCCATCTCACTGGTCGTGGGCGGGATCGGCATCATGAATGTGATGCTCGTCAGTGTGACAGAACGTACGCGTGAAATCGGTGTACGCATGGCCGTTGGGGCGCGCAGCCGCGATGTGGTTTTCCAGTTCCTGCTTGAAGCCGTTCTGATCAGTTTGGCAGGTGGAATCATCGGAGTAGTCGCCGGGATCCTGATGATCCCGCTTGCGGCTGCGTTAAACCAGGGGGTGGCCTTGCTTTTACCCGGCAGCATTCCACTGGCCTTTGGCGTAGCCCTGATCACCGGTGTTGTCTTTGGTCTTTACCCTGCCCTGCGGGCTGCACGCCTTGATCCAATAGAAGCCCTGCGTTACGAATAGACCAGGATCTTAATTGCCGGATTACAACGATCTATTTAGAAGGAGAAATAAGATGAATGAAAATCTGCAACCTGTTATCGAAGAAAAAAAACCAAAAAAGAAGGCTTTCCTGATCGTTGGGATTGCAGCTGGTGTACTTATCCTCGTTGCGGCAGCTTTCTTCGCAGGACGCCTGCTCAATGGGCAGGGAACGGGGTTGATGTTCCCATTTGGCAATGGCATTGGTAGTGTACTGTCGAACTCCATTATTTTGGAACCTGCCCCAGAAATTCCAACCACTGAGGCTGAAGTGATCGGCACCTTTGCAGAACGAAAGGATAATACGATCTTTGTCGAGGAATTCTCGATGAGCGCGGAGGGTGGTGGTGTCGCTGTCAGTGTGATTGGTGGAGATGAAAGTGGGTCAGGATCTGGTGAATCTACCACCAGTAATCCCAAGGTGGAAATCGTCGCCAGTAAAAACACCCTGATCTATGCTGACGTGACTTCATGGGACCAACTGCAAAATGAAGTTGAGAGCATCCAACAGGTGGTCGAACTAAGCTCGCTTGAAAACATCACACCCCAGGCATTTGTTGAGGTATGGGGTCGTAAAGTGGGCGATCGGGTGATCGCTGATGTGATCGTTTTCACCAATCCGATGAGCTTTGAGAATCAAGAGTAGAAAGGATTCCCCTTGACAGGGCAGCTGGATAGATTAGGCTTAAGGACATGGAGAGTCGTATGAAACTCAATTCTATTCGTTGGCGTTTGCCAATTAGTTATGCGGCCATAACTCTGCTGGCTGCCTTGTCATTGGGTTCAATGATGCTCTTGGTTTTGAAGGGTTATTATACCCAACGTGAACGCGATTATATGCTTGAAAACGCATTTTCTATACAACCGACAGTGGAACAACTTCTTACAATGAATTCGTCTTCTGAAACGCTGCAAAATACCCTCGAAGGTTTGGCATTTTTCTCTCAAACCAGAATTCGTGTTCTAAACACACTAGGTGTTGTATTAGCAGATACTGACGAACCAGATCCTACTGAGATTATCTCAATTGCTGATCCATCGCAAGATGAAGTGTGGTTTTCTCTCGGTGTTATCGGTGATTTCGGCGTCGAATCCACCGGAATAGCGACCTGTGATCCCGAAATTGGGGGTTGTTCAGAAGAAGTCAGTCCAATCGTAGCCGGGGCGGCCGTTCCCGTTGACGATAGCATGACCACAATGGCAGTACCCTTCGAGTTTGACACCTACTACCGCTCACACCAGGTAGTCAACCTGCTGTTGAATAATTCTCTCGGTACCATAGAGATCTCTCGTGGCCCTGCGTATGGGCTCGTAATCATTCAGGCAGTCAGCATAGCTTGTGCGGGGGCAGGAATAATTGCAGTACTCCTGGCAACCCTGGCCGGTTGGTTTACCAGCCGCCGGTTCACCCGTCCCGTGCTGGCATTGAACGATGCAACCCAAAAGATGGAGAGCGGTGACCTTTCAGCTCGCGTGAATATGTTGGAAAAGAACCCTGTCACTGAGTTCCAAACCTTGGCGCATTCTTTCAATTGTATGGCCCAGCAAGTGGAGGATACGGTTTCTACCCTGCAAGCCTTCGTGGCTGATGCAGCCCACGAATTGCATACCCCGCTGACAGCATTACACACGAATCTTGAATTGGCGGCAGACGAAACGGATTCCTCACGCCGCACGCTCTTTCTTGAACGGGCAAAGGAACAAAGCCTTCGTTTGGAAGGATTGGTCAGCGGTCTACTCAACCTCTCCCGATTGGAAGCAAGTCAACTAAAATCAGAAGCTGGTCCTCTCGACCTGGGAGTGTTACTTGGAGAAATGAACGAACAATTGGCCTCACGTACAGAACAGGCTGGCAGAAATTTTTCTCTGATTCTTCCTGAAGCTCGAGTTATTGTGAAGGGAAATTTTCACCATCTACAACAAGTGATAACCAACTTGTTTGAGAATTCGCTCAAGTTCACTCCAGTTGGAGGTTCGATCAAAATCAGTTTATTCTGTGAGGAGAGGGATGCTGTGTTAACGATCACGGATACCGGCATTGGTATTCCACCTGAAGATCTACCGAATCTGTTCGAACGTTTCCACCGCGGCCGGAATGCAGCCTCCTTCCCAGGCAGCGGTCTTGGACTGGCAATTGTGAAGGCTTTGCTAAATATCAATGGAGGAACTATCGCAGTGGAATCACAATTTCAACAAGGCACAAAAATGATTGTTCGCCTCCCCCTTCTCCCCCAGTGAGCCTGGCTTCAGCAGAATCAATAGTGCCCCGCGCGTAGCCCCTTGAAAAGGCTCGCGTAGCATACCTTTCGTACAACGGGATTTACCTTCCCCGTAGGGGGCGAACGCGTGTTTTAGCGCCTGTACACTCGACACTGTCTCACTCCGCTCGCCAGTGCGTGTGGGTATTGATGAGGGGATTGGTTAAATAA
>CAZRHZ010000116.1:3763-7883 GCA_964599995.1 uncultured Anaerolinea sp. | reverse complement strand
GCCTGCTCTTCGTTTTCAACCAGCTTGGGGCAAACGGTTTCACCGTACTCTGCCAATATCGCACCGATACGGTCTGCAGCTTTTTGTGCCATGGGCCGCACGTGGGCTGTTTTATTGTAATCATCTTCGAGTAAGGCCATTACCAGTACGCCAATTTTTGGTTTCATTTTCTTCTCCTTGTTTGGACGAAATTAGTATTGATTCTTAAAGTAATTTACCAGAGTGCGATCGAGGTCACAGTAACGCTGATAAGCGGTTTCATATTCAGCCACGTGGTCATCTGGCAAGATCCGATCACGCAAACGTACCATACGCTTCACGCCATCCGCGACGGAAGAGAATATTCCACAAGCCACCCCAGCCAGGATCGCATCGCCGATCAGGGCGGTATCTTCGTTCTCGAGGGTCATAAACGGGCGATTGCACACATCGGCTTTGATCTGGTTCCATAATCTTCCGCGCGATCCCCCACCGGTGGTGCGAACTTCCTTAATAATAACACCTGATTTTTCGATCAGTTCCAGGTTGCGCCGCAACATAAAGGCCACTCCTTCCTGAATGGCGCGCACAAAATGTCCGCGACCGTGGTGCAACGAAAAACCGCAAAAGACTCCCCTGGCAGACGGATTGCTTTCCGGGCTGAACGCTCCCATCAAGTGGGGAAGCATCACAAGGCCGTCACTTCCGGGTGGAACCATTTCTGCCATCCGGTTAAGCAACTCGTAAGTGTTGGTTTGCTCAGTTTCAGCCTGAGTTGTTAAGTCCACACCAAAATTATCTTTGAACCATTTATACGCCATCCCTGCCGTTGGACAAACAGGGACAAAAAGGTATACATTCGGAATGCTGTGAACATAAACCGGAGTTTGTTTTGTCTGATCGATCATCGGATCGGGGATGCTGGCCTGAATGGCCAAAGCAGCCCCGGTGGTTTCAGAAACCACTCCCGAGCCAATGTTACCGGCACCAATTGCGCCAACCGCTTGATCCATACCACCAAGAACGACCTTTGTTTGAACAGTCAAACCGAGTTCTGCTGCAGCGCAGGCGGTTAAGTAGCCGGCGATTCCGCCTACTGGCAACAATTTTGGCAGCTGGATTTCTTTAATACCCACAGCCTCAAGCACTTCAGACCACCACGCCTGAGCGATAATATCATAGTATAAGGTCGTACAACTAATCGAGCCATCGCTGACAAATTGACCGCAAAGCCGCTGTACCAGGTAATCCTGTACCAGCAAGAACTTCTCAGCTTTGGCAAAGACTTGCGGCTCGTTTTCCTTAATCCACAAAATCTTGCAAGCTGGCCAGGTTGCGATCACATCCGGGATACCCGTACGTTCGTACACCCCGTCGCCAAGCATGGCTTTGAGTTTTTCAGCCTGTTGAACGGCCCTGTTATCCAACCAGACCAGGGCATTGCGCAGGGGATTCCCTTCCGAATCCAATGCGATGGTCGTCTCTCCCTGGCTGGATACGGCCAAGCCTTTAACAGTGGCCGGATCCACTTTTGCCTTTGTGAGCACCTCGCGAATTATCTTGCAGGCTGCGTCCCAATACGTATTTGGATCAAGCTCCGCCTGTTCAGGGGAATGTGAGATAAGAGCGTATTCCTGTAAAGCAAGGGCTAAACAATAACCATCAGGTTGGAATAAACCAACCTTTACTGAAGTTGTACCCACATCAAGCGCTAAAAGAAGATCCATCATTTTCCAATCCGAGTTAATTATGCACTTTTTGTTACTACTGTTCCAAGTATTGCAACAAAACCATATCTATTTCATTTGAATGAAGATCAATAATTGCAGAAAAATGTATAAAAACTTTTGTCCTACCGGGGCAGGGTTTCCCCTGCCCCGGAGTTGAAACAATTACTATTTTAGGGAGCGATGGTGTTCCAACCATCAGAGATGGTAGTGGCAGCGGCAGCCAAAGCAACGAAATCCTGCGGGAATTTCACAACACTGTAAGATTCCTCGGCCGGGAATTTCGCTTTCAGTTCGTCAGGGATGACAACACTGGTGCGAATGGGGTGCACAAAGCCAGCAGCGTAAGCCAACTGACCTTCATCAGAGTACTCGGTTTCGATCATCAACTTGGCGGCGTTGACGTGCGGGGCTCCAGCGGTGATGAACTGGATGTACAAACCGGCGACGGTGCCATCACTGGGGATGACAACGGCCAGGTTCATCTCAGGCAGGCTTTCTTTCTTGGAAAGGCCGTCAAAATCCCAGAACAATGAGATCGGGCATTCACCTTTCTGAATATTGTCGGTGCTGGGTGCGAGGGCGCGCAGTTGGCCCAAGGTGGTCAGCTGTTGGAAGAAATCGACACCAGGCTGAGGATTGGTTTCATCTCCACCATTTGCAAACGCGGCAGCCAAAACAACCATGTTGGCTGTTGCAGATTCGCGTGGGTCTTTCATGCAGATAGTATCGGCATATTCGGGTTTGAGAAGATCTGCCCAAGACATGGGGACGTTTGCGACAAGGTCAGTGTTGACCGTGAAGGCGATGGCACCCCAATAAGCGGCTGACCAGCGTCCATCGGGATCCTTGGCGTAATCGGGGATCTCTTCCCAGTACAGGTTCTTGTAGGGTTGTGAGAGGCCTTCATCATTCACTACCTGCGCGAAACCAAAGCCGAGATCAGTGATATCGGCAACAGGAGCAGCAGCTTCTGCTTTCAAGGCAGCCAGAATTTCGCCGCTGGACATGTCAGTATCGGCATGGGTAATGCCATACTTGTCGGACATGAGGGTCCACATGCCGCCATAGTTCACCCAGTCATCGGGTAAACCATAAGAGACCAGTGTGCCTTCAGTCTGGGCTGCTTCGATCAATGCTTCCATTGGATTAACAACAGGAACCTCGGTAGCCGGGGCAGCGGTCGGTTCGGCCATTGGCTCGGCAGTCGGTGCGGCGGTCGGTGCTACTTTGGCACAAGCTGCCAAAGACATCGAGAGCACAAGCAAAACACTTACTACTACGAACAACTTACGTGACATTTCTCCTCCTTTAAGATGGACGTACAAAAATTTTGTTATACCCTCTCAATTTCAAAGGGCGCAGATACCTTACTCTGTAACTCAAAGGTTGTCACCAAATATTTCGATATCAGCCTCCTGGTGATGGATTTGAAGGACCTGTTCTTCAGGGATAAACGACCAACCTTTCTGATCGTCACTGGAGGATTTCTGTGCTAAAAATGCGTTTCCGCAGCGAACACGAGATGGAGAAAAACTCAACTTGAATTTCAGCCAACCATCCTGGTCAAATGTCTTGCACCAGATACGCCCGGGGTGATACTCGATGTGCTTGACCACAGAACTGGACGCCAAGAGATGATCCGCATCGGTTGGTGCCAACTCGGGGATGACAGCCAAACAGTCGATGAAATGTGGAACATAATCAAAATAGCCGTCGGTAAACCAACACTGGTTGTAATAATCCGGTCGGTCCACACCCACTGTGACGGTTCCATCCTCGCAGGCCATATAGCCAGCCCAATTCAAAGTCCGAATGGCCCGCTCGCGGTAGGAGGCATCTCCACTGAACTGCGACCAGAGGGCACATAGAGATGCATAGCGTGCGGTGTGACTGCCCATCACGAAGTAACAGAATTTTTGCTCGTGGATCGGTTCGGCAGAAAAGAATAACGGTGCTCCTAGAGTGGATTTCACCCATTCGATCAAACGCGGCACTTCGTTGACCCAATCGATATCTGCAGGACGGGTTGCCAGCAAGTGGCGCGCTGTCTCCAGTGGGCTGAGTTGATCGCGGTTGTGGTTATCCACATCGAGACGGATATCTTCGAAATATCCTTTCCAGAGGTTGTTTTTTAACGGGTAACGTTTGATCCAATCCATCACCTGACGCGAATAGGAGCTGTATTCGCCCACTCCCAAACGGTCAAGTTCATCGAGTAACCGCACCAGAGGGATCATATCGCTCGTGTACTCTTCGATCACGCGCCCATCTCGAACGTCCACCCGGAACGGAACAGGTGAATGGGTTTCATCCCCGGTGCGCAGATGAGCAACCAGCACATCCGCACAGGTTTTAGCGGCGAAAAGGTATTTTTCTTCGCCGGTCATCTCGTAAAAATCAACCAGAGCTCT
>CAZRHZ010000116.1:0-3663 GCA_964599995.1 uncultured Anaerolinea sp. | reverse complement strand
GTGGCCACGAAACGCGTGTTGGGACTGCGATAGATCTCTTGGGCGGTGCCGATCTGCTCGATCAAACCGCTATTCATCACCACCACCCTATCAGAGATTGAAAGCGCTTCTTCCTGGTCGTGGGTAACATAAACGGTGGTGATACCTAATTCGGTTTGAATACGGCGGATCTCTCCACGCAAAACGACACGCACTTCAGCATCCAAAGCGGACAGAGGTTCATCCAGGAGCAATACCCGAGGTTCGATCGCCAGGGCACGCGCCAGGGCGATGCGCTGCTGCTGCCCACCAGACAGCTGATGCGGGTAGCGTTTGGCCGTATTGGATAAACGCACCAGTTCCAACACCTCATCCACCTTCTTTTCAATGTAGGGTTTTGGTTTACGGGCCATTCGAAGACCAAACATCACGTTCTCACGGATCGTCATGTTGGGAAAAAGGGCATATGCCTGAAACACCATACCAATCCCGCGCTTGTTCGGTGGAACCAGAGAAATATCTTCACCGTCCAGCAGGATCGTTCCCGTATCAGGCAACTCAAAACCTGCAATCATGCGCAGGGTGGTGGTTTTTCCGCAACCTGATGGACCCAGGAAGGAGACAAGCTGGCCTTTTTCAACGGAAAGGTCAAAATTTTTTACTGCCACAACAGAATTGAAGGACTTACAAATATTCGTGAGGTCTAAATATGCCATGATTGATCCCTATCTTGCTTTGACGATATCTTGCGTAGAACGCACACCTTTGCCACCTACCCATAAAATCAGCAAGGAGACGATCCAGGCTACGGTGAATGAAATGACCGATAATGCTGCAGCGATGGTCCCGTCGATGCGGGTATATTCCACCAACAGCATCGGGAAGGTTTTGAAACCAGCCCCTACGATCAAACGGGCGAGGGTAAATTCAGCAAAAACTGTGGCGAAAACCAACAAGCTTCCACTGAGCATACCGGGAAAGATGTTTGGAACAATCACCTCAAGCAGTACGCTCTTCATGTCAGCTCCCAGGCTTTGAGCCGCCTCAGTTAAAGTGGAAATATCCACGGCAGAAAGGCTGTTTGAAACTGAACGATACATGAATGGCATGGTGAAAACCACTTCGGCTGCGATTAGAAGCATGGCTGAGCGGCTCAACGGAGGAAAGGTATAAACCTGGACCAGGGCTAATGCCAACACCACACCGGGAATACCAAAGGGCAGGATCATCAGCAGATCAAGAAGAGGTTTGGCACTTTGAAGCCGCACGTGTACCCAGTAAACTGTGGGGACGACAATGATCAGGCTGACAAGAACTGTGGAAAGGGACAGAATGAGAGAATTTCGTAGCGTGGTGAAGAAGTAAGGATTCTGGGCAGCGGTTACATACCCTTCCAATGAATACCCTTCGGGCAAGATCGTTCGGTCCCAACGTGTGGCAATTGAAAAGACATACGTGGCGATAATGGGAATCACCATATAGAGGATAAAGAAAACGATCAAGAGAATCTGGTTGACAGATGGTTTTTGCTTCATAAAATGTTTGCTCCCATCAATTTCGGGTCCAGCGGCGTGCGCGGTTTGTTGCGATCTGATAGATGACGATGCTGGATCCCATGATCACCAATGAAAGGATGGCCATGGCTTGTCCGATGCCGGGGTCATGGAGGACCTCGCCGGCAATGGTGAAACCGATCTGTAAAGTCACCAGCGACAGACGGGAACCGGTTAATGTGTAGGCGGTGGCATAAGCACCAAATGCGTTGGCAAACAGCAGGGTGAAACCAGCGATGAGGGAAGGCGCGAGAACGGGAATGCCAATATTCCACCAGTAGCGGAAAGTATCAGCTCCAAGATTGAGAGCGGATTCACGCCATTCCTTGCGCAAACCGGCAAACGCCGGAATGATCAATAAGACCATCAATGGCAGTTGAAAGTAAACGTACGCCAGCGTCAGCCCGGAGAAAGAATAAACGCTGAAATCTGGATAGATCTTCCAATGAAAATATTGCAGCAAGAACTGCGTTACCACGCCATTTGATCCCAAAATAATGATGAAGGCAAAAGCCAGTGGCGCGCCAGCGAAATTGGTGGTTACATCTGAAAGGGTCACCAAAAATTCCTGAACCCGCTTGTTAGGCCAGCGATAGATGGCGTATCCTATGAAGACGCCCAATATTGTGCCAATGATCGCCGTCAACCCTGAGAGCTTGATGCTGTTGATAAATGACTTCAGATAGAGCGGGGCTAAAGCATCACCGTAATGGCTGAGAGAAACGCTGCCATCTTTTAACAGCAGGCTGTCACGCAATAGCAGGAGGATCGGCAGGATCTCAAATGCCAGACAAAAAACAAAGAAAGGGATCAAGCCCAACCAGGCAGACCACTTTTTACGGGATTTTGCGATTTTTGCAGTATTGTCCATCTATTTACCGCCAATCAGGATTTGATAGCCACATTATACAGAATAATGTTCGTTAATGCAATATTTATGTTATGTTTTGTTTCATTTGACTTATTGTTTTAAGCCTGTTAGAATGTACTTCATAACATAATGACTCGAAAACTATCCTGACCATCCAGAGGAACCTATGACTTTCAATGATATTGCCCCTCATTCACCCGACACATCCAGGTTCATAAACGACATTCGTGCTTTGATCGGGCGACATTTTGACACCGGGAAGCCAATTTTCATCAATCGAGCTCCAGGCCGCCTGGATCTGATGGGCGGAAACGACGACTACACCGGAGGATTGGTTTTTGAAACCACCATCGCTGAGGCCACCTTTTTTGCCGCGCAGCCTCGCAGCGATGCTCGTTTCATCCTCCACAACCCGTCGGTGAAGAAGATCGGCTGGCAGGAAACCATTGAATTTTCTTTGGATGATTTCGCGACTACTGATGGAGTCATAGATGTTGAGACCGTGCGTAAATGGATCAATGAAGACCCCCGTAAGAACTGGTTCACCTATATCGTGGGCAGTTTGTACTTCCTCAAGAAAAATTACCCAGAACAAGTCACCTTCGGTTTGAACATGGATCTGGATTCAAACATCCCCCTGGGAAAGGGTGTGAGTTCTTCTGCCGCATTGGAGGTGTCAGCCATGAAAGCCTGCGCTGCCGCCTATGGCATAGAAGCCCAAGGTGTTCAACTCGCAGAATGGACCCAGTGGGTTGAAAATGTCATCGCTCTTGCAGCCAGCGGCATCATGGACCAATTTGCTGTCGTGATGGGCGACGAGAACGCCTTCACCCCCATGCTTTGCCAGACCTGCATCCCCCACCCGCTGGTTCGTCTGCCTCAAGGGCTGCGAATTTGGGGGATCGATTCAGGGGTCAGACATTCGGTGGCCGGGATCGAGTATGAGGCTGCGCGTGCTGCAACCTACATGGGTTATCAATTGATCTGTGAAATGGAAGGCCTTGCGGTCGTACGCGAAAAGTTGGGCGTGTTGGATCGATACACCGATCCTCGCTGGAGCGGATATCTTGCCCGTCTTACTCCGAGCCTCTTCCGCGCCTTGTATGAAGACAAATTGCCAGCCCACCTGAATGGCAAGGAGTTCAATCGCCTCCATCCAGAGCATTTCGACCCGTACACTCCGGTGCGCCCCGAAGTGGATTATCCTGTGCGGGCAGCCACCCGTTATGCCGTGGAAGAGAACTTCCGCGTGCAGCTCTT
>CAZRHZ010000115.1:5285-8018 GCA_964599995.1 uncultured Anaerolinea sp. | reverse complement strand
GACCAGCCGGCCAAATTATACGAGCGAATATTGCTCGCGCGGCTGCCCGAGAGGGTCAGGCTGAGGTGATGCAGGCTGCTGAGCAGGAACCACGAGATCCACAACCCTGCCAGACCGGTCAAAGATGGAAAGACATAAAGAAAGAGCGGCGAGGTCTGGTTGGCCTGCGCAGCGAGGAACTGGGCCTGCTGATCTTCGGAATAATACTGGAAGTCTTCAGGGATGGTCATCCCCATCTGGATGGCGTCCCGCCGAATGGGGCCAGCCACCAACACTGATATGATGATCAGCATGGAAAGCACCAGGAGAGGAGTTAACCAGACCGGTTTTTCTTCCGCCGCGATCTCTTTAAAGGTGCGTCCAGGTTTGAGGATGGCGGGCAGCATCCAACCAAAACGGAATGGATTCTTTTTGTCGTCTTTTACAGCCTGATTCGAGTTGGACATAGAACTCCTCGTCAACGTGTGATTAATCATAGACGTTAAAAGATGATTATAAGTTCCAATCAAGAAATTGTGCAGATTTGTCAAGAGGCTCAAAATGCTATAATGCTCTTATGCGGACCGATTTTTAGGAGACCTATCATGTTGATCAAAGTGGATCTGGAGAACGGTTTCGAAGGAAAATCCATTGCCTGGGTGCAGGGGCAGCCAGGCTGTTTTGCTTATGGGAAAGACGGCAGCGAGGCCATCATCCGGGTACCACCGGTTTTACTGGCTTATCGCAATTGGATCGGAGAACACACCACGGAATCGTGGCTGGAGGATCTCGGGGATTTCGACATCCGCCTGGCTGAGGCCATGGACTGGAACGATCCGAAAAAACCGGTTTCGAACTGGTTCCAGAGCGACAAGCAACCTCTCTCACAAACGGACGTGGAACGCGGGAACAAGCTGATCGCGTGGTCGCGCAACGACCTGCTGGAACTGGTGAATCCGCTTTCCACCGAAGCGCTTGACCGTTCCTTTGAAGGGGAACGTTGGAGCATTCGCGGGATTCTTAAACACATCGCTGGAGCTGAGTGGTGGTATATCGACCGACTCGGGTTGACCAGCCTTAAACGCGAGGATCTGGCGGGGGATGTTTTTGAGCGGCTGGCACAGGTAAGGACGAACGTGGAAAAAGTGCTGCCTGATCTGATTGAAAATGTTGAGGTTCGGGAAGTGGAAGGGGAACTCTGGACGGGGCGGAAAATTCTCAGACGTTTGGCCTGGCATGAGAAAGATCACATTCAACATATATTACGGCTGCTCACGCTTTAATTTTGGAAGGGAAGTTTTTGTGGGAGGAGTTTCAAATCCTTTATTTTTATTTCCCCCTCTCGCTCAATAAATCGAGCTCGGGGGGTGCACCCTGTCGGTCACGCTAGCACCGGCAGCTAGTGCCGGGGGTGCCAGGGGAGTTCGCGAAACCAAACGCGCCTCCGGGCAGGAGACGCGTTATGGGAATGAGATGAAAACGATGCGTTTAATCATTTGGTCTTGGTTTCCAGTCCGACCAGGCTAAACGCGGCGAAAAGCACGCCAAAAACGCCTACCACGATATAGACCACTCCTGCCATTTTTCCCTCTACCTTTCTGTGTCAAAACACGTTTCTAATGGTTAGAACACTCAATTGATTGAATGGTAACGCTATTCTCTATACGTAATAGTTGCAAGAAAAGTTCCAACTTCAAGGAACGAGTTTTGATTTCGATATTCTTATTATCGGTTGTCTGGACTGGAAATGGAATTGAAAAGGCGTAAAAATTGTTTCAAACAGGATTAATTTCAGCTAAAACTTCACCCACGAAAAAAACCAGCAATTCTCTCACCGCAGTTCTGGCAGGCGCCCTCAGGCGTGACCAGGTTTTTCAAAATATTGTATCCCCTGCGCTGGATGAGCAGTTTGGCACACTTGGGGCAGTGGGTGTCTTCCAGCGAACCGACCCGGCCGGGTAGGTTGCCAGCATAAACGTAGTGCAAACCGGCCTCCTGTCCGATCTCGGCGGCGCGCTGCAGGGTCTCAGCGGAGGTGGGCGGCGCGTCAAACATCTGATAATCGGGATGGTAGGCGGTGACGTGCCAGGGGATATCCGCGGAAACGCTCATCAAGAAGCGGCTGGTCTGCCACAGCTCGTCATTGGAGTCATTGAAACCAGGGATGACCAGGGTGACCACCTCCACCCACAAGCCCAGTTCGCGAGCGCGCTGGATGGTTTCGAGCACCGGCTGCAGGCTGCCGCCCATCTCACGGTAACGACTCTCTTGCATGCTCTTGAGATCCACTTTCAGGGCGTCCAGCCAGGGAGCCAGGGCCGCGAGCGCTTCGGGGGTGGCGTACCCATTGGAGACCATGGCCGTGCGCAGTCCGTTCTGGCGGGCAAGCTTGAAGATCTCTAGCGCCCACTCGCCGGTGATGAGGGGTTCGTTATAGGAAGAAGCAATGGAAGTCGCGCGGTTGGCAAGCGCCAGGTCAACCAGTTTTTCGGCTGAGACGCGGCGGATGTCCTCTTCGTCCGCGCGGACGGCGGGGTCGCGCAGCGCTTGCGAGGAATGCCAGTTCTGGCAGAAGGAACAGTGGAAGTTGCAGCCCAACATGCCAAAGGTCAGCACTTCGCTGCCAGGCAGAAAATGGGCAAAAGGTTTCTTTTCAATAGGATCGATCTGTGCGCCCGCCACGTAGCCGTGCGGGACCATGAGCGTGCCGCCCTGGTTGAAGCGCAGGCCGCAAATGCCGCGTTTGCCGGGGGG
>CAZRHZ010000115.1:3142-5185 GCA_964599995.1 uncultured Anaerolinea sp. | reverse complement strand
ACGGCCACCAGCCAACCGACCGCCACCAGCACGCCGGCTCCGACGGCCACGCTGTCGTACCCGCTAACAAACGGCACCCCCCTGCCGCCCAGCAAGGCACCCATCACCGCCAAGAATGTGTCTGATCTGCGCCAATTGCTGGTCTGGTCGCAGAATCCGGGCTGGCAGATGATCTTCTCACCAGATGGCTCGCTGCTGCTTCACGCCACCTCGGAGTGGCTGCGCATTTATGATGTGACCAGCAAAACCCTGCTCAATGAAATTCCTGAATTTATCTCACCGAACGGTACTTTCTCGATCTCGTCAGACAACCAGCGCATCCTGCTGCTGCAAGACACCACAGCCAAGGTCATTGACCCTGATGGAAATGAAATTCTGGCGGTTCCGGCTGCAGGACAAGCCGCACTTTCACCAGACGGGACAAAGCTAGCGGTGTTGGATTACTGCAAGTCCACCGGCCAAATCCTGGCACAGTGCGAAGTCAGCCTTTATGATGTTGACAGCGGTGAAAAGATCACCAGTTATCCGGGCGAAAGTCCGCAGTTCACCCCCGACAGCCAGACCCTGATCCTTCAACAACAGAATTATCTGTATTTCCGACGCATAAGCGACGGCGTGCTGGTGCAGCAATTCGATCCGGACCACTATCTCAACGAATTGGGCTCATGGAGCCTCTCGCCGGATGGATCGGTATTCATTGTGATCCACGGCAATTCAACACAGGAAGTTGTCACACCAAATGGGGGAGTCGGATATGAGTCCGTACCCCAAACCATTGACCTGGTCAGGATGAGCGACGGCCAGCTGATCAAGCAATACATTTCAACCGTCAACAGTGTCTACCTTTCGCCGAACAACCAGTACTGCGCAATCATTAACAATGAAAAGTTGACGATCTACGATCTTGTAGCCGATACCGTTTTTTACGATGGCTCAGGTCCAGATAGAGATGGATACGAGCTTTATGATATCAGCGGGGTCACCGACGACGGCTCATTGGTCTTCTTTACCCCGGTGTCAGAGATCCTCGGCTCATCCCTCCCCATTCCGCAAACACCAAACCTGGAATGGAAGGATGATGCTTTCCACTTTAACACCATATCACTTCTTTACGATTTTTTTGCGATCAGCCGTGACGAAGGACAATATTGCCAGATCAATCAGACCGGGAATGCGGAATGCTCTGCCACTACGGATGCTTTTCTCGCTTCAGATGGAAACTATTACCGGGTTCAAGTTGATCCAGAATTCATTGACCTGCAAAAAGTAACTGGAGATACCACAGAAACAATCGCACAAGTGGACTGGAAGAATCAAGCCTTCAATAACGTGAGCGGCGGTACCATCCTGGGTTATATGCCGGGGGGAAACTTCCTTCTCTTACAAATACGCATTGGAGGCAACGTGAGTCGAGTGATCTCAGTTGACCTTGAAAAAAATCAGATCACCAATCTATGGGACTGGGACACAGTCAGTGCGGAAATTAAGGTCATGTCTCCTTCAGCAACCTATCAGGGAGTAAAGGTCTCCGGTCGTAATTATGGAGAAACCACCTTCCGATCGGACGAGGGTGTGTTCGATTTCACCAAGGGTTGGTTTGTCTGGCGTGGAGGAACAGAAAGCACCTATCTCATGCGGTTTTCTCAGGACGAGGAGTACTTGCTTGAAGTCCAATACCGCTATCCGCCAGATTATGTTGGTCCAATGGTGAGTTATGTGTTCCTGTATGATTATGTGAGGCGCGAACAGGTCGCAAATTATGAGATGGTACGGGACTTCACCGGCGAGTTTGAAGCCTGTTTTGTGAATGATGCCGACATCAGCCCGGATAACGAACTGGTCTTTTATGCCTGCGCGGATGGCACGATCGCGGTCGCCAAACTGCTGACGGGCGAAACCATCACCCGCTGGCAGGCCTTCAATGAACCCGCCACCGAAGTGGACATTTCTGAAGATGGTACCCGCCTGAGCGCAGGCGCGGGCGGCTTTATCAAGATGTGGGACGTACCTTAGGCTACGAAAATAACCTGCGCGTTCTCATAA
>CAZRHZ010000115.1:0-3042 GCA_964599995.1 uncultured Anaerolinea sp. | reverse complement strand
GTCATTCCGCTGCGGGCGGAGTACCGCAGCCGGTTGAAATCCATCGTTCACGACCAGTCTTCCTCCGGTGCCACGTTATTCGTGGAACCAATCGCGGTGGTGGAACTCAACAACCGCTGGCACGAGATGCAACTGCTGGAACGGGACGAGGTACGGCGCATTCTGGGCGAACTTTCAGCCAAAGTTGGCACGGAGTCCCCGGCCATCTGCGGCATCGTGGACGCGCTGGCGTTGTTCGACTTCACGCTGATGTGCGCCAAATACGGAGACGCGTTGCGCGCAGCCGAACCGGTGTTGAAACCGGTCAGCCCGCCCGCCAAGGAGCATCATCCAGGCACCTGCATCAAACTCTACCAGGCACGCCATCCGCTACTGGATCAAAGCACAGTGGTGCCCATCGATGTGGACCTCGACGCGCACACGTTTGCGGTGATCATCACCGGCCCGAACACCGGTGGCAAGACCGTGACCTTGAAGACGGTGGGGTTGATGGTGTTGATGGCGCAGTGCGGCCTGCACATCCCTGCCCAATCGGGCTCGGAGTTAAGTTTCTTTGACGACATCTTCGCTGACATCGGCGATGAACAATCCATCGAGCAATCCCTTTCGACCTTTTCGGGGCACATCACCAACATCGTGCGCATCCTGAGCAATGCACGTACCAAAACGCTGGTACTGCTGGACGAACTGGGTGCGGGCACCGATCCACAGGAGGGTTCTGCTCTTGCGCGCGCCATCATGCTCTACCTGGTGGAAAGGCGAATCCCGTGTCTGATCGCCACGCACTATCCTGAATTGAAATCACTGGCACACGCCACCCCCGGGGTGACCAATGCCAGCATGGAATTCAACCTGAAAACGCTGCGCCCCACCTATCACCTGACGCTGGGCATTCCCGGCCGCTCGAACGCGCTGGCCATCGCCAAACGCTTAAACTTGCCGGACGAGATCCTGGATTCCGCTAAAACCATGATCGATCCGAACGAACTGAAATCGGAAGACCTGCTCAAGGAGATCCACTTCCAGCGCGAGGTGGCGCGCAAGGCACGCTCCGCTGCAGACCGCGAACGCTCGCTGGTCAACAATCAGAAGGAAGAGCTGGCGCGCCAACTGGAAAAGATCGAAGATGACCGGCGGCAAGCGCTTGAAAAAGCGCGTGAGGAGGGCGAAAAGGAAGTGACCGCCCTGCGCCGCGAAATGGAAGCCATCCGCAAGGAATTGCAAAACGCGCGCCAACCTGTGGAAGCCCTGAAATCAGTGGAGGAACGCGTTGAAGCCCTTGAAGAAAAGGCCTCAAAACCCGTCGAACGCAAGCCGCAGCCAAGAACAGGCAAGCGCTTGATCGCCCCAAAACCCGGCCAGCGCGTAAAACTACGCTCGCTAAACTTGGAAGGCGTGATCACCTCAATGGGCGAGAACGATTTCGAGATCCAGGTCGGCAGCCTGCGCGTACGTGCAAAACTGGATGATCTGCTTCAACCCTCTGCTCCTGAAGAGGAAGAACCCGCGCCGGTGAAAAAGAAAGGGCGCGAAAGCGCTTCACCCTCCACCCCGGCAGCGACCCCCTTTAGACCTTCACCCGGCATGGAGATCGATCTGCGCGGCCAGCGGGCTGAAGATGCCCTGGATGCGCTTGATCGATACATTTCGAACGCCAGCCTGGCCGGGCTGCCGTTTGTGCGCATCATCCACGGCAAGGGCACCGGACGCCTGAGACAGGTGATCCGTGAAGCGCTCAAAACCAATGATGAAGTAAAAAGTTTTGAGGAGGGCGGCGATAAGGAAGGCGGCGAAGGCGTTACCATCGCCCATTTGGAATAATAAAGAAGGTCGAAAGAGTCAATTGCTTGATTTCTCTCGACCTTCTTCTGCGCATGCTCCCTAGACCCTGCGCACAACCTGGCTTCATTGTTTAGTTGTATACACAACTTGCAACTTAATCCATTATAGTGATTTTAAGAACAAATACAACCCCTCAAGGCGGGGCAGGAAAAGTAAAACAACCAATTGTTAAATGAGTTGTTTTTGTCGTTCGTGAGCTTGCGACAAGAGTTCCTGCGCGGCGGCTAAATTCGAGTCGCTCATGCTGCCGGTCATTTGAGCGAGTTCCACGATGCGCGCAGTGTCATCCAATTCTTCGATCTCGGTCAAGGTGCGGTCGTTGACGACCTGCTTGCGCACCCTGAAGTGCTGCTCGCCAAACGCGGCCAGTTGAGAAAGGTGGGTCACGCACAAGACCTGATGATTGACCCCCAGATGCCAGAGTTTCTCACCCACCACGAACCCGACCCGACCGCCAATGCCCTGATCGATCTCGTCAAACACCAGGGTGGGCACGTAGTCCGCGGCGGCCAGCACGTTCTTGAGCGCCAGCATCAAACGGGAGGTCTCGCCACCCGAAGCGATCTTGACCAGCGGCTTGAGACCTTCACCTGGGTTGGGGGCGATCAAGAACTGCACCTCATCCAGACCTGAATCGGTGAAATGTTCGTTGTGTTCGTCAAAGGAGACGGAAAAGCGCGCGCCGGGCATGCTCAGGTCAGCCAGTTCGGCTTCAACGGCGGCAGACAGGGTCAGGGCAGAGGTGCGCCGTTTCTGTGAAAGGATCTCGCCTGCTTTTTTCGTTTCTGACAAGGCCGTGCCTTCCGCGGATTCCAGTTCGGCGATGCGCTCGCTGGCGTTGGCGATGTTCTCCAATTGCTGGCGGGCTGATTTGGCGTATTCCAGTGCGGCGTCAATGCTGCCGCCGTATTTGCGTTTCATTTGGTGGATGAGTTCCAGGCGGTTTTCCACCTGTTCCAGGCGGCGGGGATTGAACTCGATCTGGTCGAGGTATCCGCGCAGGTCGCGGTTGACCTCGGTCAACTGCGCGTTGACCGCCTCAAGTTCAGCGGCCAGTTCCTGTTGACTGGCATCAATACGCGCCAGAGATTGCAGCAACTGCACGGCCTGCCCGACCTGATCAATGGCGGGTGAAACATCTGGTGAGCCTTCGTCGAGCAGAGCCAGCGCCTGCTGGGCAGAATTCGAGAGGTTCTCCGC
>CAZRHZ010000114.1:0-8055 GCA_964599995.1 uncultured Anaerolinea sp. | reverse complement strand
TGTGTCTTCCAGTGTGTGCCAATAGGGATAATCGAAGTCAATGATATCGATGGCAGGGATGCCGGCTTCAAGAAATGGCCGGTGATCGTCGAGGATATTGTATTTAACCTCATCGATGAAAATTGAGCTGTAACCCAGATCCGCCGCGGTCTGCCAAACTTGATCGGTAATCTCAACGTCAGAGGATTGCTCGCGAAAGATATTTAGGTCTGCGTCGCCAATCATGTCGATGATGACAGCCGCGTCAGGTTTTTCGGTCAATGAAGCCACGAAAGCGCGTGATCCCAGGATCCAGTCCCAGCCTTCCAAACGTCCCTGGTCTTCGGCATCAAAGAAAACCAGCCAGATCTGCTGCTCGGGGTTTTCGGGCATCACCCTGGCCAGCTCAAGCAGCACGGCCACACCCGATGCTCCGTCGTTTGCGCCAGGCACAGGTTGGGTTTGTACTTCAGGGTCGACATCCTGATCCGCCACCAGGCGTGAATCGTAATGCGCGCCCAGGACGATCCAGGTCGACCCGTTACCGCGTTTGGCGATGATGTTCCGGATTGGGTGCCCCATGCTTTCTGTTTCTTGAATCTCCACTTCCCAGCCTGACCATTCAAGCTGTCGTTGAATGTATTCGAGGGTTTTCTGATGTGCTTCAGAGCCAGGGGTGCGCGGACCGAAACTCATTTGCTTTTGTAGGTCCCGCCAGGCCCGGTCGGCATTAAACTCCGCGGATGTCTGCCGATTGAGATATATAGGCAGCAGCAGAAGCAATCCGATCAGCAGGATCGCTCCAAGCATCAGGTATCTGATTGTCTTTTTCATATTGAACTCTCCCCATCAATCCAGTGTTTCCAAATAATACCTTAACGAATTCATGGCTCGTTTCGCATAGCAGAAGCCTTTTTCCAGTTTATTTCGTTTCATGATCTGCAATGGCGGAAGCAGACCCATGTTGGCTTTCATGGGTTGGAAACGGGTTGGATCAGAACTTGAAATATAACGGTGCAGGGCCCCGATCATTGTATCAACTGGAAACTCAGCCAGCGATTTACGCTGCACGTAACGGGCAGCGTTCAACCCGGCCAATAAACCGGAGGCGATGTTTCCCATATAACCCTCGACCCCGGCGATCTGACCAGCAAAGAACAACTCCGGTTTTGAACGGAATTGCAGGGTTGGGTTCAATAAGGTTGGTGAATTGAGATAGGTGTTGCGATGCATCGAACCGTAACGTGCGAACTCCGCGTTTTCCAGGCCTGGGATCATGTGAAACACGCGCGCCTGTTCTTCGTACAGCAGGTTGGTCTGAAAACCCACCAGGTTGTAGAGCGTATCGGCGAGATCATCCTGTCTGAGCTGAACTACAGCGAAAGGGCGTTGGCCGGTATGCGGGTCGCGCAACCCCACCGGGCGCATCGGACCAAAAGAAAGCACCAGCGGATTACGGACGGCCATCACTTCAACCGGCAGACAGGCTTCGAAAAAGGCCGGTTGGTTCGCGGTTACCCCGGCATCGATCTCCTGCTCAAACCCTTTCAGAGGGATGCGTTTCGCTGAAACCAGCCCATCAATCAGCGCATGATACTGTTCCTCGTTGAGCGGACAGTTGATGTAGTCCCCGTGCGGATCGGTCTCGAATTTATAGCGCGATGCCCTGAAGGCGACATCCATGTTGACCGACTCCACTTTCACAATGGGAGCGATGGCGTCAAAAAAGAACAATTCCTTTTGCCCGGTGAGAACTTGCAAGGCACGGGTAAGAGCTGGTGAAGTAAGTGGTCCGCTGGCGATCACAATCGGTCCTTCAGGGATTTCTACGACCTCTTCGCGGATTAATTCAATATTGGGATGGGAGGTGATTTTTTCAGTCACCTTGGTGGCGAATTGTTCGCGGTCCACGGCCAGGGCATCGCCAGCGGGCAGGGCGCTCTCTTCTGCACAGGCGATCAGCAGCGAGTTGAGCAGCTTGCACTCCTCTTTAAGCAACCCGGAGGCCCGGTTGCGCTGCAGCGCTCCCATTGAGTTGGAACATACCAGTTCTGCCAGTGAACCGGTCAGGTGGGCTTCAGTTGACTTGTAAGGGCGCATCTCATAGAGCTTCACGCGCGCACCGGCTTGAGCCGCCTGCCAGGCTGCTTCACTACCGGCTAATCCTCCACCAATGACAGTCAATTCTTCCAATTGAAAAATCCTTCCCGGCATCTATTCTACCATTTTGAGTGAAAAACTCATGGCATAGAACTTGCACTTAAGCATTAAATCCGCTATACTCTTCAAGAGACAGGACAAGCTTATGTTAACGAGACCAAGGACAAACATTAGCACTCAGCCCATGACCACTGCACATCTTGCTCAAACGATGGCTTTATTGAGCTTGACGGCAGAAGAACTGAGTCAAAAAATTGAATCTGAGCTTGCTTCGAATCCTGCTCTTGAAATGTTGGAAGAAAGGCGCTGCCCAACCTGCCACCGTCTGCTTTCTGAACATGGGAAATGTCCGTTCTGCAGCCTACCGACCAATCTCAATTCTGAAGAACCGGTCGTATTCCTCTCCCCGCGCGAAGAATTCGTTTCCAAAAAAGATTACGTGGATACCACCCTTGAAGTGGAACCCTTTGCCCCTGAAGTTGAGGAACTGCCTGCCTACGTGTTGAAGCAGATCGCTCCCGACCTGGACCCGAGCCAACGCTCGCTGGCGGCATATTTGCTAACTCACCTGGATGAAGACGGACTGCTGACTACCACTTTACTGGAGGTCTCACGCTACACTCACGTGCCCATTTCAGAAATTGAAAAAGTGAAAGCACTCATCCAACGCGCCGACCCGGTGGGTGTGGGTTCAAGCAACCCGCAGGAAGCCCTGCTTGTGCAGCTGGAAGTGCTGCGTGAAAATACCAATACCGTGCCCGACATCGCAGAACGCTGCATCCGTGAGGGAATGGACCAACTCAGCCATCACCAATACTCAGAGCTGGCACACAAGTTCGAGGTGCCGGTCAAACAGATCACCCAGGCCGCTCAGTTCATTGGTGAAAATCTTTATCCGTTCCCAGCTCGGGCACATTGGGGCGACGTACGGCAGCCGGCACACGAAGAAACCCAGGTCTATCATCAACCTGATATTCTGATCAATTACTTGAATGAAGATCCCTCCAAACCGCTGATCGTGGAGATCATTATGCCGATCAGTGGAACCTTACAGGTCAACCCAATGTTCAAGCAGGCCATCAAGGAAGCCAGCGAAGACACCAAGCCTGAATTAAAAGGTGACCTTGAAAAAGCCTCGTTGTTTGTCAAATGTCTGCAGCAGCGCAACCACACCATGGAACGACTGTTGGTGCGCGTGGTTAGCCTGCAGCGTGATTTTATCTTGCACGGTGAGAAATACCTGCGGCCAGTCACCCGGGCGCAAATCTCGCGTGAAATGGAAGTTCACGAATCCACCATCTCTCGGGCAGTGGCCAACAAGGCTGTGCAAATGCCCAACAAGCGCATCATCCCGCTGGCTGAGTTCTTTGACCGCAGCCTGAACGTCCGCAGCGTGCTCAAAGAGATCATCGAGAACGAGGCCAAGCCCTACAGCGATTCCGATCTGGTCGATCTGCTCTCAGAACGTGGATTCGAGGTCGCCAGACGCACCGTGGCGAAATACCGCGCCATCGAGGGCATTTTACCCGCCCATTTACGAAAAGCCGTGGCAAAAGGCACATGAAAGCATTTACTTCGCAGCTGGCATCCAACCTGCTTGGCAAAACCGCTCCCGGAGTGGAAGAAGTTTTCGCCCTGCTCAATCTGCAGGAAGAGCCCTGCGCCTTGATCGATCTGGGAACCGACAAGATCCTTTTTTTGAACAGCCGCATGATCAAGGCCACATCGTTTTCAACGACCGATCTGCGCGAAAAGAACATCGGTTTTCTGTTACCAAATCTTGAGCTTGACAGCCTGTCTTCAGGCGATATCAAAGAACTGGACGTCAATCGACGCGGATTACCACCTGTGCGGGCCAGGATCCGTTTTGATTTCATCGGGGTCAACACCCATTGGGTAGTCATTCGATTGATGGCGCATCCCGACCAGGAATCCAGCGCGGAACCCGTGATTGAGAACCTGATCAATCAGTTGATCCTACTCACGAAAATTTCAGAAGGTTCCGAGATCGACCAGGTCTTTCCGCAAATCATGCGCCTGATCTGTCTCATCCTCAACGTCGAAACGGCGGCTTTGTACCCGGCAGAAAACCTACCCACTCCCCGGCGTTTCTGTTTACATGGGCGAGCGTCTGATCTGCCAAGGGAATTACCCATCACGGATCTGATCAAGCTGGGCGAGCCGATGGTTTGGAACCGCGGCGACCGCGTCATCACCGAGCTTCACCGGCACGCGCATATGAATTCAGTGGATTACGTGGCTACAGCTCCGTTGAAACTGGATGACGCCACCATTGGCATTTTGGTGGTGTGTGGCAGGGGGCTGATGCCGCTGGAGATGCGCATGAGCATGCTGCAATTTTTGGCTTTTCACATCTCAAACTTCAACCAGAAATCCACTTTGACCCGTGTCTTGGAAGAAAAACTTCGTTTTGACCAATGGACGATCGAAACGCACGAGGTCAATTTCGAGAACATGCAGGAAGCGGTGGTTCTTTTGAACCCGGACTTTAAGATTGTGTCTTTCAACCCCGCCGCGGAATGGATTTTGGGATATGCCAACCAGGAAGTGGTCGGCCAGCCTTTTGAGAACGTGTTAATTGGAACGGATCAACTTCTGCCCGCGTTGGAAGAAGCCAAGAAAGGCGATACCACCCATAATATCGGCAAGGCTGAACTGAACAGGCGCAGCGGCCAATCTTTTCCTGCCCTGATCAAGGTCATCCCCATTTTGCACGAGAAAAAGGTGCACACCATTGAGATCCTGTTCTCTGACATCAGCGAGAACGAACAAGCCAAGGCTCAGAATCAGCAGCTTGAGAACCGCGCCTTGCTTGGGGATTACACTGCCGCCATCGCGCATGATTTGCGTAACCCGATCAACGGAATTTCAACCGGCATTCAGTTATTAGGCATGAAGATCCCTGCCGACGACCCAAAACAGGAAATCTTGAACCGCATCCAGAATGACTGTACACGCTTGAACAACCTGCTCGAAACGCTGATGGCATCCGCGCGGCCGATCGATCCGAAAATGGAGTCCATTGACCTGGATGTCTACCTGCACACGATTGCAGATAAGTGGCGGCCGAAATTTGCAAAAGTCAACGTCACTTCCCGCATCAATATTGAAGCGGGGCTCTCCAAGATCAAAGGCGACCCGCGCGCGCTCGACAGGGTATTCACGAACCTGATCAACAATGCGCTGGATGCGATGGCTGACAAGGGCGACACGCTGGCCATCACTGCGTTCATGAATACCCAAATCGCCGGCCACCCTGCTGTGGAGATCAGCATCGCGGACAACGGCCCCGGCATCCCCGAGGACGTCAAAGAGCACTTATTCTCTCCCTATGTGACCACGCGCAAAAAAGGTACGGGCTTGGGGCTTTTCCTCACCAAGCAAATCATTACTGCACACAAGGGCAGTATTAGTGTAAACTCTTTTACTGGTGGTACGGTGTTTACCATTCGATTACCTGCTGATGATGGAGATTAAGCATGAGTTTTAGTGTATTGATTGTGGATGACGATTCAAGCGCCAGACAAAATATCGGTTTGTTCCTGACCGACCGCGGATATGAGGTCTCTGAAGCGGGTTCTCTCGCAGAAGCGCGGCAGAAGATCAATAAAGGGGAAGGGGATGTGATCTTGCTGGATGTGCAGCTCCCAGATGGGTACGGTCCAACCTTGATTGATGAAACCGCGTTGATGCCGGTACGGCCTCCCATTATCGTCATCACCGGATTCGGCGATATCGAAACGGCTGTGGATGCCATGAAGAAGGGTGCTTCGGATTTTCACACCAAGCCGGTGGATCTTGTGCAGCTTGATAAATCCCTCTCGAAAGCGCTAGAAGTTGTTGCTTTGCGGCGTGAAATTGCCCACTATCGCGAAGTGCAGATGCAAAAATGCAATTTTGTCATCGGGCAGACGCCGATGATGAAAACCGTCGTCGAACAGGCCTTGAAAGCCGCCGAGGCACAGGTTTCGGTCTTGATCAGCGGCGAGAACGGCACCGGCAAGGATGTGCTGGCCCAATACATCCATGCCAACGGCCCGCGCGCCAACAAACCCTTCATGGCCATCAACTGCGCCGCCATCCAACATACCGTACTCGAATCTGAACTCTTCGGTCACGAAGCAGGCGCTTTCAGCAGCGCGGATCGCAAAAAACCCGGCCTGATGGAAGTCGCAGACGGCGGCATTCTCTTTCTGGATGAAGTCTCCTCTATGCCGCTCGAGATCCAGGCCAAACTGCTGCGCGCCATCGAAAGCCATTCCTTCATCCGCGTGGGCGGCACGGTCACCATAAAAGTGGATATTCAGGTCATTGTAGCCTCCAATCGTGATCTTAAAGCCATGGTCAGTGATGGCAGCTTCAGGCAAGACCTTTACTATCGCCTAAAAAAGATCGACCTGGATGTTCCTCCGCTGCGCGAGCGCAAGGTGGACATTCCTGAATTGACCGGTTATTTCATCCGTACGTATAACGGTTTACAGGGTCTAAACATCACGGGAATTGACCCCCAGGCCATGGAAGCCTTGCAGCGCTACGATTGGCCGGGCAACATCCGCGAACTGTCAAACGCGATTGAGCGAGCGCTGATCTTCTGCGATGGCGAAACCATCAAGCTGGCTGATTTGCCCAGGGACATTGTGAACTCAAAATAAAGTTATTGGCACAAACCTTGCATCATAACCCTTTGTATATTATTCATACGGAGGGTACCATGTTATCAATGACGGTCAACGACTTTCTCCTCTCGATGGCGACAATTTTGCTGGTCAGCGGCATCATTCTGCTGGGGATGGGGGTTTTCATCCTCGTGCGCAAGCTGATGGGAAAAGAGATCAGCACGATTGCCGACCAAACCGCAAAACTGGCGCAAAAAGGCATCACAGATGATGTCACTGGGTTGGTAGGAAACGCGCGAACCCTAATCGAAGCGCTCAATGACATGGTGAAAACCACAGCCGGGATTGGCATTTTGATGATGCTGGCAAGTTTCCTGTTGATGGGTGCGGCTTATGCTCTTGTTCTGCAGATCAAATAAATCTTTCCATTTTGGTTCTGATCTGAGAAGGGAGCAGCCATGCAGTTGATGGAATTGAGTGTCATCCTCGAACAAGCCGGAAAAAAAGACCAAACCTCGCGCATTGTGCGGTCTTTGAGAAAAGAGCAACGAATCTGGGCTTTCATGATGGATCTGCCTGATTCGCAATCCCATAAGATCCTTTCTCTAATTAATAACGACAAGTTGAATCCCGGGACACTGGGATTATTTGCTTTAAATATTGAGTTGGCGTTTTTAGGTTATCCCAATAATCGCCTATCCGTTTCTCAGCTTGAAGAATGCATGGTGTATTACGAGACTTTCCTGCAGCAGCACAACCCTCCTGTGTCGCTGGAGGATGCCGCAAAACTGGCCATCGCCTTGATCGAAAAGAGACGGATCAAAAACTCATGGCAGGAGATCGTGTCAGAGGTAATCGAACGCATGCACCTTTCTGAGGGTCGGGAATTCAACGCGATCTGGGGAACCGCGCTGGTTATTGGGATCAACCTGGTCAGCGATCCTGATGAACTGCTGGAGGACTTGTTAAAACTTGAAACAACCTCATTGGGTGTTGAGGCCTTTATCAACACTTTGTTGAGTCTGCCTGTCAGTGACGATGAAATGGCTGAAAAGCTGGTTGAATTGACGAAAAGCCAGACGCCCGATGTCACAGAACGCATCCTGAACCATTTGATCTCCATCAACGAACGAGGATTGGCTGAATCCACTGCGGCGCTCTGCCTGGGGCGGTTTGTCCCGGAAGAGGGTCTGGCTGAAGAACCTCGCGACCTGCTGGATGATCCAGAAAAAACCCTGGCACGCTCCATTTTCTACAAGCAGATCGCCAGTGTGGCGCA
>CAZRHZ010000113.1:0-8087 GCA_964599995.1 uncultured Anaerolinea sp. | reverse complement strand
CAGCTAAAAAGAGCAGGCCTTTGAAAAAGGCGTGCGTGACCAGGTGGAACATGCCCGCCACAGTGGCGCCCATACCCACCGCGGCCACCATGAAGCCCAACTGGCTGATGGTGGAATAGGCCAACACTTTTTTGATGTCATATTGACCCACAGCGATGGTGGCGGCAAAGAGAGCGGTGGCCGCACCTACCCACATGACCACAGTTTGCGCCACGGGCACGAGCGCGTAGATTGCTGAGGTGCGCGCCACCAGATAGACACCTGCGGTGACCATGGTGGCGGCATGGATGAGGGCAGAGACTGGCGTCGGGCCAGCCATGGCATCCGGTAGCCACACGAAAAGGGGCAGCTGCGCGGATTTGCCCGTCACGCCCAGCAGCATGAACAGCGTGATTAAAAGCATGACCACCGGTTTATCCGCGGCGACCTGTCCGGCTTTGGCAAAGACTTCGTTGAACTGGAAGGTTCCAAAATTGACAAAGATCAGGAACATGGCGATCAGCAGGCCAAAGTCACCGATGCGGTTGGTGATGAAAGCCTTTTTGGCCGCAATGGCGTTTCCGATGCCATCCTTTCCCTTTTCAAACCAAAAGCCGATCAGCAGGTAAGAACACAATCCCACACCTTCCCAGCCGACGAACATCATCAAGAAGTTATCTGCGCTCACCAGGATCATCATGGCGGCGATGAACAGGTTGAGATAAACAAAAAAGCGGGTATAACGGCCTTCGTCGCCGTTGTGGCGCACGTCGTTGTGCATGTAACCGATCGAATACACATGGATCAAAGTTCCGACGCAGGAAACGACCAGCATCATCAGTACGGAGAGGGTATCCACGCGGAACGCCCAACTCACGTTCAGATCACCAATGCTGATCCATTCCCCCAGGCGTACGGTCATGCCTTCAGGTTGGTTAACAAGGGCAATGGCCAGAAGCGCCGAGACCACGAACGACAATCCGGTGGCCAGGCTCGCCAGCGTGCCAGAGAACGTCTCGCCAAGTTTGCGGCCGAGCAGCAGGTTAAGCACCAGGCCGATCAAAGGCAGATAGACGATCCATGGAACGAGTTTAAAGAAAATATCGGTTTCCATATTCGGCTCCATCAACCTTTCAGGCTGTTCATCTGATCAATGTCAATGCTGTGTTTGGTGCGAAAGATGGTCACCATCAAGGCCAGGCCTACGGCCACCTCGGCGGCAGCGATGGTCATCACAAAGATGACAAAGACCTGTCCATCCACCTGCTGGAATTGGTTGGCGAAGGTGATGAACACCAGGTTGGCCGCGTTCAACATCAGTTCCAGGCACATGAAAATCACAATGGCATTCTTGCGCAGCAGAAAGCCCACAATGCCGATGCAGAATAAAATGGCAGCCAGAGAGAGAGGATAAGCGATGGGGATCATATTATTTTTTCTCCTCTTTCTTCGGCTTGCGCGAGAGCACCACCGCTCCGATGGCCGCAACCAACAGGATCACCGAAGTGATCTCGAAAGGCAAGGAATACTTGGTGTACAGACTCAATCCGAGCGTTTTCGGATCAGCCAGAACTTCAGAACCAGGCAGTGTGGTGACGGTCACAGCTACACGAGTGATCAGCGCATAGACCCCTTCAATCAGGATGGCCGCAGCCAGAATGATGGCCAAAGGCCGCTGCCACTTCAATTGTTCAACTTCCTTGGGTTTTTCAGCGCCCAGCAGCATGATGACGAACAAGAAAAGTACCATGATCGCACCGGCGTAGACCGTGATCTGAGCCAGGGCGATGAACGTGGATCCCATGATCAGGTAGATCACCGCGATGGCCAAAAAGTTGACGATCAGGAACAAGGCGGAGTAAACCGTGTTGCGGCTGAAAACCAGGCCGGCCGCGGCCGCGATGGCGATCAGCGCCAGAATGAGGAAAACCAGCAAACTTGTAGTCATCCGTTCCTCCCTAATCCACGGGGTCTTTCATCTCAGGCACCGAGCGGGTGAAAACCCCAGGCGGCGTTTTCTGCGGGGTTGGGTTGCCGCCCGCGGGTACTTTTACCAGTAACTTATCCTTGCCGAGGATCGCGGAAGCCCGATCAGTGTAGGCCAATTCATACTCATGCTCAAGAACGATGGCTTCAGTCGGGCAGGCGTCTTCACAAAAACCGCAAAAGATGCAGCGCAGCATGTTGATCTCGTAGGTGCTGGCGTAGCGTTCACCGGGCGAATATCTCTCCTCATCGGTGTTCTCTGCAGCTTCAACGAAGATGGCATCTGAGGGGCAGGCAGCGGCGCACAGGGCGCAGCCGATGCATTTTTCAAGTCCGTTGTCATAACGTTTAAGTTCATGCCGACCGCGAAACCGTGGACGCACCGGCCGTTTCTGCTCGGGGTATTGTATGGTAACGGGCTTTTCAAAAAGCGCTTTCAGAGTGGTGAACATCCCACGCAGCATTTCAACCTCCAACCAGGGTGATCACCAAAGCGGTGACCATGACATTCAGCAAGGCCAGCGGGAAGAGGATCTTCCAGCCTAAGGCCATCAGACGATCGTAGCGGAAGCGCGGCAAGGTGGCCCGCATCCACACAAGGAAGAAAAGCAGAACGACCACCTTGATCAGCAGGTAGATCGGTCCAAGCCAGGGCGCCTGATCGAGGAAAGGTCCCTGGTAACCGCCCAAAAAGAGCGATGCGCCGATCATGCTGATGGCGATCATCTTGATATATTCGGCCATGAAAAAGAGCGCGAATTTCATGCCGGAGTATTCGGTGTGATAACCGGCGGTCAGTTCCTGTTCGGCTTCGGGCATGTCAAAAGGAGCGCGATTGATCTCAGCGGTCGCGGCAGCCAGATAGATCAGCACACCCAGCGGTTGATAGACGATAAACCACATGTCCTTTTGGGCAACCACAATGTCAGAAATGCTCATCGAACCCGCTAAAAGAATGGGACCAATAAACGCCAGCCCGAGCGCAAGTTCGTAGCTGATCATCTGCGCAGTGGCGCGCAGACCACCCATGGTGGCGTACTTGTTGTTCGATGACCATCCAGCCAGGGTGATGCCATAAATGGAAATGGAGGTGACCGTCAGGATATACAGCACGCCCAGGTTAATGTTGGAAACTGACAGGGTAAAGGTGTGCCCAAAGAGCGTGATGGGTGGCCCCCAGGGCACCACACCCGTGATGATCAAGGCGGGGATGACGGTGATGACGGGTGCGATAATGAAGATCAATTTATCAGCCTTCTCAGGCACCAGTTCTTCTTTGAAGATCAATTTGAGGGCATCCGCGACGGGCTGAAGCAGCCCCTGCTTGCCAACCCGGTTCGGTCCGATGCGCACCTGAAAACGCGCCAGCACCCGACGTTCAAACCAGGTGACATAAGCGAACCCGACCGTCATAACCAGGATGACCACGAGAGATTTGATGAACCATTCCAGAAACAAACCAAATGTCATAGTGTTCCTCGCTCATCAAGGGGTTTCACGACCAGTTCGACAGCCGCGGGCTGCCATAAGGGCAGGTTAAAACCGCGCGCAACCAGCAAAGTGCCTTTGGGCTGCCCAGAAACAACTTTTACTTTTACAGAGTACTCATTCCCGGCCAATTTGAGGGTGACTTCTGCGCCATCTTCAATGTTTTGCGCCGCAGCGTCTTCCACGTTCATGCTGATAGGTTCGTTGGAGATGCGGTCTCGCAGAAGACTAAGAGTCAGAACTACGCTCGGGTCATAGAGTTTCGTTACCGGCAGAGCAAGCCATTGCGCTTTTAAAGGTTTCACCGGTTCCGACATACGTGCACGTCGCGGAAGCTCCTTCTCGCCGGTGACCGGTGGCAGGATGGCTCCCAGGCCGAAGGAGTTCTCGTAACCTGTGCCGCCATAATATACCTCATTGCGACCAACCCTCGGCCACTGTTCGTGGATCTGCCCCAAAATATCATAGGATAGAGTTCTAAAAACCGCTTCTTCACGCGAGAGCTGTGCAAAGATCTCAGCAGGTTCGGCAGGCAGCGCGTACCCTCCCAGGTTTTCGAGTAAAGCACTGAGGATCGCGAAGTCAGCCTGCGTGTCTTTTGGCGCGGGAACCGCAGCAGTGAATTTTTGTGCACGTCTTTCACCTGAAATCAGCGATCCATCGCGCTCAGCGCTGGCTTGAACCGGAAGGACCACGTCCGCCAGTTTAGCCGTCTCGGTCAAAAAGAGATCCTGTACGATCACAAAACCTGTCTTTTGAAGCGCATTCAGCAGGGCAGGGTCGTCACCAGCGGGGTCGCATGCCATCACGTACAATCCCATGGCTGAGCTGATGTCCTCAATCAAAGAGGAATCGGGCAACAGACCTAATTCATAGGCACCCTGATCGTTGGCGTTAGGCCAGACGGCGATCAAACCGTTGTTCGGCCGGCCAAAATGCTCGGTTTTCACCAGACCCTCGGCGATCAAACCTGCCAGGGCGGTGGTTTGTGACAATCCCATGCCGTCGCTGCCGAAGAAAACGACCAGGTTTTGAGCCTGAGTAATGCTCTTTGTAATTTCCGTCGTTCCTTCGAACAACTCGCGCAGCGCTTTTTCCTCTTCACCGTAGGTATACGTCACAGAGTGAGTGGCGAATTTCGCAAGCCGGTTTAAACGCGCCGAAGCAAGCACCAGGGTCACACCGCGTTCAGCGGCTTCTTTGACCCTCAACCACCACAACGGCGCTTCTTCATGCAGATCAGAGCCAAACACCAGAATGGTGGACCCTTTCTGAAGGTCGGAGAGGTTTGAGCCGGGGTTCATTCCCACGCGAGTGGTCCACTCGCCACCGCCCATAGTGCTGTAAAGCGAGAGCTTGCCACCAATGTGTGCTGAGAGCGACTTGGCTGCATAAAGGTCCTCAAGACATAGTTTTCCGCTCACCAGCGAGAGCATGTTCGTACCGGAGGCCTTGATATTGTCCGATGCAATTTTGAGAGCCTCGTCCCAACTGACAGGAACCAATTCTCCGTTCCTGCGCACAAGTGGTTGGGTAAGACGTTCTTTGCTTTCCAAAAAGGAGTGGGTGAAGCGGCCTTTGTCGCAGATCCAGATTTCGTTCACTTCCTCGTTCTGCCTGGGCATGACGCGTTTGATGACCGTCTTGCCGCTGCTGTGCGCTTCACGCCGCACATCATACGTGATATTGCAGCCCACCGCGCATTGAGTGCAGATGGAGGGGTAATGCTTCATTTCCCATGCGCGCGCGCCAAAGCGGAAGTCGTTGGTGGTCAACGCGCCAACCGGGCAGATATCTGTGGTGTTGCCGGAGAAAATCGAATCAAATCCCGGCTCAGAGTAACTGACGATCTGCATGGCTCGACCGCGATTCGAAAAACCCAAAACGGGATCGTCTGCGATCTGCTCTTCAAAACGAATACAGCGCGCACACTGAATGCAGCGCTCGCGGTCCAGGCTGATCAACTCGCCCAGCGGGTAGTGTTTTTGAGCGTGGCTTTTTTCATCGATCAAGAACCGGCTGTCACAAGCCCCAAACGCCATGGTCTCATTCTGCAGCGGGCATTCTCCGCCCTTGTCGCACACCGGGCAATCCAGCGGATGGGAGGTCAAGAGGAATTCGATGACTTCCTTGCGGGCTTTCATCACCTTTTCAGTTGCGCCCCACACCACCATGCCTTCCGAAACGGGGGTGGTGCAGGCAGTCTCAAGTTTTGGGCCAAAAACGATCTTGGGGGTACCGTCTTCGTTCAAAACAGGGGCACCGGTAGCGCGATCGATCTGCGGGCGGCCGATATCGACCAGGCACATACGGCACATGCCTACCGGTTTCAGTTTGGGATGGTGGCAAAAGACAGGGATGTCGATGCCAACGGTCTTGGCTGCATCCACCAGGTTCATCCCGGCGGGAACATTCAGGGGGCGGCCATCAATGGTTAATGAGATGCGTTTTTCCATTCGGTCAACCCTCCAAACGAGCTTCGAAATCGGCTCTGAAATGCGTCAAACCCGACAAGACGGCCATGGTCGAAAACTCGCCCAGGGCACAAAAACACTTGTTCTGCATCTGTGCAGCCACCGATTTCAACAGATCGATATCTTCTTTTCTGGCGATTCCCGCTTCAATGCGGTCAGAAATATGGCTCATCCAGTAAGTTCCTTCACGGCATGGTGTGCACTTGCCACACGATTCGTGTTTGAAAAAATGGGTCGTGCGGTTTACCAACCGACTAACGTTGATGGTCTCATCCAGCACGATGACCGAAGCTGACCCAAGGGGGGCACCCAACGCGGTCGTGGCTTCGTAGTCCATGGGCGTATCCAGCGCTTCTTCCGTGGCCGGGATCAGGCTCGAAGAGGCACCAGCTGGCATGATGACCTTGATCTGAGCATCGTCAATGATCCCTTCGCCATATTTGAAGATCAGTTCTCTAAAGGTGGTACCTAAAGGCAGTTCATAATTACCCGGTTTTTTCACCCGTCCCGATAAAGAGAAGATCTTCGTGCCGGGGCTTTTCTCCGTCCCATTCTTGCGGAAGGCTTCAGGACCTTTTTCGATGATAAAAGGAATATTGGCCAACGTTTCAACGTTGTTGATGACAGTGGGTTTGTCGAACAACCCTGCCACGGCCGGGAAAGGTGGCCGCAGGCGGGGTTGACCCAATCGACCCTCAATGGATTCGAGCAGCGCGGTCTCTTCACCACACACATAGGCTCCGGCACCCAAATGGGTATGGATGCGCAGGGAATAAGAGGTTCCGAAAAGTGCATCTCCGAGAATTCCTCTGGAGGTCAACTCAGCGATGCGCTCGTCGAATTTCTTCGCGATCTGAGCAAACTCGCCGCGGAAGTAGATATAGGCGTCGTTGGCCTGCACTGCAAAGGAAGCCAGCATCAGCCCTTCCAGGAATTGGTAAGGATTTTGCTCAAGCAATTCGCGGTCTTTGAAGGTTCCAGGTTCGGATTCGTCCGAGTTGGCCACAACGTAATGCGGCCAGATGGTATTGGGCAGGAACGACCATTTGACCCCGGTGGGGAACCCGGCTCCACCACGCCCGCGCAAGCCTGAAACCTTGACATCGTTCAGGATGTCTTCAGGTTTGCGGCCGGTAACGGTTTTCTTCCAGGTGGAAAATCCCCCCTCGGCCAGATAGGTCTTCAACTGGTTCAATCCCGGGATGTTGCGGTGTCGAAGCAGGATCAACTCACTCATGGTCCGCTCCTTCCTCGGGTGCTGCCTCAGTGGCAGGGAGAGACTTAGGGGTTGTGCCGCCCAAAGAGGCGATCATTGAACGCAGCCAATCCAGGGTGCGCAATGGAGTCTGGTTCTCGTGATATTCCACCTCGTCACCGATCTGGGCTTGAAACAGCGGGGCTTTATCACAGGCTGCCAGACATTTGACCTCTTCGATGGTGATCAATCCATCCGGCGTGGTTTCGCCGGGTTTGATCCCCAACTCTGCGCACAGGCTCGAAAGATACTCGCTGGATCCCCTCAGATCGCAGGCTACGTCAGTGCAGACCTGCAAGCGGATTTTGCCCGCATGTTCTTCATGGAAGAGAGTGTAAAAACCCACCACCGAAGCCACTTCAGTCACCGTGAGACCGGTGATCTCAGCGATCTCGCGCATAGTCTCACGTGAGACAAAACCCTTATCACCTTGAGCCAGATGAAGCAAAGGCATCACTGCGGCGGCTTTGCGATCCGGCGGGTATTTCAGCAGGATCTGATGAATCTCGTTGGGATACTTTTTCAGGAGTAGGTTCATCGGTCTGTGTCTCCTAAAACGATATCGATGCTGCCGATGATGCCGATCAAGTCAGCCACAAAACATCCTTTGGTCAGGATGGGCATGATCTGCAACAGCGGCACGGAAGGCGTGCGGTAATGGACACGGTAAGGTTTGGGGCTGCCATCCGATTCAAGGAAAACGGCCATCTCACCGCGCGGGGATTCCACCGCGCTATACACGGACCCGACCGGTGGGGTGAACCCTTCTGTCCAGAGTTTGAAATGATGGATGAGCGCTTCCATGCTCACGCCGATCTCAGACCGCGGCGGGGGAATGTATTTGGGATTGTTGTCGCGGATCGGCCCATACGGCAGTTTATCGAGGGCCTGCTCAATGATGCGCA
>CAZRHZ010000112.1:4251-8095 GCA_964599995.1 uncultured Anaerolinea sp. | reverse complement strand
TCCAGTCCCATGGACTTTCCGCGCTCATAGGTTTCACCTGTCACGAAGGCACCGGCCGCATCGGTTGGTCCATCCTCGCCATCCGTAGCAAGGGTGACCAGCAGCGCGTTCTGTAGTCCACTCATTTTTTCAACAGCAGCCAGCGCGACTTCCAGGTTGCGGCCCCCGAGTCCCTTCCCTTTCACTTTTACTGTCGTTTCTCCGCCTGCGATGCCAAGCCAGGGTTTTCCGGCGTTTTTTGTTTGACGCAGCCTATCTGCCAGATGCTCTCCAGCCAGGCGTGCTTCGCCGGTCAATTCGGTGGTCATGATTTCAGCAGTAAACCCCTCCACCAAGGCTGCCCCTAAGGCTGAATTGGCAGAAGCCTGATTGCTGGCGATCAGGGTGTGATTCGCTTTTTTGCTGGCTTCATCGGTTGCTTTTAGGGTTTCAGAAATCTCTCCCGCCCGTCCGCACTCCAGATGAGAGAGAACCGCTGTTGGTATCTGGCCTCGATCAAGATATTTGATCAGAATATCGTATGCCTCGGCAAACGTGGAAGGATCAGGTACGGCAGGTCCAGATGCGATCACATCCAGTGGATTGTTCACCACATCAGAGATTACCAGAACACCCATGCGTGCTGGTTGCGCCATTTTTAGCAACCCTCCCCCCTTTATCAAGTCTAAATGTTTACGAACCGCGTTTAACTCGTTGATCGATGCTCCCGATTTAAGCAGCCCTGTGACTATTTGCTGCATATCTTCCAGGCAGATGCCATCCGCTGGCAGGCAGACCAGGGCAGAACCGCCGCCTGAGACCAACAGCAACACGATATCGTTCTCGTTCAGCCCACTGACAACCTCTTTGATACGCCTTCCTGCGTTTACGCTGCGCTCATCAGGCACCGGATGGCTGCCCTGCACGATTTCAACTCTTTCCAGACAGCTACCGGTTTCAGGAAGATGTTTGCATACACACACTCCACCTTCCAACCGGTCAGCGATTTTATGCGCAGCCGCGGCGCACATGGCCAGACTGGCTTTGCCAATCCCGACTATAACAATTCGTGATTCAGGAGTTAACAAATATGTTCTATCGCCTATTTGAAGTGAGGAAGTAGAAAGATCCAGATTCCTGGCCACGCACCCATAAGGTTCAGCCGCCTCCATCGCAGCAGTTAACACCTTTACTATAGAGTTTACAGGATACCCCGTATTCATCAGCGCGTTCAAGGACTTGGTAAATTGTTGTGTCATGTGGATTTCCTTAAAAATGACTAAAGATTGCAGAATTGGTTATGTTTGTTTGCCATTTTTGGCATAAAATTAGTATGGAAAAAAGCATTTTTGAAGAGTAAAATAGAGTTTCAGAGAGTAAAATTATATAATTCATGTTCTCAGGAATTATTAAATCATAATGGTTCGCACCGAATAAATCAATCATAACAAGGAGAGTATCGTGGAAAAAAACGTATTGGATAAGCTGTTACGCCCAAAAACTGTTGCCGTGGTTGGTGCTTCGGCCACTCCAGGAAAGATTGGCTATACCGTCATTGATAATTTGATAAAAGGTGGGTACAAAGGCAAGATCTATCCCATCAATCCGACCTGTTCAGAGATCCTGGGGCTCAAAGCCTACCCCGAGATCGAACAGGTGCCCGGCGAGATCGATTCTGCGATCATTACGGTTCCCGCCAAGGTCATGCTTGAGGTCACCGAAGAATGCGGACGCAAAGGCGTCAAAGGTATGATTGTCATCACCTCCGGCTTCAGCGAATCCGGCCGCAAAGACCTGGAAGACCAAATGCTTGAGATCGCCGCCCGCTACAACATGCGCATCCTGGGCCCGAACATTGTGGGCTCACTCTCGAACTCCGATCACTTTAATGGTTCCTTTGCCCCCGGCCTTCCCCTGCCCGGTAAGGCTTCTTTGGTCACCCAATCCGGCGCGCTCCTTATCGCCCTGGATATGGCCACCTACACCCGCAATGTCGGTTTCGACAAACTGATCTCTATCGGCAATATGGCTGACGTGGATTTTGCGGATCTGATCGAATGGTTCGACGAAGACAAAGACACCACCTGTGTCTCTCTGTACATTGAAGGCATGAAGAACGGCCGCAAATTCATCGACGCAGCCCGCAAATCCAAGAAACCCATCGTGGCCTTGAAATCTGGTGTTTCCGCTCACGGCGCCGCAGCCGCGGCTTCTCACACCGGTTCACTGGCTGGCGCAGCCAAGATCTACACCTCCGCCTTCAAACAGGCCGGCGTGATCCAGGCCGCTGACCTCAACGACCTCTTCAACCGCACCCTCACCCTCTCTCAGCAGCCCCCCATGAAGGGTGAGAATTTGCTCATCCTCACCAATGGCGGCGGCGTGGGTGTTTTGGCGACAGATGCGGCAGAAAAATACGGCGTGCCCCTCAAGTTCGCTCCCGCTGACGTTCAGGAAGAACTCAAGAAACACATGCCTGAATTCGGTTCCGCCAAGAACCCGGTCGATATGACCGGTATGGCTGGCAACGACTGGTATTATCAGACTACCAAATTCTCCTACGCTCACAAATGGACCGATGGCTTGGTCGTGCTCTATTGCGAAACCGCCATGACCGATCCCCAGCAGATCGCTGAAAGCATCAAGAAAGCCGTGGATGAATCTGGTGTCAAAGACAAACCCATCACCGTTTCTTTCGTGGGCGGTGAAAAATCTGACAAGGCCATGGCCTGGCTGACCGCTCACGGCATCCCCGCCTTTGGCGCGCCCGATCTGGCTGTCAACGCCATGGGTTCACTGCGCGAATATGCCCGCCTGCAGGAAAACAAGAACGGCGCAGCTTATAAATGCGACGAGAAAGCCAAGAAAGCTGCTCTGGAAGTCATCACCAAAGCTCGTGCTGACAAACGTGATTCCCTCACTGAGATCGAGGCCAAAGAAGTCTTCAAGGCCTACGGCATGCCCACCACTGCCATTGGCCTTTCCAAAACCGAGGATGAAGCGGTGTCCCTCAGCAAGAAGATCGGCTACCCTGTCGTGTTAAAGATCGTCTCCCCCGACATCCTGCACAAATCGGATGCTGGCGGCGTCAAGGTCAACGTCAAGGACGATGCTGCAGTGCGCGAAGCCTACCAGACCATCCTCAAAAACGCCAAAGCCTACAAAGCGGATGCCAATATCCACGGTATCGCTGTGCAAGAAATGGCTCCTTGGGGTACCGAGGTCATTTTAGGCTCCGTCAACGATGCGGCCTTTGGACCGACCGTCATGTTCGGTTTGGGCGGCATCTTCGTGGAAGTGCTCAAAGACGTCACCTTCCGTGTCACCCCGGTTGCCAAGTCACAAGCCGAGGAAATGATCGGCGAGATCAAGGGCGCGGCCATCCTGGCTGGTGCTCGTGGCGAGAAACCCAAGGATCGCGCTGAACTGGCCAAGACCATCCTGGCTTACTCCAATATGATCTACGATCTGCAGGATGAGATCAAGGAATCAGACGCCAATCCTGTGCTGGTCTATGAAGATGGCAAGGGACTCAAGGTCGCGGACGCCCGCATCATCCTCAAAACGAAATAGAAATCTAGTAAGTTGTAAAGGCGACCTGCATTGCGGGCCGCCTTTTTTTATCTTTATGCCTTTTCGTGTCTTTGGTGCCTTTCGTGGTAGGAATTAATGTTTTTTTTCGAACTTCTTTGTGAGAGGTTGGACACATTCAAAAAAATCTTTCCATAAACTGACTCTACCCATCATAGGGTGACAATTTGGTAATTAATGGTTATGATGCCCTTGAATGGAGACAAAAAATGAACAATCTTAAAACTGGCGTGTTGATCGCCAACCTGCGCAAACAAAAGAACCTGACCCAAGG
>CAZRHZ010000112.1:0-4151 GCA_964599995.1 uncultured Anaerolinea sp. | reverse complement strand
CCTGGCCGGGATCCTGCTGGTGTTTTCCCTGCTCTTCTTGGGTTATGATACCTCCTGGGTATCGATCTATTCCTTTTTTGGAGTTTTAATCCTTGCGGTGGCGGTATTTCGACTCTTTAGAAAGAAACCAATTAAGGGATTCTTCGCCGCCTTACTCACCCTGCTGCTTGCTTTTGGTATTTTTGAAGCCCGAGACTATGCGTACGTTACCTGGTATGGCATGCCACCGCTCTACAACCTCAGCATCACCACCACCTTCCCAAACGATGAAAAAACGATTCGCTACCACAAACTCTTCTATGATGTTTTACGTGATCACGTCGATACCGAAATTGAGGTTTACAAGATAATCCATTAATAACCTAAGCACAAAATAATCGAAGAAATCCAAAAAGCACGAAAGAATCGTTTACGATGATCTTTCGTGCTTTTTCGGTTAACGAATACAACTTTTCTTGGTGGCCTTTGTGCCTTTGTGAGAGAGCTTTTTCTAGTGGGCTTGGTGCCTTTGTGAGAGTAGAGTCACTTTAATCTTTTCCACGCACCCACCCACGGTGTACCTAGTCGGTGATGTTCAGGGACGGTCACTTTGTTCAATTTTTGCGCGATCTTGGCGGAGGTCATGGCCACGTTGCCCCAATCCTCTTTTTCCAATGCGGTTTTGAGGGTTTTGGCCAGGCTGCCCGCCCATTCCCATTCCAGCCGGAACTTGTCCGCTTTCACCCAGTAACCGCGCTTTTCCCACGCTTCCACGCTCACATCGATGTTCTCGCTGATCTCGGTCAGCGCGATGACCACAAAGGCTGTAAGGTCCTTGGTCACTTCATTGGGTTCACTCTGTTTCATCAACTCGCGCAAGGCCAGCACAATGCTTTTCGAGAGTCTCGTTCGGTCCTTGCCGACGCTTTCTGGATTGTAAACTCTGCTCAATGCTCTATACCTCTTGTTGATAAATATCGATAACGAGGCTGATTATAGTACAGGATGTTGTTTTTTCTAGTGTCACACTTCTTCTTTTTTGGCCTTATTTTCGAACGCTTTGAAGATCATATTACTGGTGATCAACACAACCAAGAGGAAGGCCAGAATGATCAGGATCGCAGCCATCGTATTTTGCTGGATGGCCTGAATACCAGAGCCGTTGGGGTTCATGACCAGCCAGAAAGTGAAGAATGAAATCGGCAGATACAATCCGATCCATGCCCAGAAATTCCACTTGATTAGCATGGATCCATCCAACGATCTCACCAATGGCAGGAGTTCAAAGAACGCGCCTTGTAGAGCCACTGTAAATACCATGCGTAACAATGCGGTCAGATCAGGCGAAAAACTCTCGGTTACTGAAGACAGGAACCACCCCCCCAGCGTCAACAGGAACACCACACTCTTGCCGATCAAAATACGTAATGCAACCAGGCGTTCCTCTTTGACTGATGGTTTGTAAGAGAACACATCCAGTGATCCCAACAGGATGCCGGGCGAGAATTTGATCAGGCGCGAAAAGGTCGTGGTGATGCCGGCGACCAACAATCCAAACCAATGGATCTTGGACAAACCGACCTGTAAAGGTTGTTTTAACCATCGTCTAAAGAGGTGTTCGCCGAATTCTTTCAGGAAACCGATCAGCATTGAACACAAGAAGATCGTCAAGGTCAGTGACAGGCGCTCGGTAAATGGCACACGCGATGGGTTGAGCCAGGATTGGATAAAGCCGATCAAGAGCAGGAAAATGATCCAATTGATCCAGCGATTTGAGAAAATCCGTAAGAGTGCGGTTTTGTTCCCAAAAATTCGTGCAAAGAATCGTGAGACAGGTGTAGCGATCTTCTCTTCGATAATTTCAGCGTATTTTTTCAACGTTTTATTGAAAAGCGACGTCATCACTTTGCAATAGGCCAACAACAAGGCGGCCAGAATAAAGTTGGTATAAACCACCTTGGGTTCGGTGGATACCTGCGCGGGGCCAACCACACCCGGCAACGTGGTGATCACACTGGCCTCATCCAGGGCTTCGTCCGAAAACACACTCGTACTTCCGTCCTCTGCAAACGCAATGGCTGAAACCACATTGTCATTATCGAATTCTTCGCGGATCATGTAGGTAAAATAACCACGGTTGTTCGCGGTGACGGTGGTCACATAAGTGCCGCCTGGCTGGGCCAGATTGACATAGATCTCGACCTGCTGATTGGGTTGCGCAAATCCCCGCACTTCTCCGGAATTATAGACTAAATCGTGCGGTGCTTTCACCCATTCTCCAACCGCATCTGTCACATTGATATTGGGATTACCGTTCTTAATAAAAGAGTTTTGGGTGATGCGGTTGCCAGTTGGTGGGGTGTTATTGGTGTTGTCAATGATGATGCCGCCACCGTAGTTATAAGCAAACACGTTCCCGGGTCCGATCTGGTTGTTTTGCGCGCTGCCTAAAACCAAACCATAATAGGTATTCCCGATTTCACTAGTCAGGCCAGGAGTTGTGCCAACCAGATTATTGCGGAAAACGTTATCATGTGCATTTTTTTCAAAGACCATGCCCGTTTCGTTACCGGTCAGGATGTTATTCTCGAATAAATTCTTGCTGGTTGACCAGGCCACGCTGATCGCTGCATGCAGGTTTCCAACCCGTTTTTGTAGGGTGATATCCAACCCAATCACGTTGCTGATCACCTGATTATTGATCGAAGCCTCTTCAAGGATTTCTATACCAATGGAGTTTGCGCCGATCAGGTTGCCAGCACCGTCTTCTGAACCGCCAATCAGGTTTTCATAGGAATTGATCACGCGGATGCCATCCAAGAGATTCCCCATCGTTTCACTACCGCTGGGATCAATGCCGATGAAGTTACCCTGAATGGTTGTCTGGCTGCTGTCAAGCACCAGGATCCCGTTAAAGCCATTGCCACTGAGCACATTACAAGGGAACGTGCAATTTTCACCATATCCGCCGATAGTGTTACCGGTCGAGTTGAGCACAGTTATGCCGTTCCCTGGGAAATTCAGGATGATCAATCCTTTGATCGTGTTCCCATTGGACGTGATTACCAGGCCTGAAAAATAAGTATTCTCTTCGGTGTTGTCAGCCTCAATCTGCCTGCCGTCCAGAATGACACCGGCATCCGTGGCGTTAATGGTGAGAGAACCTTGTGTGAGAAAAGGCAGCGGGGTTTCAATAAGAATAGTCTGAGGGGTTTCTTTTGGAAAAATGGCAGGGTCAAACTGGATTGTATCCCCCGCTTGGGCATTTGCGATCGCTTGCCGCAGGCTGCCCTCGCCGTTGTCTTCCATTGAAGTCACAAGCAGGATATTACCCGTGATTTCTGATTGCGCATGGACTCCTACCACTCTTCCAGGTGACCAGATCAATACACAAAATATCACGATTGTCGTCAGGTTGCGGGCAAGGCTTTTCAAGGATTCCCTCCTAGATCATCTGTAAAGAGACAAGTAAGTGTCTATGCGAAATGTAATTGCTTGATTTCGATTATACCAAACGTAACGCTGGAGCATGGATTACTTCTAATGGATATCCCAAAAATCCAGTTTACTGTTGGATTTATAAATTTTCCGTTTGATTGAATTCCCAAGTATCGCGTATTTTTTGTGTGGAACTTGTTTCCAGCGAAAATGAATCCTTATAAGCTACTGATGCATATTTTTTTTTATTGACGTAAAAACCACAACAATGACCTTGACATGTGGTTTATAATAATTTTATAGTACATTTTTTCTATTTTGTTCTTTAAAAATTTACATATCAACCTTGCATACATTGGTTTTCTAAACGAATCAATAACATCCATTTTTTCAACCAATTAGTGCTTTTTTGAACTCGTGGGATTCGTTTTTTTTGTTTTAGATTTTTCTTCCAAACGAATACGATTATTTCGATCATACTTCAATCAAAATTTATAACACAAGTCAAAATCCATCAGATCATTTCAACCATGAATTTGTTTTTACAGTTCTCGGTTCTCGGTTCTCGGTTCTCGGTTCACTGCTCACAGTTCACTGTGAACGGTTTACGACTATTAGAGTTACGTAAGATTTACGCAGATTCAATTGACGGCACTCCCCCTCTCGCTTATAATTTCTTTTCGTCTGGGGAAATGCTGGAATTGGCAGACAGGCATGACTTAGGATCATGTGCC
>CAZRHZ010000111.1:0-8128 GCA_964599995.1 uncultured Anaerolinea sp. | reverse complement strand
TCCTTCCAGGTCAACTGCGAAGGCTTCCAGCCCACTTCCTTTTTCACTTCAGCCCACTCTTCTGTTTGCAGAAAATGGCTGTGAGGAAGGTCGCGGATCATTTCATTCCAGGAGAGATCCGTCATTTCGATCCACCCCCGGGATGATGATCGAGCTTCACCCAGTCTTTCACCTGCCGGTCAGCGCTTGCGCCGGCAAACTGCATTCTCTTGATGTCGGCAACTGAGTAGAAACCCACCTGCAAAGTCTCAGGGGTCAGAGTCAATTCACCACCGGTGATCTCCGCATCATACAACAACACGATCCCATTTCCGCGCGGATCATCCTGATATGTGTAAATTCCAGCCAGTTTCTTGATCTGTACTCGCAGCCCAGTCTCTTCAAAAGCCTCGCGTACAGCAGCTGCTTCCGGCTCCTCATCCACTTCAACAAAACCAGCAGGCATGTACCATTTTTGGTAGAATGGCTCAATCCCGCGTTGAACCAACAGCAGACAACCGTCCTTTTCGACACGCACACCCGCGCTCAGCTTGCGCTGTTCGTAATGGATCCAGCCGCAAACGGGGCAGATCTCTCGTTCCCTGTCCTCGATCTGTTTCCTCCCCATTTTGGAACCGCAGGAAAAACAGTAATGAACGGTCATGCCTCGTTCCTTCCACGGAACCGCATGGCCATCTGGTAGAGAAAATAGAAGACGGGAGAATAGACCTTGTCCCACGCACCCACGCTGCGCATCACTTCTCCGCCAAAACCGCGTTTAAAACGGTACACTCCCCAAAGCCCTTCATGGCTCTGACGGTTCGTGAATTCCTCTTCCAGCTTCTCCTCTTCGACATCAGGAATTCCCCACAGATCATATTGAGTGCAGCCCTTGCTTTGTGCCCATTTCATAGCTTCGAATTGGATCAGATATGTTGGCATGCGGTTGCGTTCTGTGTTGGCAGACGCGCCGTACATGTAGCAGGCTCGCTCACCTTGTTTCATGACAATCAATCCAGCCAGGGGAGTCTCCTGATAATAGGCCATCAACAAGGCCGCTTGACCGTTTTCTCTGAACAGATCGAGAACTTTTTGATAATAAGCACCTGAATGAACCCCAAAACCGTCACGCTTGGCGGTAATTTCACTCATCTGATGAAAGGTCGCAACGTCCTCAGAAATTTGAACCTTGACGTCTTTTTTCTCAGCCAGCCGAATGTTGTAGCGTGTTTTTTGTTTCATCCGGTCAAGCAATTGTTCCTGCGTGCCCCCAAGTGAAACCACGACGGTGCGCTGCGGTTGAAAGGGTTTTGTCTTGCTCCAGCCGGATTGAGGAAATGTGAAAGTGGATGTGCTGGTTTCCCAAAGGTCAGGTTCGACCTTGAGAAAAACCGCCTTTTCTTCTTTGCAAACGCGATCCATCTCGGTAAATAACACAGGAGAAGAACCGATCGGGCCTTTGGGCACGTAACCAATGGATAAGCCCCCAAGAAGCCTGCGAAACAGAAGCTGCGCTCCGCACCCGTCGACGATCAAGCGCACGGGCTTCCACCCGAATGCGGATTTCAGTTCACCCCAGGGTCCACTTTGCAGAATGTGTGCATCTGGATTCTGCGCGATGAATTCATTCCATTCGTGAAGATTGACTCTCATATTAATCGATGGAGATCAATTCTGGAGGAGGTGTAGACGCCAGTTCTGCGCCAGGGATCGAGGAATCCACAAACTTGATGATCTCGACTGAATCCCCTTTTTCGGCCAGTTCCAGCAGCCGTGAAATGCTTTGGGTAAGCAGTTTGCCTTTCAGATTATTCGGATCGTCATATTGATAGATGTCAGGGTGCTGCGTGGGAGCAAACTTGTGACCTTCCTCCCACAAATCCTCACTCAATTTTTCGCCGGGTCGGATGCCGGTAAAGACAATCTCTATATCTTTACCAGGTTCCAAACCAGAAAGACGGATCAAGTCTTCAGCAAGATCAACGATCTTGACCTGCTGTCCCATGTTCAATACATACATCTCACCGCCCTGACTCATGCCCGCGGCCTGCAAGACCAGGTAAACCGCTTCTGGAATGGTCATGAAGTAGCGTTTCATGTCAGGATGGGTGATGGTTACCGGCCCACCCTTCGCGATCTGATGTTTAAAGAGTGGAACCACGCTGCCACGGCTGCCCAGAACGTTGCCAAAGCGCACAACACTGTAGGCGTTGCCAGACCGTTGAGCGGCATCCAACACGATCATCTCGGAGAACCGTTTCGTGGCACCCATCATGTTGACTGGCTTAATGGCTTTATCTGTGGAAATCATCACTAATCGTTTCACGTTGAACTGCTCACAAGCTTTAACCACGTTGGAGGTGCCCTTTACGTTATTGTCAATGGCCTCGTCAATGTTCATCTCCATTAGAGGAACGTGCTTGTGAGCAGCGGCATGGAAGACTACATCCGGTTTGAATTTCTCGAAGACCCGCATCAACCGCTCGGTGTCGCGTACGTCCACGATCACAGGGAATATTGGCAGGGATGGATGGACTTCTTGAATTTCAAGCAAAGTTTCAAAAATGCTGTTCTCGCCGTGCCCGAGCAGGATCAAACCCGAGGGCGTCCAGCGAGAGATCTGACGGCAGAGTTCACGCCCAATGGAACCACCTGCGCCTGTTACCATGACGGTCTTACCAGTTAGGGTAAAGCCTACCAACTCTTCTTTCATATGCGAAGGCTGGCGTCTGAGCAAGTCGGTGATATCCACTTCACGCAGACGATTTATATTAACCTTGCCACCCAGAAGCTCATAGATGCCCGGCATGGTGCGAAACGAAATACCCTTCAGACGACAGACGTCAGCCACCATACGGATGGTCTTGCCGCCCGCGCTTGGGATTGCAATAATGACCTCATCGATCTTTTTTTGTTCGAGAACTTTACCCATGTCATTCAGACTGCCGATCACCGGAATGCCATAGATCTGCTGATTCTTTTTGACCGGGTTGTCATCCAAGAAACCAACCGGGACCAAATTAAGCTCAGTGTTTTTCTGCAGTTCGCGCACGACCAGTGCGCCTGCGTCTCCTGCGCCGATGATCAAGGCGCGCTTGCTTACCAAACCTTTCACGTTTGGCGAGAACATGCTGGTGCTTTCAGAGATGAGACGAACCAAGAATCGGACCCCACCAACCATGATGATTGAAAGCAACCAATCGATCACCAACACCGACCGGGGAAAACCAATAAACAACTTCATGGTTGATAAGACGATCATCACACCGGATACCAAAACCGAGGCGGTGGTCACCGCGCCAACAATCAAACGCAATTCTTTAACACTGGCATAGATCCACATCCGGCGGTACATGCCAAATGCGTAATAAACCGCTGTCTTGATCACGAGCGCTACACCGATCATCCAATAAGCGGATCGCAAGTAAAAATAAAAAAGGGTGCCCATTTCAAGACGCAGTGCATAAGATCCCAACACAGAAAACACGATGAATACCAGATCAAGAAGGAAAACGTAGCGGTTTCGTATGCTTGTTTTTGATTTCATTAAAGACCTCTGAATCCTAAAACAGCCCCAATTGTGCGGATCGCGATATTTAGATCCAACAAGAGGTTGCGGTGTTTTATGTAATACAGATCATATTCCAGTTTAACTGCGGTATCTTCAACGGTTGAGGCATAACGCTGGTTGACTTGCGCCCAGCCAGTCAATCCGGGTTTCACAAACAGCCGTGCCCGATAGAACGGGATCTGCTGTTGAAATTGATTCACCAGTTCGATCTGCTCAGCCCTTGGGCCGATCAGACTGTTTTCGCCTTTAAGGATGTTGATGACCTGAGGTAATTCATCGATATGGCTGCGGCGCCAGACTTTTCCTAAACGGGTGATCCGGCGATCGTCTGTACTGGTCATGCGCGCCACACCATCACTCTCAGCGTCTTTGCGCATCGTGCGGAATTTATAGAGTTTATAGGGCTTTCCATTTTTGCCCACGCGCAACTGGCTGAAGATCACAGGCGCTCCGTCATCCAGCAGAATGGTCAAGGCGACCAGTGGATATAGAACGGCCAACACCAGCAGCCCAAGAAAACCACTGATAATATCCAAAAACCGTTTAATGAACTCGTAAATCCCAGAGGTGTGCGCCTGATCGATAAAAGAACGCAGCAACCAATCAGATTGCAAGAGGAAGATGGGGACCCTGCCAAAAACCTCTTCGTAGACGGTTGGCAATGAAATGATCTCGATCCCTTCTTCTTGCGCGGTAAGAATAGACCTGGACATATCTGGATTCAATTCACCCGAAATCGCAAAGATCAGGTCGGTAATTTGCTCCTCCTGGATTTTTGCGATCAGGGTTTCAGACCCGCCAATCACCGGTACGTCTTCAATGATTATGCCCTTTTTTTCAGGATCATCATCAATAAATCCAACAATCATGAAGGGTTCGGGTTTCAATCTCTTGACCATGCCAACCAGGGTGGAGCCAGCTTTACCCGCCCCAATCACCAATACTCTGCGATGAAAGACCGGCGCAGTAAAGACCGAGATAAACAGAAAGCGCCACACGATGGTGAGGATCACCGCTGACAATAAAAACACCGCCACCCCACGGCGCGGCAATGAATCAGGGGTGGAAAGGAAAAATATTAGCAGATAGACAAGAACGCTGACACCAGCTGCCGTTCCAACTACCCGTAGAACATCTCCATGCCGGTTTGCTTTTTTAATGTCGTATAACTCGATCAATAGCAAACACCAGATCAAGGGCAGCAAATAAAACCAGAATGGAGCCCGTTGATCCACAAAATCCCATGAAAAATCAAGCCAGTCTTTTTGAGCCCAGAAATATAAAGCCACCAGCACCGAGAGACTGGAAAAGATCAAATCACCAAGAAGAAGGATCAGTTGCCTTTCGTTCCCTCGTATGGGGAGTTTCCTGGTTCCCTGGTTACGCTCCATGTTGATTTCTAATTTCCTTCTTTTATCAAGTTTAACAGACTCAACCAGAACCCGGCGCCCCAACTCAGGTGCATGGTCATGATGGCCAACGGGATTCCGATCAACATCTTGAAGTCAGATCTCTTAATCGCGATTGGCAAGGAAGCGATCAATAAAACTATCGCATATGCCGCGAGTCCGGCAATTAATGTCCATCTCGCGACAGACCAAAAGCCGGCGAGTAATAATAACATCAAAATGCCCAGGATGAAAATTGGAGGGAGCGCCTGACGCCAGCGAAGGGTTCCAGGATTCAATCGCAGCATCTTATATTTCCAAAAGCCGTATGAAAAATACTGCTTCGACAAGGCTTTCAAGGTTGGCCGTGAAAAATAGGCAGCGCGGATCAACGGGTCGATCCAAATCTTGCCACCCAGGGCGCGTAGACGTGAATTAAATTCGTAATCTTCGTTTGCCCTCAGTTCTTCATTATAGTAGCCGATTTCTTCAACCTTCGATTTGGTATACGTTCCAAAAGCCACCGTATCGGCTTCACCCGCCCTGGTTGTCCATCGATACTTTGCATCACCAACACCCAGCGGATGGGCTGTAGCGACTGCGATCGATCTGCCAATCCAGGTTTGTGCGCCTGGTTGAATATCGATCACTCCGCCCACATTATCACCCTTTCCCGCTTTGAGTGAAGCAACGCTAAGTGCCACGTAATCGGCTGCCGGGATGGTATGGGCATCCATGCGGCATATGATGTCTCCTCGCGCGGCTTTGATCGAGAGGTTAAGGCTTGTTGGGATCCTGCGCACCGGGTTATCCAGAAGGCGGATGAGCATTTCTGGATGAGTAGATTGAAAATCAGCGATGATCTGGCGTGTCCTGTCCTCAGAGAGGCCATCGGCGATGATCACTTCAAGATCCGTCACAGGATAAGTTTGATGAAGGATAGCCTCAAGCAATCCCTGGATATTCTTTTCTTCATTAAGACACGGTATCACGATGGATACTTCTGGTTTTTTCATCAACAAAGTACCTTTGCAGTGTTTTACCTAAAATGCGATACAGGAAGCACCAGTGTAAAAATTGTACCGCAGTCTATGGTGCTGGCAACCTGGATATCACCACCGTGTGAGCGCGCGATTTGTCTCGCGATGGGCAACCCAAGCCCTGAGGATTTTCGCGTCCCCCCCGACCTCGATTTATCCACCCGGTAAAATCGATTGAAAATCTTTTCAAGATTTTCAGGCAGGATCCCGATGCCATGATCTTCCACTTTAATAAATATACAGCCTTTGTCAACGCTTGCAGATAATTCCACTTTTCCACCGGGACGGGAATACTTCACGGCATTATCCACCAGATTGGTCATCACCTGGGTCAGACGATCTGCATCAGCGGTTATGGATGGCAACCCCTGAACTGAATTGATGATCGAAACAGTGCTCTGATCTGCGGTGATCGAGAGTTTTTCAACCACTGCCGCCAGAATATCACATAAATTAACAGGCGCTAGACGCAAATTCTCCACGCCGCCTTCAAAACGGGTTAAGGTGAGCAAATCCACCACCAAGCGCAACATTCTTTCAGCTTCTGCTGAGATCACCTTCGCAGCATGATGAACGGCTCTCTCATCATTCGCGATGCCATCCAAAATTGCATTCGCGAATCCTTGAATGGAGGTTAAGGGTGTTTTCAACTCATGCGAAACATCACTGATGAAATCCCGCTGCGATTGCTGGCCTTCTCTGACCTGTTGGTTCATGTTATTAATCGCTTTTGCCAATTCCTGAACTTCTCTCGCCCCCCTAACCGGAAGTTCACCCCCCTCGTGAAGCGCCATTTTTCGAGCGGAAGTGGACATGTCACGGATGGGTTTTGCCAGCCAGCGATCCATCAATGCTGTGAGAAAAATGGAGATCAAGATCGAACTCAGTAAAACCCACAAGATCATGCGGATCATCGGATCGCTGAGCATGAATTTCAGGTTCAGGTTGCCACGCGGTGTTGAGATGACCAGGAATTGTTGGGTCTCTAGTAAACGCCTGATGACATAGATCCAGGTTTGACCTTCACTGTCTCTGATCAAAAGAGAATTTTCGGTATTCTCGCGTTTGCGCGACCCAATCGATGACTGCCACGAAATATCTGGCGCAGATACTCCTTCTGAGTCGATTAACACACTGCCTGAATTATCCAGCAGGAACACCCTGAAAGCAGCACCTGCAGGGCGCCCGCCCAGGTAACTCTCGACAGCAGCAATGGAATCATTCGGAACTTGCGAAATTAGCTTAGTCAGGGTTTGTTCTTCAATGCGCAGCCGGATCTCAATTTGTTTGTAAAGCGCCGAAGTTTGATTAAGCGTGATGAACAATCCAACAAAAAAAGCACCGATCACCAGCAGGATCAGGATGGAATATCCAAACCAAAGTCGGGCTCGCAGTGTGTTCAACATCAAGCCACCAATTTGTAACCGATCCCGGTGACCGTTTCGATCGTCACGGATGATTTGGCGAGTTTGCTGCGCAATTGGGCGATGTGAACATCCACGGTGCGAGTTTGGCCAGCGAAATCATACCCCCAGGCAAGATTGAGTAATTGGTCACGAGTCAGCACGATGCCGCAGTGTTCAGCCAGCACTTTCAGCAGTTCAAATTCGTGCCGGCGCAGGTTAATCAATTCGCCAATTCTGTGAACTTCCCGTTTTGACAGGTCAATGGTCAAATCCTCAATGACGATGGTGGCTGCCTGTTCTTTCTCAGGCCGATCCAGGCGGCGCAGGATCGCTTTCACCCTCGCGACCAGTTCACGCGGGTTGAAGGGTTTGGTCATGTAATCGTCTGCGCCAAGTTCAAGACCGAGGATCTTATCAATGTCTTCATCTCTGGCAGTCAGCAGAATGATCGGCACCTGATTCTTCTCGGCTCTGAGTTGCTTGCAAATCTCAAATCCATCCATACCGGGCAGCATCAGATCAAGAACCACCAAAGAAGGCAAGTCTTGCCGAATCGCTGCCAGAGCGGTGGTTCCATTGTTCACTGAACGAGTGGTATACCCTTCCCGTTCCAGGTACATCCGCTCGAGTTCGATGATGTTCTCTTCGTCATCCACCAACAGGATGAAATCCTGTCTCATATGCCCCATCATCCTTTCAAGCGTTATGAGGAGTCATTCGTTGAATCAAGGATCATTTGCATTG
>CAZRHZ010000110.1:0-8229 GCA_964599995.1 uncultured Anaerolinea sp. | reverse complement strand
ATATTTCAAGGGTAGTGTTTTCATTTCATCACCTTTAATGTGTAAATATTTCTGAAATAGGCAAGTGATCTGATGGGAGAGTGCAAGTATTCAGATCGACTTTGCATGGCTTCAATTTTTGGTTTATGAGTGTGTTTATTCATGACAAAACCTATCTTATATATCTAATAATAGACGACAACAATAAGGTTGTATATACTTTGTATAATCTTATACTTGCTGTTTATTTTTGATCGTGAAGCTCAGGATTATTGATTTTCCAGTGTCTAACCTTGGAGCAAGAATATTGATTGGATAATGCAATGGTTCTTTCAACCTTGTTAAAATTGGATCTATTTTCGTTGTGTCAAAAAGCGCGGTAAAAATAAAAGCAGCAGATATATTTCAGGGAGTCTCATCCGTTATACAGCACATGATCCAATCCGAGGGCGACGAAGAGCTCTTTAAGGATCGAAGGCAGATTTTCTTTGATAGGCGGTCTTGTGCGGATTCAGCTTATTCGAATTAATTGAATCCTCCTCGGTGTCTTATTGACCTGCTCTCTTTATCCTGGTCATGGTTGTGTTAGAATATCCCTCACCAAATACCTCTGACAGGATTTTTTATGCCCAACTTTGCCCAAGACATTGCCAAAGCGCTCAATATTCGCCCCACCCAGGTTTCTGCAGCCATTGAGTTGCTGGATGAAGGCGCGACCGTCCCATTTATCGCCCGTTATCGCAAGGAAGCCACCGGTACCCTAGACGAAGAACAATTACGCCAGGTTCAAAGCCTGCTCGAAAAAGGCCGTGCCCTCGAAGAACGCCGCGCGGCCGTCATCGCGTCCATTGAAGAACAGGGCAAGATGACCCCCGAACTGCTCGAAAAACTGACATCTGCCGATACCATGACCGCGGTCGAGGATCTTTATGCGCCCTACAAACCCAAACGCCGCACGCGCGCTTCCATTGCCCGCGAGAAGGGCTTGCAGGGTCTGGCAGACATGATCCTGTCTCAGGCACGCACGCCCGGTGATGCCCAAAAGATGGCGCAGGGCTTTTTGAACGAGCAGGTCACCAGCATTGAAGACGCGCTGGCCGGCGCGCGCGACATCGCCGCCGAGACCATCAGTGATTCCGCTGAGGTCAGGGCTTCCACCCGCCGTAAGGCCATGCAGTTCGGCACCCTGGCCAGCGAACGAATCGAAGACTCTAAAGATGAGAAGTCAGTCTACGAGACCTATTATGAATTTACCTCGCAGGTCAGCCGTATGCGCCCGCACCAGGTGCTGGCTGTCAATCGCGGGGAGACCGAAAAGGTGCTGCGCGTTAAAGTAACCATGGAGGAAAGGGACTGGAAGAGTTCCATCGTGGATTACTTCCGCCCTGACATGCGCAGTCCCTTCTGTAACGAGCTTGAACTGGCCGTCATAGATGCAGGAGAGCGCCTGCTGCTGCCCTCCATTGAGCGCGATGTGCGCCGCGAGCTGACCGTGGTTGCCGAGACGCATGCCATCAAGGTGTTTGCCGCTAACCTGCGTGCGCTGCTTGGGCAGCCCCCGCTGGCCGGACAGACCGTGCTGGGTCTCGATCCGGGCTTCCGCACCGGTACCAAGTTGGCCGTGGTTGGTCCGACCGGCAAGCTGCTGGATACCGGCACCATCTATCCGCACGAACCACAAAAGCAGTGGAAGGAATCCAAGGAAAAGATCAAGGCTTTGATCGCCAAACATGGTATCACCCTGATCTCCATCGGCAATGGCACCGCCTCACGCGAGACCGAGCAGTTGGCTGCCGAGATCACCCGCGAACTGACCAGCGTGCGCTACCTGATCACCAACGAAGCCGGCGCGTCGGTCTACTCCGCCAGCCCGCTGGCGCGTGCAGAAATGCCCGACCTGGACGTGTCCATCCGCGGTGCGGTTTCCATCGCGCGGCGCGTGCAGGATCCGCTGGCCGAGTTGGTTAAAATCGATCCGCGCTCGATCGGTGTGGGTATGTACCAGCACGACGTGGATCAGACCGCCCTGACCGCCGCCCTGACCGGTGTGGTCGAAGACGTGGTCAACAGTGTGGGTGTGGATGTGAACACGGCTTCTCCCGCTTTGCTGGGCTACGTGTCGGGCATCGGGCAAAAGCTGGCCGAAAAGATGGTGGCCTACCGCGACGAAAACGGCACGTTTGCTGACCGTGAAGCCATCAAGAATGTTCCGGGGCTGGGACCCAAGGCATTCGAGCAGTCCGCGGGCTTTTTGCGCATCCGCAACGGGTCGAACCCGCTGGATACCAGCGCCATTCACCCCGAGAGCTACACGGTGGCCACCGCGGTCATGCAACTGGCAGGCATAAGTATGTCCACCTCGCTCGACGAAAAGCGCAAGTCCATTGGCAAGCTGCAAACCAAACCCATGCACGAATTGGCAGAGCAAATTGGCTGCGGTGTGCCCACCCTCACTGACATCCTGGAGCAGTTGGTGCGCCCCGGTCGCGATCCGCGTGAAGACGCTCCCGCGCCCATCCTGCGCTCGGACGTGTTGAAGATGGAAGACCTGACCGTTGGCATGAAGCTCAAGGGCACCGTCCGCAACGTGGTGGATTTTGGCATCTTCATCGACATTGGCGTTAAACAGGACGGCTTGCTGCACCGCACACAGGTACCCCCCGGCGTGACCTTGCAGGTGGGCGACATTGTGGAAGTCTCGATCCTGAAAGTGGAGATCGAGCGCGGCCGCATCTCGTTGAGCATGGAAAAGTAAACATCGTGATTCGTGATTCGTCAATTGGTGATTAACCTTTCAAATATTGGCCATTTATTGCCATTTTCTTTCACTTATCACTAATCACTAATCACGAATCTCTAACATTCCTCTTATGCAACCCGATCTCCTTTTTGGCGTATATTAGTTATACCAATAAGGAGATTTTTCTATGTTTGAGATCAGCAGCAAGATTAAACGTGCCTGGAAAACCATTTGGGATTACAAGATCCTTTGGCTTTTCGTGTTCCTGATGGCTTTGACCGGTGCCAATGGCGGTGGAGGTGGTGGTGGAAGTTCCAGTTGGAGTTCCACTATGGATCGTGATTTTAATTCCGGTTTCCAGAACATGGGTGTTAATGTTCCTGAGTGGATGCAATCAACCGAAACCTGGGTGGAAAACGAGGTTGTACCCCTGTTCATGCCCGATCGTGTGATGGCGACCGTGATCTGGATGATGGTGATCATCTTTGGCATCAGCCTGTTGGTGGGTCTGCTGCTTGCCTTGGTGCGTTATCCGGCTGAAACGGCGGTCTTGCGCATGGTCAACGATTACGAAGAGACCGGCAAAAAGGTCAAGTTCAAAGAAGGTTGGAAACTTGGCTGGAACATCCGCGCCTTTCGCCTTTGGTTGGTCGATCTGATCGTAGGCGCGCCCGCTTTTGTGGTGGTCGTCGGCCTGGTCGCGGGCATCGCGGTCTTTGTCACCCGCATGATCGGTGGCGAGAACCTTAATCAGATCCCTGGCATGATCGGGTTGATCGTCCTGGCAGGACTGCTGCTCTTCGCGCTGGCCATCGCAATGGTGTTTGTGGGCATGTGGCGCGAGTACATCTCCCGCGAGATTGCCATCCAGGGTACCGGTGTTGGCGAAGCCTTCAAGCAGGGCTGGGCCATGCTGGCTCATTATTTCAAAAATACCATTCTGACCTGGCTGGTTATGCTGGGCATCGGGTTGGGCTTCGGGTTCGCACTTGTGCTGGTGATCTTTCTACTGATCCCGGTGTACGCTGTGTTGGCCATCCCGGGTGCGGTTGTGGGTGCCATTCCTGGCGCGCTGGCTTACGCCATTTCTTCCCTCTTTGCTGCCAATCCGCTGGGCTGGATCATCGCCGCGATCGTGTTCATTTCGTTCTTCTTCCTGGTGGTGTTCTCTCCGGTGACTCTCTTGAACGGAATTTTCATGCTCTTTGGCATGAGCGTTTGGACGCAGACCTACCGTGAGATCAAAAACGGCAATCAGCCGGCTGTGGTTGTTGAACCTGATGCGGTTCAGCCGCCGCCGATTGGATAATAAGATCGGGCAACTTTGAGAAGTACAGTGATCAGAAAGATATTTTCTGATCACTGTTTTTGGTTGGATCAAACCTGGATTGTTGGGATCACACTTTTTCGAGTATAATACTCAATTATTGAACATTTATTATTTGAGTAAAAATTGAATTCAAGGTGATTTGAATCACAGAGCGATCAAGGATCTGATCTCAACAACAAAAACAAGGGAGTTTCTTATGAAGCTTAAAAATCTTTCTATCACGTTCCTATTTATAATCTTCACTCTTGCAGCTTGTGGGTCACAGAATATTACCACCCCTGTGGCTGAAACCTTAATCTCTTCTGGTGAGGCTGTTATCGAAACTCCGGTTGAGGTCGACTCGACTCCTTTACCGAATATTGTTGTTACCGATGCATTAGGTAGAACCGTGACCTTTGAAAATCCACCTCAAAGAATTGTGCTGGCCGGCAGATCTCTGTTCATGATCGCGGATGCCATCTACATGTTTCCTGATGCTATTTCCCGCATCGCAGCGATAAGCGTTACCAATCAAGGCAGCGGCAATTTCATCCCTTTGATCGATCCCAGTTATGATTCAAAAATTGTTCTGGAACTCGAACCCAGCACGGAAGAAATCGTAGCTCTCCAACCGGATTGCGTCATTATGAAAAGTTTCAACGCTACTACTTTGGGCGCTCCCATTGAAGCTTTGGGTATCCCTGTGGTTTACCTTGATTTTGAAACACCGGAACAATATCAACGAGACCTGGTGACGCTGGGCCAGCTTTTTCAAAATCCTGATCGTGCGAACGAATTGATTGAATTTTTCAACAATCGGGTTGCTCAAGTTACAGAAATAACCTCCGATCTTTCGGATACTGAAAAACCAAGAACCTTGCTTTTGTATTACAGTACCAAAGGGGATGCCGTCTCGTTTAATGTTCCACCAGTCAGTTGGATTCAAACCATGATGGTGGAAATGAGTGGTGGGATCCCCGTATGGAAGGATGCCAACCTTGGAAATGGATGGACGCAGGTAAATCTTGAGCAAGTGGCCGCTTGGAATCCGGAAATGATCATTATCGTTTCATATCTCAATCCTGTTAATGAAGTTGTTGATCTTCTTAAGGCTGATCCCCAATGGCAGGGATTGGATGCTGTGAAGAACGGCAAGATTTACGGATTTGCCACAGATGCTTACAGTTGGGATCAACCCGACCCACGCTGGATATTGGGATTAACCTGGTTGTCTGGTAAACTGCACCCAGATCTCTTTCCAAATCTGGATATTGAATCCGAAGCGCAAACGTTCTATCGCGAATTGTATGGAATTAACGAATCGGTTTTCACAAACACCATGCTCCCTCTATTGACAGGAGATTGGAGATAGTTAACCTGAAAGAACCCCAGCAAGAAACTCGCCTTCGATCCAAACTTTCTGCCCGAAAATCCATTCTTTTGCTGGTAGCGTGTTTCCTTTTAATTTTCTCGCTTTCAATTCTTTTGGGGAGATATCCTGCCCCTGGGATGATCACCGTTAAACGTCTTCTCGAAGATCAAATGGCTCAAAATCTTGTGCTCAATTTGCGTCTACCTCGCCTGTTAACAGCCGCCTTGTTGGGAATGTCGCTCGCGATGGCCGGCGCGACTTTTCAGATGATTTTTTCAAATCCATTGGTTGAACCAGGATTTTTAGGTGTTTCTCAAGGTGCTTCTTTTGGTGCTGCTTTGAGTATCGTTTTTTGGACGAATGCATCCTGGGCGATTCAAACTTCAGCGGCATTCTTTGCTTTCTTGGGATTGGGTCTTTCGTATTTTATCGCGCGTCGCATTCGTTATGGCGGCTGGGTGCTCCGTTTGGTGCTCTCGGGCATCGCAGTCTCCGCGCTGTTTTCAGCCGGGTTGGGCGTGTTGAAATATTTGGCCGACCCATTAAGTCAGTTACCCGAAATTAGCTTCTGGCTATTAGGAGGATTGACCAGTGTTAATTGGGCTAGATTTTTATCAATCCTGCCGATGGTATTAATTGGTTTGGCAATTGCCTATCGAATGCGCTGGCGGCTTAATCTTCTATCATTAAGTGAAGAAACCGCTTTCTCGTTAGGTGTTTCTCCCACCCGGGAACGTACTCTGTTATTAGTTGCAGCCGTGATGGCCACTTCGGCTGTTATCTCGGTTGCAGGGATGGTAGGTTGGATTGGTCTGATCATCCCTCACTTCGTCCGGCGGATTTACGGAGCAGATGCGCGATTTCTCATCCCCGCTTCGATGATCATTGGCGCAATATTTTCGATCCTTTGTGATGATCTTGCCCGCACAATAACAGCTGGTGAAATCCCTTTGGGAATCCTCACTTCATTATTGGGAGCGACAATATTCTTGATATTGATGTTAAAAAGTCAAAAGATTGAGTTAAACAAATGACCCAGCCAACTCTTTATGATTTTTCGCAGGTTTCTTTTGGGTACGAGGCGGCTAAAAAACTCGTTTTGGAAGACTTCGATCTGCGCATTGAAAAGGGCTCGATCACTGCTCTTCTCGGGCCGAACGGAGCTGGAAAAACAACCTTGCTTCACTTGATTTTGGGTTGGTTGCGCCCCCAAAAAGGTCAGTTAAAGCTCAATGGCCGTTTACTCAACCAATACTCACGACGCGATTTAGGCAAGTGGATGGCTTTGGTTCCACAGAACGAATACAATCCATTTGAGTTTTCATTATTGGAATATGTTTCGCTGGGTAGGGCTCCCTATCTTGACCCGTTGGCTTTGCCTGATGACGCGGATTATAAAATTGCCTCTGGAGCACTGCAGCGTGTGGGTTTAAGTGCCATTCAAGATCGCTCTGTTCTCAATATCAGTGGAGGTGAACATCAATTGTTGTTGGTGGCGCGGGCATTGGCTCAGCAGCCGAAACTGCTTTTATTGGATGAGCCCACATCCCATTTGGACTTGTTAAATAAAGCCCGCCTGGTTCATCTTTTGAGAGAGCTATCTTCACAGGGCGTCACCATTTTCTTTACTACTCATGAACCTGATGTGGCTTCAGCTTTGGCTACCCACCTGGTGTTGATGCAAGCTGGAAAAGTGCTTGAGACCGGGCCTATCGATCAAGTGTTTACCAGTACGTCTTTATCCAGACTATATCAACTTCCTTTGCAAGTGTCTGACATTGCAGGTCATCGAGTGGTGCTATGGGATTAACCATGAATTCATCTGAGCGTGCAGGAGAAATCCTGGTGATCACCGGGGAGAGGGGAGTAGGCAAAACCACTTTTTGTCAAAAGGTCATCGATCAATTTTATTCACAACGAAAGAAAGTGCAAGGATTGATCACTCCGGGTCGATTCGTGAACGCTCAGAAGACCGGCATTTTTGTAAAGAACCTAAACACGGGTACGGTCTCACTTCTTGCCAGTTCCCTCGCAGGAGAGATCGAAGGCATTCAGATGGGTTATTGGGTTTTCGACCCCGCGGTTCTTGAGTGTGAAAACAACCTTCTCAAACAGGTGAATCATCCAGACTTGTTGGTGATAGATGAATTAGGTCCTCTTGAATTTAACCGTCAACTGGGCTGGATGTCTGCATTTGAAATTTTGCAGTCAAAGCAATTTGGCAAAGCGTTGGTGGTCATCCGATCTGAATGCCTTGATTCATTCTCGCGAATGGGTTTTGTCTTTCACCTTTGGCAGCCTTCTGATTTTTTATCTCCTGACAGTCACCTGAATATTTAACCACACCTGAAGCCATAACAAGAATCAGCGATTGGCTTACACCTTTTATGTTGTGGTGATAAACTTATAACTTGTGACCATTATTGACAACACTTCTGAATTTACCATCCCGCAGCAGTATAAGACTGACCGCTCCTCACCTTCCCGTTGGGTCTTCTCGCACGCCATCCGGCAGTGGCCGGTCATGTTGGTTGCCATCCTGGGCGCACTTGGTAATGCCGGTTTCTTTGCCATCATTCAGGTGAAGGTGGGGGAAGCCTTCAATGTGGTTTCAGCGGAAGTTTTCGACCCCAAAGCGCTGGCCAACATTACCCTGGTGATTCTCGCGCTCGCACTGGCGCGCGGTGTAATGCAGTTTTGCCGTAATTTTGGCTTTGAATTTGTGGCGCAGCGCATTGAACGCAATGTGCGCCGCGAGTTATACGTCAGCCTGCTGGGCAAGAGCATGACCTTTCACAACCTGCAGCCGGTGGGAGATACCATGGCGCG
>CAZRHZ010000109.1:0-8290 GCA_964599995.1 uncultured Anaerolinea sp. | reverse complement strand
GGGCTGGTGTAATCGCCGCCCCAGTTCTTGTCCTGGTATCCGCAGCTTGTCTCAGGATCCACGTTATATTGCTCGCCATTGAAGTTGATGGTGCCGCTGTAACGGGTGTACATACCGGCCGCGTGCCAGTACATCTGGAAAGCGTTGATGTCAATGAAGAAACGAGAGGTGCCAAAGCCCACGCTGTAAGGCAGCACTTTCTCGGCCTTGAGATCCCAGCTCATCTCACCTGCGTCTGACATGTATTCGGGGTGGGCGGCGGCTTCTTCTTTGGTCAGTTTCACCGCACCCTTGAGGTGGTTTTCGTTGGCTGTGTACGGGCCGATCTGAACTTCCATCTTGGTGAAGTCAGCCTTGAAATGATTGATCGGATAGAGGTTGTGGATCTGGGTGGCTTTTTCTCCACCCGGGGTGCCCCACGCGCCGGCTTTCAGCATGGCGTAAGAGGGTTTCAGTCCCTTGGTTTTGTTCTCGGGCAGCTGTCCTGCGATGACCTTATCACCCCCCAGGGCGGGATTGATGACGTAATATTCGATGAAGAACGGTCTCTTTTCGCCGGTCTTGGCGTTGACCGCCACCAGTGAATGCCACCACCAGTCATAACCGCGGCGCGCGAGTTTGCCCTTGAGCATGTATCTGTTGCGATCGTCCATCGTGTGACTCCTTGATTGTGAAATGAATTCGCTGATCTCATTGTACACAAATTAATTGCAAAATGCAACTATTAGAATTGTTAATATCGTGATCCAAACACTGCCGCGTAAAATTTTCCTTATTGACTTAAGTTTTCATAATTGCTACACTGGTTGTTGGTATTACCAACAACCAGGAGTATAAAATGGACGATTTCCTCCCCAGATTAAAAAAAATGACCCTTGTTGAAGATTTCATCCGCCGTTTTGAAGAGATGATCCTCTCTGGAAAACTGGCGGTTGGCGATAAGTTACCATCTGAACGAGACCTTGCCATCAAACTTGGCGTTAGCCGGCCAGTGGTGCATGAAGGATTGATCGATCTAGCCTCAAAGGGATTGATCACGAGAGCGCCAAATGGGGGGGCGGTGATCAATGATTTCAGGGTACAAGGGTCGCTTTCAATGTTGAATACCATTTTGAATTTTCAAAGTGGACCGCTTGAACCAAAGTTGGCAAAAGACATCACCGGTTTGCGACTTTTGATCGAGGTGGAGAATGTGCGACTGGCATCCTTAACCAGAACCGAAGAGCAAATCATAACCCTTAAAGAGATTCTCGCAGAAGAATCTCACATTGATATCCAGGATTTTGAAGCGGTGGCTTTATTGGATTTTCGTTTTCACCTTGCGCTGGCAATCACATCCAATAATGCTTTTTATCCTTTACTGATCAATTCATTTAAACCACTTTATTTAAATGGCTCAGAATTATTTTTTTCTGATTTGCGTTTTGCTCCTGTTGTTTTCGATTTTCACAAAGAATTGACAAAGGCCATCGAAGAACAAGATCCCCAAAAAGCAATCGAAATTATGTCCAGATTGTTGGAGCACGGAATGAACAATTATTTTGCCATGGTAAAAGATAAATAAAGGAGGATGTGATGCTTGAAACGACCACCCGTTACAAGATCAAAGAGCCAAAGGATCTCTCTCCACGAATCAAATGGCTAAGGGATTATTACTTTCAAGGCGCAAAGCGCAACTGGTGCAACGTTCTCTGTTCGTGGACAACCGGAACCCCCTGGGATTTGCAATATAACGAAGCTCTTTTCTATATTGTTCCAGAAGCATTCATGCTCCTTGCGACGATGAAGGGCTCCTTTCGTAACGCCGCCAAGCAGGTTCCGCTTCACCCCGACTTTTGGACCTGGAGCTTGGCTGAGAGGCGCGCCTGGTTCAACAAAGAGGTCATGGTCAAGTATCTGCCTGCAGAGATACTGCCGGGTGACCTGCTGGCAGGTGCCCGATTTTGCATCATTACTTCCTTGTGTTTGAATGAGCAGGAGGCTGCCGAATACGACGCGCTGACCATCGGTAAGAATGGAGCAAGAAATCAGGCGGGACGACTGCACGATCATGGATATGGAAACTCAGGCGCCACCAGCGGGCATCTTATCCCGAACCATGAAATGGCGATCAAGATGGGGTGGAGGGGAATCTACCAGGACTTAAAACAACGCTATGATCGATTGACTGAATCTGAGAAGGCCGGCCCCAAAGGGGCTCAATACAAAGCCATGATGATTGGGGCAACCATGCCCAGAGACTTGGCGGAGCGTTACCAAAAACTGTGCCTCGATTTCGCCCGGGATGAGAAGGATCCTGTTCGTAAGAAGGAATTGGCGCAAATGGCAGCCAATCTCTCAAGAGTGCCATGGGAACCGGCTGAGACATTTCATGAAGCTGTTCAGGCACTTTGGATGAACCACATGTTGATCATGGCTGATGAGAATTATCCCGGTGCGGGAACTTCGCTGGGCAGGCCGGACCAATATCTCTATCCCTATTGGAAAAAATCACTTGAACAGGGCATGGACCGCGAGTTCGGTAAAGAGATCCTGAAGTGTTTTTGGTTCCACTGCAATACGGTTTACGATGCCTTCATCAATCAGGGACCTGACGGTATCACCGCCAGCCTGGGGCAACTGATCAGTATAGGTGGTATGGATAAGGATGGCAACGACGCAAGCAACGATCTGACCTATGCCATGCTTGAGGTGATCGATGAGATGTCGCCTATTCTCGAACCGAAACCGAACATCCGTTTATGCCGCAACAGTTCTGACAAGCTGCTCGATAAAGCGATTGAAATGATCTCCGAAAGTCAGGGCGCACCTTTCCTGTTGAATTTCGATGAGCGTTCTATGGCTGGATTGATCCTTGAAGGAAAAAAAGCGGGGTATACCGATTTAATTAACGAAGACACCGTTTGGGATTATGCCTCGGTTGGCTGTCTTGAAAATACGATGATCGGAAATGATCGCTCTGGTACAGTGGACAACAATGTCAACCTTCTGAAAGCAGTTGAGCTAGCCCTGACCGGTGGAAAAGATCTGCTGCCTTTTGTCAATGGTTTTACCGGCAAGCCTGAAAAAATCACTCAGGATGGCCCCCGAACGGGAGACGCAACAAAATTCACCTCATTTGAGCAATTTTGGGAAGCCTATAAAAAACAGACTGAATATGTGATCGAAAAAATTGTGGCCAATCACGAGAACACGGAATATATTCGTTCCACTTACTTCCGCACACCTTACCTGTCGTGTCTGGTCAAAGGTTGCGCTGAGAAGGGTATGGATGTTACCCAGGGCGGCGCGGAGATCAACTTCACCACTTTGGAAGGAGTCACTTTTGGTTCCACGGTTGATTCTCTGTTGGCGATCAAGTATCTGGTCTTTGATCATAAAGATTGCACCATGGCGGAATTGATCCAGGCATTAAAAGATAACTGGGTTGGGCATGAAGTTTTGCAAGCCAAGGCAAAAAACAAAGCGCCCAAATATGGACGTGACGATGATGAAGCGGATAAAATGGCGCGGGAGGTGATGGATCTCTGGACGGGTGAGTCATGGAAACATAAAACGAAGGTCACCAACCGGCAATATCGACCCGGCATGTTAAGTTGGAATTACTGGATCTCCGAGGGAAACGTCCTGGCTGCCAGTGCGGATGGACGACAAAAGGGTCAGTATCTCTCCAATGCCATCTGTCCAACCAACGGTGCAGACATCAATGGGCCAACGGCCAATGTTAATTCAGTCGGTAAAGCGCTGGGAGGCAAGGTTGAAGCAGGCAAGGGCGATTATGCTGAATTCTTAAACAGCCTTCCCAATGGTGCCAGCCATACCATGACCTTCAATCCGTCGATCCTGCGCGATCCTGAGCATAAGGCAAAATTCAGGTCCTTCTTGCGCGGCTACATTGAAAATGGAGGAACTGCTTTACAAGTAAACATCCTTGACGCGGATATGCTGCGGGATGCTCAAAAGAACCCTCAAGATTATCGGCACCTGTTAGTGCGCATCACCGGGTACAACGCTTACTTCGTGACGGTCGGCCGCGAACTGCAGGATGAAGTGATTGCCCGTATCAGTCACAATGAGTTCTAGCATTTTCGATGGGCGAATCCATGGCCGATGAATTAAAAGGTATCGTATTAGAGATACAGCGTCTATCCACTGAAGATGGTCCGGGCATCCGCTCTACCATTTTTATGAAAGGATGTAGCCTGCGCTGTCAATGGTGTCACAACCCTGAAAGCATTTCTGCAAAACCTCAGCTTCAATGGGTCTCATCGCGTTGCATTGGCTGCAAAACATGTTTGAAAGCGTGTCAGAACGCTGCGTTGACCTCTGAGGTATATGGAATTGAGATTGACCGTTCGAAATGTCAGGGTTGTGGAAGTTGCACCGAAGCATGTCCGACAAATGCATTGGAATTGCTTGGAAAGAACTGGAAAGCAGAGGATCTGGTCAGGGAAGTACTCAAGGATCAAGTCTTTTTCGAAAAATCAAATGGTGGCGTTACGATCAGCGGTGGAGAATCGACCCTGCAATATGGTTTTGTGGCAAAAGTGTTGGATTTGTTGAAAAAACAAAATATCCACACGGCTTTGGATACCTGCGGAATGACGAGTCGATTTGCGATTGGTTCATTATTGCCATTCACTGATCTTGTTCTATATGATCTGAAAGAAATGGATCCAAAAGGGCATTTGCAGCACACAGGCCAATCCAATGAAAGAATTCTGGAAATCCTGATGTATGTCTGTGAAGTCATCAGGAAAAACCAACAGCCGAAAGAGCTTTGGATCCGGACGCCCATCATTCCACAGGCGACTGATTATCCTGACAACCTGTACAAGATCGGGCAATTTATTCAGACCCATTGTGCAGATGTGGTTACCCGGTGGGATTTGCTGGCTTTTAACAATCTGTGCAAGGATAAATATGCACGCCTTGGTTTGGAATGGGTCTATGCAGATGCGGATTTGATCAGCGAGGAGCAGCAGGAAATTCTGTTACAGTCTGCCTGTCGGGGTTTTTCAAAAACCGAGTTGATCCACTGGAGTGGAAATACAAAACTGGAGGTGAATTCAAATGCCAAAACCTCCAGTCTTCCATATTCCCTTGCCAGCGGCTCTTGTTAATAAATCAGAGGAGGTTTTCTATGTCAGAGATCAAACATAGTTTCAGCACCGAAGACATGCAATCCTTTTTACCGACCGCCAAGGTGGGTTTGATCGCCACCGTAAACGATGAAGGGCTGCCTCACATTACGATGATCACATCCATGCAGGCGGCAAACCCAAAGGTATTGCTGGTGGGTGAATTCTTTCGAGGCAGAAGCAAGAAACACGTACTTAATAATCACAAGATCGGCTTTCTGGTCATGTCCATCAGCCGCAAGGTTTGGCGTGGAAACGCCACCTGGACGCATGCCATGAAGAATGGCCCTGAATATGAGATCATGAACCAGATTCCCATGTTTCGTTACAACACTTATTTTGGAATCGAAACGGTTCATTATTTCGATCTTGAGAAATTCAAAGGTCCCGATCCACTACCGATGGGACAGTTTGTCTTGGAAGTGCTGAAATCCAAACTGGTCAAGAATCAATTTAGAACCCATAAAACCGAACAAATCCTGCAGCCATTCGTGGTGAACATTATCAACCAATTGATGTCCTTTACTTTCCTTTCCTACATCAAACCGGATGGATACCCTGAATTGATCCCTGTTTTGCAGTGTCAAGCGCCTGACTCGCGCCGGTTGGTTTTCACAAAGGGAATGTATGCCAAAGACCTGGCGGCGATTCCAGATGGGGCAAATGTTGCAGTGTTTACCATGAATTTCAACATGGAAAGCATCCTTGTGCGAGGTATCTATCGTGCAGAGAACCCATCGGCTCTTGGCAAGGTGGCCAGCGTTGATATCGATTGGGTTTACAACTCAATGCCGCCGGCATTAGGACAACTGTATCCACCTGTCGAGATGACCACAATCACAGATTTTCACTAAGAAGGAGATGACTGAATGACAGAAAAATCTCTTAAAGGCCAAAAAGCATTTGCCTGGATCATCGTATGTGTTGGACTCTTGCATACGCTGGCTCATTTTATTCTGACGCAGCCCAGACAGGCAATCATACCGATGCTTCAAAAAGGATTATTTAACGTTTTGGGACCAGACTGGGCGTCAGCAAACTTCAGCGTTTCCATGTCACTAGCCCTGGGTTTTGCGATCATTGTATTGGGGATCTTCATTTTACAGATCACCAGGTTAAAACAGCAATTGCCATTTCCAACCGCGCTAAGTTTGCTGATCCTCTTTTTGTTCATTGTCTACGCAGGTCCAGTTGGAGGGGGTTGGCTGGCTTTACCATCTTGCATTTACTTTGTTGTAAAATCCTGGCCCAGTAAAAAATAGTTCCAACAAAGGAATATCAAAACAAGCGAGCTTGATTATGGCAGGCTCGCTTGTTTCTGTTTGCGGATCATCCTTATTTGATTTTGCACGCTCCCATTTTTAGCATGTATATTATGTTGATCCCCAGGTCAATATTTTTTGTCTCCCAAAAGGCTTCTCCCTCTACGAACTTGCCTCTAAAGACCTTGGTGAAAAAGAACCTGATGATCCAAGGTATGAATTCCTTGCTGTGTAAGTTGAATTGCCAACCTTCCACCAGGCGCAGGCTGAAACGATAGGGCGGTTTAATTGTCAGGATTTTCGCGGATTCGCGCGCGCGCAATGCTTCCAGCGTCTTTTGTCTGATCATTACATGGGTTTCTTCGATCGGCGGGAACCAATTCCTTTCGAGGCTTTTCACCGCGCCACCAACCACGCCTGGGCACAGATCCTGTGCTTCACGGATGGCGGCTTCCTCGCCAAAGACCGCCAGCAGCTTCATGCCGGGGAAGAGCGCCATTTCCAACCCGATCTCGCCCATCACCCGGCCGTTCAGCGTTACCTGCGCGATGGGGGGGCTCTGGATGGTGTGAGGAGCGAATCCTCCGCCGTTGTACATGGCGTGCTGCCCGACAATGATCATGCCAAACGCGTTTTTGTTCACCTTATTCTCTTGGGTTCCTGGCATGTGAGGACGTTTTAATATATGAACGATCTTTGGGAGTTGCGCCGGCAATACATTGGGTTCGCGCATACCTGAATCGTGTTCGTCATTGAGGACGATCTCGTCGATGCCAAACTCGGCAGCCGCTTCGCACACCGCCAAGACGTCAGAAGTGATGAATCTGCGCCCGTCTTTCTGCCACAACTCGGATCCGTGGTGCATGGCCTGGCGATTGTCAGGTGAGATCTGCGAGGCTCCCTCCAGGTCGCACAGGATGTAGAGCTGCTGTTTTGGTTTTCTCAAATTTCCTCCTCAATAATATTAATAAGCATTCTATCAATTCTGAGTCTGATTGTATGCTGAAATTTATCACTCCCATTTGTCACGTGTTCGAAAACGTTGACCGAAGTAAAAAAAATAGGATGTAAGAAAATTACAGTGATTAAGATATCTTTATATGATGTATAATAATGATGTATGAAAAAGGAAAATTTGACCCGCACACAGGTGCTTTTGGAGCCCGAACAGCTCAAGGCTTTGGCAGAGATCGCCGAGGAACAAGGGAAAAGCGTCTCCGCCTTGTTGCGTGAATGGGTGGGGCAGGGGCTGCGCAGCCATCAGCAGAAGATCCTTGAAAAAGCCGCCCTTTCGCTTGCTGAAGCTTATTATTCCGATGGAGAGCTGGTGGGTTATTCAGCGCTCGATGGTGAGGACTTTTCCTTGAAAGGTCAGCCCTGATGTTTCGCGGAGAGGTGTGGCAGATGCGCCTGAGCGAAAAGGCCTCTCAAGAGGGTGCGGTGCGCGAGGTGGTGATCCTCTCCAGCGACGCGCTTGGCAGCCTGCCGCTCAAGGTGGTTGTGCCGCTTACCCCCTGGAAGGACGACTATTCGGCCGCGCCCTGGATGGTGCGCGTGCCTCCCGTGTTACACAGTGGCCTCGATTCCCCCATGGCCGCAGATGCCCTGCAGGTGCGCTCGGTTTCCACTTCCCGCCTGGTTAAGCGCTTGGGTGAATTACCCGAACCTTTCCTTGTTTCGATGGCTGAAGCCGTGTCCCTGATCATGGATGGGAAGCGAGTATAATCAACATTCCAATCATCCATTTTGGAGACCTTATGCGTAAAACTTTTCGTTTCACCTCCTTCCTCTTCATCATTCTTGCTCTTGGTCTGGCTGCCTGCGGTGGTTCTTCCTCTGATGCTCCCGCCCAGGCCGTGGAAGCCTACTGGCAGACGTTTGCGACGC
>CAZRHZ010000108.1:0-8346 GCA_964599995.1 uncultured Anaerolinea sp. | reverse complement strand
TTGCCAAACCCGGCAGCATCACCCCGCACACCAAGTTCATGGCGCAGGTCTACATCTTGAAACGCGAAGAGGGTGGACGACACAAACCCTTCTTCAGTGGCTATCGCCCGCAGTTCTACATCCGCACCATGGATGTGACCGGTTCCTGCAAGCTGCCCGAAGGTGTTGAGATGGTTATGCCCGGTGATGACGTGGCGATGGAATGTGACCTGATCATCCCGGTTGCTTTGGAACAAGGTTCAAAGTTTGCTATTCGTGAAGGTGGTCTGACGGTTGGTGCCGGTGTGATCACTAAGATTATTGCATAGGAAAATGATGATGGCAAAACAGAAAATTCGAATTCGTTTGAAAGCTTATGATCATCGTGTGCTCGATCAATCCGCGAAGCGGATTGTCGAGACGGCTGAGCGCAGTGGTGCCCAGGTGGTTGGTCCAGTTCCTCTTCCGACCCGTATCGAGAAATTCACTGTAAGGCGCTCTTCATTTATTGATAAAGACTCACACGAGCATTTTGAAATCCGCACCCACAATCGCTTGATCGATGTTTTGGATCCTGATTCAAAAACCATCGACATGCTGATGCGGTTGAACATGCCCGCCGGTGTGGATATTGAGATCAAGATCTAAAGCAAGTACCGCGAATTCGTATTAGTGATTTCGGTAGATCACCTTAAAAATTAGAAAAACCCTGGCGTTATACTTCTTTTGAGGTATAATAGCAAGGTTTTGGGTACCAACCCAAAAAGGCAACCCAAGAGCGGTTTTGTGAGCGCACCGGACAAAATTCAAGAGTGCCGCGAGCAAGCTACTGACTGCGTTGCGCAGGGATGATGCAGCCAAGCCCAGGTTGACAGTCCCAACTAAATATTATGAAGGAGAACAACTGAGATGTTTAAAGGGCTGATCGGAAAGAAAATCGGCATGACCCAGATTTTCGATGAAAATGGCTTGGCACAACCTGTCACGCTAATCGAAGCTGGGCCGTGCTTCGTTACCCAGATCAGAACTGTCGAAAATGAAGGTTATTCAGCGGTTCAATTGGGTTACGAAGAAGTAAAACCGAAGCGCTTGGCGGGTGGTGAAATTGGTCACTTGAAGCGCAACAATCTTCCTCCCCTCAAATTCTTGCGCGAATTTCGCAGCAAGGATATTCAAGTTAAAGAGGGTGACAAGGTTGATGCCAGTCTTTTTGCCGTTGGTGAAAAGGTGGATGTTGCTGGTGTCAGCAAAGGTAAAGGATTCGCTGGTGGTGTTAAACGCTATCATTTCCGTGGCGGACCGAAAACACACGGTCAGTCGGATCGATGGCGTGGGCCTGGTTCCAATGGCGCAACAACCACTCCGGGTCGAGTTTATAAAGGTTCCCGCAGGCCTGGCCACATGGGCGATGTTGCCGTGACTGCACAAAACCTTAAAGTTGTCCTGGTAGATGCCGAACGAAACGTGATCGGCGTCAACGGCTCCGTACCTGGTGCACGCGGCGGCCTCGTCATCATTAACGCATCGCGGAAGATGTAGATTATTCCGGGACCGTTTACCTGGACTAAGGGAGCATATGACAATGGAAGTTGAAGTCTTAAACATGGAAGGTAAGAAGGTCAGCAAGATTGAACTGCCTGCTGAAATCTTTGAAGCCCCAATTAATGTTGATCTCATGCACCAGGCATACGTTCGCCAGATGGCGAATGCCCATCTTGGAACGCATGAAACCAAAACCAAGAGCTTTGTTGCCGGTGGTGGAAAGAAACCCTGGAAACAAAAAGGAACCGGTCGTGCGCGTCAGGGTTCAACCCGTTCAGCGCAGTGGAAAGGTGGCGGCAAGATCCACACCCCGCACATGCGCTCGTACGTGCAGTCCATGCCCCGCAAAATGCGCGTTGCCGCGTTGCGTTCAGCTTTGACCGTCAAAGCGTCTGAGTCGATGATCATTATCGTGGACGAATTGAAGGTTGCTGAACCCAAGACCCGCCTGATGGCTGGTGCCTTGAACACGCTGGCTGGCGATTCTTCAGCTCTGGTTTTGATCCCCGCGATCGAATCCTACGAAGGCATCGTTCGCTCAACCAATAACATTCCGGATGCGAAGGTGTTGAATGCCAATTACCTCAACATCCGCGATCTACTGGTTTTTGATAAAGTGATCTTACCGGTTGCCGCTCTTGATCTGATCAAGGCTAACCTGGGATAGGAGGAGAGACCTATGAGCTCAATTTATGAAGTACTCCGCCGCCCGATCGTGACCGAAAAATCCAATTACATGGTGAATACACTTCACCAGTATGTGTTTGAGGTCGCGGAGGATGCCAATCGAACCTTGGTTAAAGACGCGGTCGAGAAGATTTTTGACGTGAAAGTCGTCCGGGTGAATATCATCAATGTGCCTGCCAAGCGAACCCGCAAAGGCCGCAGCCGCAGAATTACGGTTTCCAATCCGCAATACAAAAAAGCATTGATCACCCTGATCCCCGAAGATAGAATTCCGATTTTTGAAGGGGTGGAGTAATGGCTATCAAGATTTATAAACCAACAACCCCCAGCCGCCGCAACATGACCGGTTACAGCTTTGAGGAAATCACCAAAGATACCCCAGAGCGATCTCTGATCGTGTTACGCAAGGCTCGCGCTGGCCGTGACAACAAAGGCCGCGTTTCTGTTCGCCACCAGGGTGGTGGACAACGACAGTATATCCGTATCGTAGATTTCAAACGTGACAAGGTCGGCATTCCCGCCCGCGTTTCTGCGATCGAATACGACCCCAACCGAACTGCACGCTTGGCGCTGCTGGTCTACGCAGATGGCGAAAAACGTTACATCATTGCCCCCCTCGGCATGAAAGTGGACGATGCGGTCATGTCTGGTCCCACGGCTGAAATCCGTCCCGGTAACAGTCTGCCGATCTCGAACATCCCGGTTGGTACGATGATCCACAATATTGAGATGAAAGAAGGCAAAGGCGGCCAACTGGTGCGCTCAGCCGGAACTTCAGCCCAATTGCTCGCCAAAGAAGGTGATTATGCCCAGGTTCGCATGCCCTCTGGTGAAGTACGCTTGATCCGCCAAAAATGCAGCGCGACCGTTGGCCAGGTTGGCAATACCGATCATAGCAACATCAAGCTCGGAAAAGCTGGCCGCAAGCGCCATATGGGCATCAAACCCACCGTCCGTGGCACTGCGATGTCTCCCCGCGACCATCCTCATGGTGGTGGTGAAGGCAGGCAGCCTGCCGGTATGCCTGGTCCCAAGTCTCCGTGGGGTCAACCCACCCGTGGCTATCGGACTCGCCGCTATAAGGGCAGCAATCAGTATATTGTGAGACGCCGAAATTCCGGCAATCGATAAGATCGAAATGATCTTGATCGAGAAGAAAGAAGGACAAAAATATGTCTAGATCGCTTAAAAAAGGGCCATTCGTAGCCCCTAAGCTTTTGAAAAAAATTGAAGCAATGAATGCCAAGAGCGAGAAGAAAGTTCTGCGCACCTGGAGCAGGGCCAGCACGATCTTCCCACAGATGGTTGGACATACCATTGCGGTTCATGACGGAAGAAGGCACGTGCCCATCTATATCACCGAGAACATGGTCGGACATCGTCTGGGCGAATTCGCCCCGACGCGCCACTTCCGCGGCCACGCTTCTGAGAAATCAACTGGAGCGAAATAACCATGGCTACTGATATTCGCGCCGAGTTAAAAAATTGCGGTGTTTCGGCTCAGAAAACCCGCCTGGTGATCGACATGGTTCGCGGCAAGAATGCCGTTGAGGCCATGGCCACCTTGAAATTCGCCAATAAAGTGGCTGCCATGCACGTAGGCAAATTGATCTCATCCGCAGTCGCCAACGCCGAAGAAAATTTCGGTGTCAGCCGAGAAGATCTGTATGTTTACAAGATCACTGCTGATGAGGCTCCCACTCGCAAATGGCGCCGTTTTGGTGCTCGCGGTCGTTTCAAACCGCTGTTGAGACGCTCTTCTCACATCACGGTTGTGCTGCGAGAAAAAGAGTAAATTCGAGAGGAGTGGAGGTTGAACTCTACTCCCATGAAATAGACACCAGGAGAAATTATGGGTCGAAAAGTACATCCAATTGGTTTTCGTCTTGGCATCAACCAGCCTTGGGAAGGTAGATGGTTTGCTGAGGGAGCTGATTATCGCACTCAACTCCATCAAGACATCGTCATTCGCAAAATGGTTACGAAAGAAGCTGAAAAAGCTGGAATCTCTGCAGTTGAGATCGAGCGCTATCCTGGCAAGGTGAAGGTTTCTATTCACACCGCCAAACCCGGCATCCTGATCGGGCGCAAAGGCGATTCCGTGAAGAAGATCCGCACGGATCTTGAAGCCCTGACTGGCAAGAAGATTGATCTTGAGATCAAAGAGATCAAAGCTCCAGATTGCGACGCTTTACTGGTGGCGAAGAATATCGCCGGTCAGATAGAACGCCGTGTGAGCTACCGCCGTGCGATGAAACGTGCACTGCAGCAGGCCATGCGCCAGGGCGCTGAGGGCATCAAGGTTTCCGTTTCAGGTCGTCTGAGCGGTGCCGAGATGGCTCGTATCGTCTGGCTGCGTGATGGACGCGTTCCCCTGCAGACGCTGCGCGCCAACATCGATTTCTCACGCGCTGAAGCATTGACACAATACGGCCGCATCGGTGTCAAGGTTTGGATCTATAAGGGCGAAGTTTTACCCGTCGTGGAAGAGAAAGTTGAATCCACCGAGGGTGTGTACGTAAGTGAATAGACTCTACTCCGGGCGCAAGCTCGAGTAATGCGAAAGAGGTAGTAGCTATGTTAATGCCAAAACGTGTTAAATGGCGAAAAACGATGCGGGGTCGCATGACCGGCAAGTCACTGCGCGGCGCTGATATGACCTCTGGTGAATACGCCCTTCAGGCAGTTGAACCAGGTTGGGTTACCGCCCGACAGATCGAAGCCAGCCGTCGTGTGATCGTCCGTTCGATGAAACGCCATGGTAAGGTATGGATCAGAATTTTCCCTGACAAGCCATACACACACCGCCCACCCGAAACCCGTATGGGTAAAGGTAAAGGCAGCGTGGAGTACTATGTTGCAGTGGTCAGACCAGGCAGAATCATGTTCGAAATCAGTGGTCTTGATCATGACGAGGCAATTGAAGCTTTGAAACAGGCTTCTTACAAGTTCTCGATTAAAACCAAAATTATCTCTCGTAATCAACCTGCAGGAGAGAGCATATGAAAATCAAAGATATCAGACTCTTGTCTACAGGTGAAATAAAGACCAAGCTCGAAGACGCCCAGCACGAATTAATGAACCTCCGATTCCAGGTCGTCACAGGTCAATTAACGGATTCCAGCCGCCTCAAGATCACGCGCAGAGAGATCGCAGTTTTCAAGACCATTCTGCGTGAACGCGAACTGACTGGTAAAGTGGAAGGTGAAAAATGAACGAACGACGGCGAATGACTGGTACGGTTACCAGCAATAAAATGATGAAAACCGTTGTGGTCAAAGTGGACCGGACCTACCGGCATCCGCTTTACCGAAAAGTAGTGCATGCTTCCTCCAAGGTAAAGGCTCACGACCTGTTGGGCTGTAAAGTAGGCGATGTGGTGACCTTGGTTGAAAGCGCCCCCATCTCTCGCGAAAAAGCCTGGGTGGTTGAGGCAATCGTGAAACGTGAAGGCAAGAGCCTGACCGTTGCCGAGGAGGTAATCGAATGATCCAACAGGAATCCCGCCTAAAGGTTGCTGACAACACGGGCGCGCGTGAATTGCTGGTCATTCATGTGAACGGCGGTTCAACCCGTAAATATGGAGCGGTTGGCGATATTGTGGTTGCCACAGTGAAATCCGCGGCACCCCAGGGCTCTATCAAGAAAAGTGAAGTGGTTAAGGCAGTCATCGTTCGCACCGCCAAAGAATGGCGCCGCGATGATGGTTCCTCGATCCGATTTGATGATAACGCTGCAGTGATCCTGGATGCAGATGGTCAAAACCCCAAGGGTACGCGTATCTTTGGACCCGTGGCGCGCGAACTGCGCGAAAAGGGTTTCATGAAGATCGTCTCACTTGCCCCGGAAGTTTTATAAGCCAGGAAAATAGGAGCGATCAAATGAAAATCAAGATTCGCAAAGGCGATCAAGTAGAAGTCATCAGCGGCCAACAGGAAGATAAAGGCAAGCGCGGTGAAGTGATCAAAGTTATGCCTGATGTTGAACGTGTTGTCGTGCAAGGCATCAATATGCGCACCAAACACCAACGGCAGGTTCAATCTCAGGGTCGCACGGTCAATCCTGGCAAAGTCCGCTTTGAAGCCCCCGTCAGCATCTCCAATGTCATGCTTGTCTGCAAAAAATGCAACAAGCCGACCAAAGTTGAGCTGTCTCGCGAGGATGGAAAAACAAAACGGATCTGCAAGGAATGCAGCGCGATTATCGACGAATAAGCCGTTTGGGAGAGTGGTTTAATGAATATTTTGAAGGAACGTTATCAGAAAGAAATCTCACCGGCTTTGATGAAATCGCTGGGTCTCAAGAACGTTATGCAGATCCCGCGCATCACTAAAGTTGTGGTCAATATCGGCCTGGGTGAGGCGATGGATAATCCCAAAGCATTGGATGCCGCGGTGATTGATCTGACCACGATCACCGGTCAAAAACCGGTGGTGACCAAAGCCCGCAAGAGTATCGCGAACTTCAAATTGCGTGAAGGCCGCGCAATTGGAACCGCTGTCACTCTGCGTGGTGACCGCATGTGGTCATTCCTCGATCGGTTGATGAATATTGTGCTTCCCCGTGTGCGCGATTTTCGCGGGGTTTCAGCCAACTCATTTGACGGTCGTGGAAACTACACCCTCGGGTTAAGGGAACAGATCATCTTCCCCGAGATCGAATACGATAAAGTCGATAAGGTCCGTGGACTCGAAATTACCATCGTGACCACTGCCACGAATGATGAACAGGCTGTAGCTTTACTTCAAATGCTCGGCATGCCTTTCAGGAAGGACTAATATGGCATCGAAATGCATGGAATATCGTGAACAACGACGGAAATATGTATACCAAGTTCGCAACCGCTGCAAACGCTGCGGAAGACCGCGTGGTTATATGCGTCGGTTTGGTCTGTGCCGTATTTGCTTCAGAGAGCTTGCTCTCGAAGGTCAAATCCCTGGCGTGACGAAATCATCCTGGTAAAAGCCAGCTCGGAGGAAGAAACATGAGTGTTAATGATCCAATTGCAGATATGTTGACCCGTATCCGGAATGGCACAATAGCCAGCCAATCCGTGGTGGCTATGCCTCTATCAAAGATCAAGGCGGAGATCGCCAGAATTTTGAAAGAGGAAGGCTTTATTGAAGGGTATGAAGTTGTCGATGGCGAAAAACCCAGCATCAAGACGCTGCGCGTCAAGTTGAAATATGTAGGCGAGCGCCGACAGCGGGCTTCAGTGATCACTGGTCTCGAGAGAATCAGTCGACCTGGACGACGTGTGTATACACAAAAACAAGATATCCCCTGGGTTTTGGCAGGTATGGGTATCGCGATCCTTTCCACGCCCAAGGGTGTGATGACCGGACAGAGAGCGCGCCAGTTGGGTGTTGGCGGTGAATTGCTCTGCAAGGTCTGGTAACCCGGTGGAATCAAGGAGGATTGAAACGTGTCTCGTATAGGTCGATTACCAATCACAATTCCAGAGTCTGTGAAAGTTGAAATCAATGGCTCTGAAGTACATGTAAAGGGTCCTAAAGGTGAAATGACCCGCAAGTTCTCACCTGACATGGGCATCACCCTGGAAAACAACCAGGTTGTGGTGACCAGGAATTCTGAGCTTGCACCTGTTCGTGCTTTGCACGGCACAACCCGTGCCCTGATCAGCAATATGGTGACCGGTGTGTCAACCGGTTTTGTTACTGAGCTTGAAGTGGATGGCGTTGGATATCGTGTCGAGATGGACGGCAAGAAACTTGCCCTCTATGTCGGTTACTCACATCCTTTTATTATCGATCCCCCCGAAGGTATCTCCTTCGAAGTGGATAGCAAAACCCGCCTTGTGAAAGTTTGCGGTTACGATAATGAAGTCATCGGCCAACTGGCCTCAGATATTCGCAAGATTCGTCCTCCTGAACCCTACCTTGGCAAAGGCATCCGCTATAAAGGTGAATATATTCGCCGCAAAGCGGGCAAAGCAGGTAAGGGTAAAGGCGCAAAGAAGTAGGTGAGTGCATATGGCTAAAAATAATCGCACTGAAGCAAGAATTCGTCGGCATAACCGTGTTCGCAAAACGATCCACGGAAATGAGAGCCGACCCCGGATGAGTGTTTTCCGCAGCCTGGCTGAGATTTACGTTCAGGTGATCAATGATGAAACCG
>CAZRHZ010000107.1:0-8635 GCA_964599995.1 uncultured Anaerolinea sp. | reverse complement strand
AGGATTCGCTCAGTTGTCGTGGTTTTACCCGCGTCAATATGAGCAATTATCCCGATATTGCGGCACTTCTCTAAAGGAAAATTGCGAGCCATCTAATCTTTCTACTTTCCAGAACAATTACATTCTAAAGTGGGAGAAAGCCCGGTTGGCTTCGGCCATTTTGTGGGTCTCTTCGCGCTTGCGGACAGCTGCACCAGTGTTATTGGCGGCTTCCAGGATTTCAGCGGAGAGTTTTTCTGCGTAGGAGTTACCGGTGCGTCCCGTGGCTGAGTCGAGGATCCAGCGCATGGCAAGAGTCATTTTCCGGCTGGCCGGAACTTCCATGGGGACCTGGTAGGTGGCACCACCCACACGACGCGGGCGGACTTCCATCTGGGGACCAACATTCTTCAAGGCCTGATCAAGAACTTCAATCGGGTTCTTGTTGGTTTTTTCTTTTACAATGTCCAACACATCGTACATAATGCGTGTGGCAACGCTTTTCTTGCCGCGTTTCATGATGCGGTGAATGAAAAAGGTTACGGGCACGCTGTTATAGCGGACATCCGGGGTTACTTCTCGTGGTTCTGGTTTTGTACGTCGCATGCAACTACTCCATCAAAATTGAAAAAAATGATTACGCCTTGGGCTTCTTTGAACCGTATTTTGAACGGCTCTGTGAACGCTTGGCTACACCGGTCGTATCCAGGGTTCCACGAACAATATGGTAGCGAACGCCTGGCAGGTCTTTTACACGACCGCCACGAACTAGCACCACGGAGTGCTCTTGCAGTTGGTGGCCTTCACCGGGGATGTAAGCGGTAACCTCAAGACCATTGGTCAAGCGAACACGAGCGATCTTTCGAAGCGCAGAGTTCGGTTTCTTTGGGGTTGTCGTTCTTACCACGGTGCAAACACCACGTTTTTGCGGTGCACCTTTATCAAGGTGGTTTCGGCGCTGCTTCATGGAATTCAATGTGTACTGTAAAGCAGGAGCTTTACTTTTGGTCTTTTTGGTCTCACGACCTTTGCGGATCAATTGGTTAATTGTTGGCACGTCTTTTTGCCTCCGAAAATGATTGGCCTTCTTATTTGTTTTTTCTTAATAGGGCGAGGCCATCGACTGCGATGATGGCCTCACCGGATTCACTTCACAGCAGAGGTTACCATATTACTACGACAACACGACAACGGCTGAAAATTATATCACGAGGGTTTTTTCCGGTCAAGCACCAGCCTTCGTGTCCATTGCCTGTCATTCTTCTAAAGCAGTCCGTGTAACTCTTCACCCAAACCTAGCAAACCAGTATCCAGCTTGGGTGGTTTCACCTTCTCTTCGTCCTTGCCAAAGCGGATGACTTCCTTTGAATCCATGATGGCTTCAACCGCCAGTCCAAGGCTTTGCAGCTCTTTTACCAGCACTCTGAACGCCGCGGGCAGACTGGGATCTTCGATCGGTTCACCCTTGACAATGGCTTCATAAGTGCTGACACGGCCCATTACATCATCAGATTTGACCGTAAGCATTTCCTGCAGGGTGTAGCTGGCGCCATAAGCCTCGAGCGCCCAAACTTCCATTTCACCAAAGCGCTGGCCGCCGAATTGTGCCTTACCGCCCAGAGGTTGCTGTGTAACCAGACTGTAAGGTCCGGTGGAACGGGCATGCACTTTATCTTCAACCAGGTGGTGAAGCTTCAACATGGTCATCACGCCCACCGTTACCGGTTGGTCGTAAGGTTGACCCGATTTTCCATCGCGCAGGAGTTGCTTGCCGAGGATGGGCAGAGGCTGATTGGTCTCAATGGACAACTTTTCAGCCGTCGCACGAACCATTTCATCCTTGACTTTTGAAGCATCCACGCCCTGTTTTTCAAGCCAGATGCGTAAGCAGGTATTGATTGTGGTTTGATCGAAATTGCTGTAACGTGGTGATCCAACTTCGACGTGGTCGAATTTCAAAACGGTTTTCGGATCGACCTTGCGTTCGGTCAGCCAGTGCTCCAGGTTGACTCTACGGGCATAATTGATGTCCACAGCCATCTTGGCAATATCATACTGTTCGCCCAGAACCTGCTCGAGGTAGAGCAAGCGCACTTCATCATCATCGCGAATGGACTGCGGATCGTAATCCTGGCTGTTCAGCCATTCCCAAGATTTCTCACCGGATTCTTTCCAGGCCAGATCCATCATCCAGGCGCGACCCAATTCGGCTTCGATCTCGAATTCATCCGCGCCATCAAAGACAGGGGTGACCGCTTCAAAGCCCAACTGGCGAGAAGCCCATCCCAGGTGGGTTTCAAGAACCTGGCCGATGTTCATACGGCCTGGAACACCCAACGGGTTGAGGATAATATCAATGGGGGTACCGTCTTCAAGGAACGGCATGTTCTCGACGGGAACCACGCGAGAGACCACACCCTTGTTACCATGGCGGCCTGCCATCTTGTCGCCAGCCGTGATCTTGCGACGTTGGGCGATGGAGACACGCACCATCATGTCTACACCAGCCGGGAGGTCTACATTGTCTACGCGGGTGAAGATCTTGACGTCCACTACTTTTCCGCGCTCGCCGTGCGGCATACGCAATGAAGTGTCTTTCACATCGCGGGATTTTTCACCAAAAATGGCGCGCAACAGACGCTCTTCAGGGGTCAGTTCCTTTTCACCCTTGGGAGTGATCTTGCCAACCAGAATATCATTGGGGCCTACTTCAGCACCAATGCGGATGATACCCTGTTCATCTAAGTCTTTGATCGCGTCTTCACCCACATTGGGGATGTCGCGAGTAATTTCTTCGGGACCAAGTTTAGTATCGCGCGCTTCAACCTCGTGCTTCTCGATATGAACCGAGGTGAATTTGTCGGCCTGCACCAGCCGTTCGGAGATCAGGATGGCGTCCTCAAAGTTGCCGCCTTCCCATGAAACGAAGGCCACAACCACGTTTTGACCGAGTGCAAGTTTGCCGCCCACAGTGGAGGAAGAATCTGCCAGAATATCACCCTTGCGGATGCGTTGACCTTTGGTAACGGCAGGCCGTTGATCGATGCAGGTGCTTTGATTGGAACGCTGGTACTTCCGCAAATTATACTCACGGGTTTTGTTTTCAGAATTTCGAACCAAAACCTGGCGGCCTGTGACCGAAAGGATTTCTCCATCCTCTTCAGCCACCAGCACCTGACCCGAGTCGATAGCGGCATACTTTTCCATGCCGGTCGAGATCAGCGGGCTGTCAGGGTTGATAAGCGGAACCGCTTGCGCCTGCATGTTGGAACCCATCAGGGCGCGGTTCGCATCATCATGTTCCAAGAAGGGGATCAGCGCTGCGCTAATGCCAACCACCTGATTAGGAGCGACATCCATATAATTGATGCCATCTGCGCCAGACATGATGAAATCGCTGTGATAGCGGCAGGAAATTTGATCCTGGGTGAATTCATTATTGGTATCCACTTCAGCATTGGCCTGGGCGATCACGAACTTGTCCTCGGCGTCTGCAGAGAGGTATTCCACGTCGGCAGAAACAAACGGTGCCACGTAGATGGTGGTTTTCTTGGTTTTCTTGATCGCGGGTAAATGCTTGGCGGTAATGCGTTCGCCTTCCTTGGCGATCACCTCACCTGTTTTTTCGTCTTTGATGGTTTCGCGAAGCAGACGGCCTTCAAGTCTCGGATCGTCGCAGGCAAGCGTTTTAACCACGCTACGGTAGGGGGTTTCAATAAAACCATACTCGTTAACCCGAGCGAAACTGGCCAGACGTCCGATCAAACCGATATTCGGACCCTCTGGGGTCTCGATGGGGCAAATGCGTCCGTAGTGTGAGTTGTGCACATCGCGCACGTCAAAACCGGCGCGTTCACGGCGCAGACCGCCAGGGCCTAACGCGGAGAGAGTTCTCTTGCTGCGCAGCTCGGCCAAAGGGTTGGTCTGGTCCATGAACTGTGAGAGTTGTGAAGAACCGAAGAATTCACGCAGGGCGGCCACCACTGGGCGAATGTTCACCAGACTGACCGGCGAAACCTGATCCTGGTCGCGGATGGACATACGCTCTTTGATCACACGCTCCATGCGGCGCAAACCGATGCGTAGTTTATTCTGGATCAATTCACCGTTGGTTTTTACGCGGCGGTTTCCGAGATGGTCGATGTCGTCTTTATCTTCGATCTCGTTGTTGATCAAGATCATGCGGCGGATCAGGTAGACCACATCCCATTTGGTCACGCTGCGATGCGCGACCGGGATGCGGTCCATCAGGTCAAGTTTTTGGTTCAATTTGTAGCGGCCGACACGTTCAAGATCATAATGACGGCTGTCAAAAAGCTGTTCTTCAAGGAACTGCTTGGCATTTTCAAGGTTGGCGGGGTCACCCGGCCGCATGCGGCGGAAGAACTCGATCAAGGCCGCTTGTGCCACACTCAAACCACCGGTCAAATCCCACACCGGTTCCTGATGGATGGTGGAGGCGATGAACTGGCGTTCGACGTTGTTGTCAATGTCACTGAACAACGAGATCAGCTCTTCATCGGAACCGGTCTTCAGGGGTGTGTCTCCGGGCAGTAGATCATCCACGGCCGCCAGGGCGCGCAGGAAGATCGTTATGGGAACCGTGCGCTTGCGATTGAATTTGAGGATCAGGTAATCGTTCTTGCGGGTCTCAAATTCCATCCAGGCGCCGCGATCGGGGATCAATTTCGCCATGGCCAGGCGGTGGCCAGTGGCGCGATCTACAGGCGCTTCAAAATAGACACCCGGTGAACGAATGAGCTGTGAAACTACCACACGCTCGGTGCCGTTAATAATGAATGTACCGTTGTCGGTCATCTCGGGGAAGTCTCCCAGGAAGATGTCTGACTTGACAGGCTGCGGGATATCCGGGCCGGCTAGAAGAACCGAAACATATAAGGGGCTGGCATAAGTAAGGTCGCGCTCTACACATTCATCAATCGTATGCTTGGGTGCTTCAAACCAGTATTTCAATCCCCATTGCTGAGCCTCAGGGCTTCGACCGGGGAAATAAAGCTTCATCCCTTTGTTATAAGATTCGATTGGCGATACTTCATGGAAAAGTTCGCCCAATCCGTCTTCCTTTAATCTTCTAAAGGAATCGAGTTGAACCTCGATAAGATTGGGTATGGGAAAAACAACTGGAATACGTGCGTAAGACTTGGTTGGCAACACAGAAGCCATAGGTTTCTCCTAAACATAAACCTGGCGCACAATAATATTAACCCCTCCTGGCACTTCAAGGCAGGGATGCGCAAACCTAAATTATATCAAACAATCCGAGGAGGTCAAGAATTTTAAGGTTAGTTTTTACGATTTACGGGTAAAGGATCACCCTCCCCTCAACCCGCTGATCTTCATATACTTCAAGGATACCCCATGAACGTTGATGCAGTAAATAATCTCCGTGTGTGATCGAACCCGGATTAAAGTAGAGCTTACCGTTCTTCCAAAAATTTTCGGCGTGATGTGTGTGTCCGAATATGTAAACATGCGCACCAGGTACTTTTCGATCAAAGCGCTTGATGTAGAAATCGCGATCATATCCTTTTATCAAGGTCACCAATTTATCCACCCAATAAGTGAGATATCCCATGTGTCCGTGGATCATGACAAAACGCAATCCGAATTGTTCAAATTGGTGGACCAATCTGATCTTGTTATCCAACAAAAAATCGCGGTTGCCTCTGACGGCTGCCACCGGTGCAATTTCAGACAGTGTTTCAATCACCCCATTGACACACACATCTCCAGCGTGCAAGATCAAGTCGACCTTTTCCGCCTTCAATGCGTCCAAAAAGGCATCTTCCAATTGGCGTGTCCGGTCTGGAACATGGGTATCTGCAACAACTGCAATTTTTACTTTCTTCATTTCTGTCATACGTTTTCTGCCAGTAACTTCTCAACATCCCTTTTGGCTTGTTGGGAGTCAAGGAAGCGTACTCCATGAATTCCAAGCTGGTTTGCTGCGGTGATATTCTCCACCGCATCATCCACGAAGATTGCTTCCCCCGGCTTGACTTTGCATAATTGCAGTATATGCGTGTAAATCGCGAAGTCTGGTTTTGCCATTCCAACCTCGCAAGAAAAAACCGAAATATCGAAAGCGTCGATGCAAGGCTTTTTGGTTGTCAGATTATCGCGCGCGTCCGACCAGGCATTGCTTAATAATGCGGTGGTCCACTTCGTTTTCAACCCGCGAATAAAATCGATCAATTCTTGATCGATCTGGTCGCCCTCAAAGAAACGTTCTCTGAAGCTTAGAAGTTCCTCCCCTTCTATATGAAGGGTTTCTCCAGTCATCTTCCAATGGGTATCAATATCCATCTTGCCAATGGTAGCCAGTTGAGCAGACTCACTGTTGAAGACGAGCTGATGAATCTCGTCCAGGGTCAGGTGATAATCGCTGGCAAGTTGTGCGCGCGGTTTCCAATCCATGGATCGCAGGATGACGCCCCCCATATCCCAGATGACTGCTTTGATCTTTTCTATCATTTTTCATCCCGTTTTTGGACGAAGTATAACACGACACAAAACCACCCCGATTTCTGTCGGGGTGGTTAAGCCAGGTCCGATGTATTTTATCACGGTCAGACCGCTTGCTGCATTGCTTCCCATTCAGATTGGAGCACGCCCATGCTGAATGCGTCCCAGCGTTGATCATCCTTGTAGATGCACTCGCGTTCGGTCCCTTCATACTTGAAACCACATTTTTCATAACACCGGATGGCGCGCTGATTGAAACTGAACACGCCAAGGTTGACCCTGTGCAGGTTTTGTCCGCGAAAGGCAAATTTAAGCAGCAGCGTCATGGCTTCGGTTCCATACCCCTTGCTGCGGAATTCCGGATCACCGATCGCGATCCCCACCCAGGCATTGCGTGCCACCCAATCGTAGCCGCTCAATTCAATGAAACCGATGGTCTTGTGTTCTGCCGTAGTGCGAATCATAAACAGCAAGTTCTCTGAGCCATCTTTTTCAATCCATTCTTTGATCGATGCAGCAGGATACTGGGTGGCGGGATTGTCATCCAGCAGCCTGAGATAGTCGCTGTCGCGATTCCATTGTTCCCAAATTTCCAGGTCCTTTTCGATGTCGATCGGGGTTAGCTCCACCAATTGCCCTGCAAAAATGTTGTCGTTCATGCTGTCACCTCCAGCGGTTGCATCTGAGTCACTTCTTGCTGTTTCATTTTTTTCCACTCAGGTTTGAGAAGAGAATAGATCATCAAGTCGTAGTATTGGCCATTGAAAAAAGCCGCCTCGCGATGCTGGATCTCTCTTAAGAAACCAGAGGATTCAAAAAGCTGCATTTCATCAAGGTTGCAGCCTGGAATGGCGGTCCACAGTCGGTGCAGACTTAATTCCATAAAACCGAAACGTAGAGCCATCTCCATAATTTCTCGCCCGTATTCAGTCATGCTTTCAGATGACGAAAAATTAAGGAAAATTCGAGCACTCTGATGAGAATACCGTAACCAGCCATATTTCAGCAGACAAACCAGTTCTGAAGTCCCTTTTTTACGGATGGCAAAAAAGTAGGCATCCCGTTTTTCATCAGCAGATTTTAGATCCTCTTTGAGTTTTTTCTTAACCTCAAAGACCGCGTATGGCCTGAATGGCTTATCAAAAAGAGTTCTGCTGAATTGAAGATTGCCGGTCCATTTGGAAAGTTCCGCTGCATCTTTTTCAGAATCCAGAGCGGTCCATTCCACCAGGCTGCCAACGAACAATGATTTACCGATCATTCTTACTCCTCATCCTTCTTCTTTCTTTGTTCCGATTCTTATACCGCCAGCGGTTCATATATTCTGGCGAATTCCACCGGCACGCAATCGCCGTTCCTGCAGGTGAACAACTCAAAACCACCTGTTTGCATGAAAAGCTTCAACAGGTCACGATCAGCCGTGGGTGAGCCCATGATGGCTTTTTCCTCCAGTACGAACAGGCGTCTGAACAGGCCGTTCAACATGTCCTTTTTCAGCTGCTGGTAAGCAGGGCGTTCCAGGTTATCCAGAGAATCTACATCCAGGTAGATGCCAACCAGGTTCATCATCTCAAGTTTGCGCTTGATCACAGTTAACCCGTTATATAACTGGTACTTGGCACCCCGGCTGTAGCAATCCCCATCGGAGATCTCGGCTCTCAAGTAAAAACCAAAAGCCTTGCGATTCTGGGTTAACGCTTGGTTCAAATAATCCACACGATATGCGCCGAATTTCATCATTGCGTCAAGCATATTCGGCCTCCCTCTTCCTTCATAACCACTTACATTCTTCTCAAAAACGACCATGATTGATTTCTCTCAATCCGTTACAAGACTGCCATTCTTCCTGATTTCCATTCCATTCTCCTTTTCTGGGCACAAAAAAAGGCCGCGGTGGGTTCCGTGGCCTTTGGGGGAATAAAAAACGACCACGGGCTTTGTACTGCACCGTGGCCGCTCAACCGTTTGATTAGGTCTTAGCGAGAGACAGGCGCAATACGACAATGCATAGAGCTGACATCGCCTTTAAGGCAGATGTTGTTCAATGCGATTTTGATGTTCTGGTCAATCATCATATTCTCTGCGCCTTCCTTTCGTAAGATGTGTTGTATAAACAACAAAATAATTATACATAGAGTAGAACAAAAAGTCAATAACGATTTTAGGGCAG
>CAZRHZ010000106.1:0-8762 GCA_964599995.1 uncultured Anaerolinea sp. | reverse complement strand
GATCTGATTCCGCCAGTCGTGGATGCGCTACGGGCCAAAGGGATTCTAGTGTGGGGTTGGCATTACGTCTACGGCTACAACCCATCTGGTGAAGCTGCCATTGCCATCTCACAATGCAAGAAATATAACCTGGATGGTTACTGTGTGGATGCAGAAGTGGAATACACCCAGGCTGGTCGTGAAGCAGTTGCCCGTACGTTTATGACCGCATTAAGAAAAGGACTCCCCAATATCCCTGTAGCACTTAGTACTTTCCGCTGGCCTTCGTATCATGGGAACTTTCCTTATGCAGCATTTCTGGAAAAATGCGATTACAACATGCCCCAGGTGTATTGGATCCAGGCACACAATCCGGTCTACGACCTGACCCGCTCATTTAATGAATTCAAGGCCATGACCCCTTACCGGCCAATGATCCCCACCGGACCTGCCTGCAGGGAATCCGGTTGGGAGCCAACCGCCGCTGAAGTTAAAGCTTTTTTAGATACCGCCAAATCTCTGGGATGCACGGGAGCAAATATCTACTCGTGGGACGATTCACGAACCGTGTTACCAGAAGTCTGGAATTTGGTTGCCAACTACTCATGGCCAGCGAAGAACCAACCTGTTCCAGTAAGCACCGACATCCTTGACAAGTTTTTCAACATGTTGAACACCGGAAAATACGATAGCGCACTTGACCTATACACGGATGATGCCGTGCATATTACCGCTGAATCCACCATTCAGGGGAAATCGAATATCCGCGGTTTTTACTGCCAGGTGTTGACAAACATGTTGAATGGCGGCGTTTTCAAGATCACCAATCAGATCGTGAAGAACCAAACCAGGCACTTTACCTGGACCTGCACATCAACCCGCGGAAAAGTGACAGACGGAAGCGATACCATCGGCATCAAGGATGGCAAGATCGCCTATCACTACACGCATTTCACGGTATCAAAGTAGGCTTTGCTGCACCATTTTGGTTGGCGACACGGGTAAAGTCAAATTATCCATCACTGCCACAATGCGCAGCACCTCATCACCGGCTTTCAATTCCAGCAAGTTCTTACCGCTGGTCGCCCTTTTTCCGACTGGAATCTCATCCAGTCGGATGTTTTTTGCGGCGGCTTTCTTTAGATGCAACGCGATCTGGGTGTTCTTCTTCCCGACTGCCACACCCACGATGGAGCTGTCGGGTTTCAACTTGCAGGTGTTCACACCCTGTCCATACCTGCCTTGAACCGGGAAGGCCTCCTCCTCCATGCGCCACCCTTTTCCATCAGAAGAGACCGCAAATACTTCCAGCCCTTTACGTATCTCAACCATTCCCACAACCTGATCCTGCGCCCCCAGTTTCAAAGCGTTCACCCCGGCAGCGATCAATCCCATTGCCCTCACCTCATTGTCTTCAAATCGGATTGACATGCCATTCTTCGTAACGATCAAGTATTGTGTGCCAGCCTCGAAGGTCATCGCCCACCCCAATTCATCCCCTTCATTTACCTTGCATAAGGTGAACAATTCTGAGGACGGGCCTGGCAGCTCGGATACCATGGATTTCTTGATCATCCCCTGTTTGGAGAGGGTAATCACGCTTAAAGTTTCAGAAGCCTTTTGTTCGTGAGCAAGGCAGAACATGGCCACCGGAACCTCTCCATCGGTAAAAGGAGCCACACGATGGGCATCCACACCATTTTCGAACTCCTCCACCAGGGGCAGAGCCTGGATTGCCAGACAAGCACATTTGCCATTTTTGGCGGCCAGGTACAGGTTTTGGTGAGAGTCCGTTTTGATCACCGATATCGGGGCTTCACGACCTCCCAGACGTGGCGGATTTTTTTCTGCCATCTTCGCTATCTTGCCATCCTTCGACATGCCGATCCATACGCTTTCAACCGGGGTGATTTCTTTTACTGTCAGCAAGTCAGATGCGACTTTCCCCTGTTTAAGCATGACGATTTGGGTCTTTCTTCGATCGGTGAATTTCTCTCTGATCTCAGCCAATTCAGTAATGACCGCCTGCCGCCGTTTGGCTTCGGATTTTAGCAAAGCATGCAGGTCCTTGATTAACTCCACCAGGTCCTTATATTCCTGTTCGATCTTGCGCCGTTCAAGGGAGGCCAAGCGTTTCAGAGGCAGATCCAAAATGGCTTGCGCCTGGATGGCTGTCAATTTGAACTTCTTGATCAATCTTTCTCTGGCTTGATCCGTATCTTGGGCAGCCCGAATGAGAGCGATGACCTCATCCAGGAATTTCAACGCGATGCGCAGCCCTTCAAGGATATGGATGCGTTCTTCGGCCTTTTTGAGATCATATTCACTTCTTCTGCGCACGATTTCAAGGCGATGTTCGATGAACACCTTCAAGGCCTGTTTCAATGAGAGCAGTTTTGGCTCACCTTTCACCAAGGCAAGCAGGTTAATACTGTAGGTTACTTGAAGTGGAGTTCGTTTATATAAGGCACGCAGGGTTGCGTCTGCGTCAGCAGCCTTGTTCAATTCGATCACAATGCGCATACCGTGGCGGTCAGACTCATCGCGCAGATCCGAAACACCCTCCAGCGCTCCCTCACGGGAAAGCTCAGCGATCCTTTCGATGAGGCTGGATTTATTGGTCATGTAAGGCAGTTCGGTGATAATGATGCGGCTCTTGCCCCTCGACATCTCCTCCAGGTTCAAACGGCCACGCAGGGTGATCCTGCCCTTTCCAGTGGCATAAGCGGCGTGCAATTCATCCTGCTCGTGTTCCTGAAGGATGATACCACCGGTCGGAAAGTCAGGCCCCTGAATGAATTTCATCAAGTCGCCAACTGTGATGTCATCCAGTTTGGACCAATGCTCCAACAGGTAGATCAAGGCATCCACCGTCTCACCCAGATTGTGGGGAGGGATACTGGTGGCCATGCCCACCGCGATACCCGTTGCGCCATTCACCAGCATGTTGGGGATGGCAGAAGGTAGCACATTGGGTTCATCCAGTGTGTCGTCAAAATTTCGATCAAAATCCACTGTGTTGCGGTCGATCTGATTGAGAAGATCCAAGGCAAAGGGAGTGATGCGAGCTTCGGTATAGCGCATGGCGGCCGGGGGGTCACCATCCACGCTACCGAAATTTCCCTGACCGTCGATGAGCATGTAGCGCATGGAAAAATCCTGTGCCAGACGGGCCATGGCCTCGTAGACAGCCTGATCGCCGTGCGGATGATACTTGCCGAGCACTTCACCCACGATCCTGGCAGACTTTTTGTAAGCAGACTCCGGCCGAACTCCCATATCGTACATGGCATAAAGCAGCCTGCGCTGGACAGGTTTTAGCCCATCTCGCGCATCAGGTAAAGCTCGCGAGACAATCACGCTCATGGCGTAATCAAGGTAGGATTGCTGCATCTCATGATCGATATCAATCTTCCGAACGGTTCCGAGGTCCATAAAATACTCCCTTTTGTTCAGTGGGTTATCTGCTTAAGTTTACTCCAGGTAAATTAAAACCACCGAAATTTTAAACCAACTTATCAAGTGCAATTTGCTTCTCAATTTCCAGTAAAAAGACCCCGAGTTGAGCTCGGGGTCTTGATGATGTTCTTTGATACTTTATGCTGCTGGTTCAGTGGGTTCCGCAGGACTTTCAGAAACCACCTCTTCGACAGATTCAAGTTCCACGACCGGCGCGGCTTCAGGAACCGGCGTGAAACGGCCGTGCACAAAACCTGTACCGGCAGGGATCAACTTGCCGATGATGACGTTTTCTTTCAGACCAAATAGCGGGTCCTCAGTGGAGGCAATGGCAGCGCCAGCCAGAACCTTGATGGTGTGCTGGAAGGAAGCGGCCGACAGGAAGGAATCGGTGCTGAGTGAGGCCTTGGTCACACCCAGCAGAATCTCAACATATCTGGCGGGCTGCTTGCCCTCGGCAACCAATTTTTCATTGGTGGCTTTGATCTCAAGGCGATCGATCACGTCCATTGGAAGGTAATGAGAGTCGCCAGGACGGAGAACTTGAACCTTGCCCACCATCTTGCGGATGATGACCTCAAAGTGCTTGTCATTGATGTTCTGTCCCTGGGCGCGATACACTTTTTGGACCTCGGTCAACAAATACACCTCTGCGGCGTCGCGGCCTTTGATCTTGAGGATGGTATGCGGGTTGATAGAACCTTCGGTCAATGCTTCACCGGCTTCCACCTTTTGTCCATCACGGATGATCAAGCGAGAAGTGCTTGGAATGTCATAGTCTTCGCTCTCGCGTTGTTCGTAAGAAACGACCACTTTGCGTTTCTCAACACGCACACGGCCATTGTGTTGAGCCGTGATCTGAGCTTCTCCCAGATCAGCAATCAGATCGCCCATGGCAACACTGGTTTCATCTTTTACCTGAATCTTCCAGTCAGCCGGGATCTCGTATTCATCAGCCACCATTTCGCTGTGCTCGACCCTTACCATTCTCTGATCGCCAGCTTTATCGCCCTGCATGAGGTTTGCGATGCCTGCGATGCTGGTCACAATGGCTTCACCCTTGGGCATGCGGCGGGCTTCAAAAAGCTCTTCCACACGGGGCAGACCGGTTGTAATGTCACCGCCGGCGGCAACACCACCGGTGTGGAATGTACGCAGGGTCAGCTGGGTGCCAGGTTCACCAATGGATTGAGCGGCAACCACACCCACCGCTGAACCCAGGGTAACCAGTTCGCCGCGGCCAAGGTCCATGCCGTAGCACTTGGCGCAAATGCCATGGATCAATGAGCAGGTCATTGGTGAACGGACAAACACTTTTTTCACGCCCGCGGCCATTACCTTGCGGATCGAATCATGATCAAGCAAAGAATCGCGTTCAGCGATCACTTCGCCGGTTTTTGGGTCAACAATACGTCCGGCAACTGTGCGGCCAAACAGACGCTCACCCAGGTCTTGACCTGCCACATCATCTTCCTCACGGATCCAGATACCTTCTTCGGTACCGCAATCGATCTCATTGATGATGATATCTTGTGCAATATCCACCAGACGGCGTGTCAGGTAACCGGCATCTGCAGTACGCAGAGCGGTATCGGCCAAACCCTTGCGGGCGCCATGGGTGGAGATAAAGTATTCCAGAGCGGTCAACCCCTCACGGAAATTCGAGGTAATTGGCAAACGAATGATACGGCCGGCAGGATCTGCCATCAAACCACGCATACCCGCCAACTGGGCGATAGGGCCAAAACCACCTTTTGTCGCGCCAGAGCTGGCCATGGTGGAAAGGTTCCCGTTGGGATCCATGTGCTTGCGGACGGCATCGCTAACCTCTTTGGTCGTGTCTTGCCAAACCTTGATGACCTGTTCGTTGCGTTCCTGTTCGGTCAGCAAACCACGGCGATAGCCCTTGTTGATCTGATCCACTTCTGATTGAGCAGTTTCGAGAATCTGAGTCTTTTCTTCAGGGATCGAAATATCAGCAACAGCAATGGTCGTGCCAGATTTCATTGCATATTGGAAGCCGATATCTTTAATGCTGTCAGCCACTTCGGTGGTCACTTTTTCGCCGCAGATGTCATAAACATCAGCGATCAAGTTCTTGACACCGGTTTTATCTAGCACACGATTGTCGAACTGAACTTCCTCAGGCAGAATGCGGTTAAAGAGCACTCTTCCCACCGTGGTCAGGATCATGCGAGTCTCAGGTTTCGCCAAACGATTGCGTTTCTCATCAAACCAAGTAAGCAGTCTGACGTTAACATCGGAGTGCAGTTCAACCTGTCCCAACTGGTAGGCCAACTCAACCTCGTCAATATCAGCAAAAGCGCGTCCGTCACCCTTATGGGTCCGGTTGTCTTCCATGGTCAGGTAATAAACACCAAGCACCATGTCTTTACCTGGGCTGATGATCGGCTCACCATCCGCAGGTTTAAGCAGGTTTTTGGAGGAAAGCATGAGCGTGCGAGCTTCACGAACCGCTTTTTCAGACAGGGGCACGTGAACAGCCATCTGGTCGCCGTCAAAGTCCGCGTTGAAAGCGGTGGTGACCAACGGATGCAACTGAATAGCACTACCCTCGATCAGGATCGGCTCGAACGCCTGAATACCCAGACGGTGAAGGGTCGGAGCGCGGTTCAACAAGACAGGACGTTCCTTGATGACCTCTTCGAGGACTTCGTAAACTTCAGGGCGATTGCGTTCGATGAAGCGGCGGGCACCCTTGACGTTGGCAGCATAACTGTGAGAGACCAGGCGTGAGATCACGAAAGGTCTGAAGAGCTCAAGTGCCATGGTCTTGGGCAAACCGCATTGGTAGAGTTTCAGTTGAGGACCAACCACGATCACGGAACGGCCTGAATAATCCACACGTTTACCGAGCAGGTTGCGGCGGAATCTGCCTTTCTTACCCTTCAACATATCGCTCAAGGATTTCAATTCGCGGCGACCGCGGCGTGAAAGTGCCTTGCCACGCTGTGAATTGTCAATCAAGGAGTCCACGGCTTCTTGAAGCATACGTTTCTCATTGCGTACGATCACATCCGGCGCGCCAAGCTCCAACAGCCTTTTCAAGCGGTTGTTGCGGTTGATCACGCGGCGATACAGGTCGTTCATATCGGAAGTGGCAAAGCGACCACCATCCAACGGGACCATGGGACGCAGATCGGGAGGAATGACCGGTAAAACGGTCAAGATCATCCACTCGGGACGATTGCCAGACCGGCGGAAGGACTCAACCACTTTCAAGCGAGTGGTGGCTTTTTTACGTTTCTGTTTACTCTTCGAGGTACGGACTTCGGTCCACAGATCGGCAGAGAGTTTATCGAGATCAAGACGGCGCAGCACATCGTAAAAGGCTTCAGCGCCCATGTCTGCGCGGAAGACCTGACCCCAGCGGGACTTAAGTTCACGATAGCGGCTTTCGGTGAGGAATGTGAAAGGATGGAGCTCCTGAAGCTCATCACGGAGGTGGGCATTCTGATCCTGCGAGACGCTGGATTGATCCTCGAGCGAATTGCGCAGCGATTCCATAACTTCATCAGCTTCAGCCTTGATCTGCTCAATGCTCATCTTGATCTGCTCAAGATCGCGTTGAAGTTCCTTCTTGAATTCGCTTTCGATCTCTTCAAGACTTTCTTTGACGGCCTTCTGTACACTGGAAATGTGCTTCGAATTCACCGTGTCGCCGACATCAGCGATGAGGGTGTCCGCGGCCTTAAAGAATACTTTCTTTTTCAAAATCTGACCCATTTGTTCGGTCAGCAGTTTTTCAAGAGACTGGCCTTCCTGAATGACAGGTTCGAGACGGGACGCGGTTCGTTCGTCAGCCTTGGATTCGATATCCGCTTTCTTTTGTTGGAATTCGGCTATCCGTTTATCACGGCCAGATTTAACATCCAGAATCTTGGTGTTGATCTGGCTGGCCTGGGCACGTTCGGAGTCGTTAATCTCATCTTCGAGACGCTTGAGGGCTTTCTGCCTGGCGTCGTCATCCACAAAAGTGACGATGTACTGGGCGAAGTAGAGCACACGATCCAGGTTGCGGCGTGAAATATCCAGCAGCAGGCCAAGGTAGGAAGGAATGCGGCGGGTGTACCAGATATGCGCGACAGGTGTGGCCAGGTCAATGTGACCCATGCGTTCGCGGCGGACAGAGGCGCGTGTGACTTCAACACCGCATTTGTCGCAGATGATGCCCTTATAGCGCGGGTTCTTGTACTTGCCACAATAACATTGATAATCCCGAGAAGGTCCAAAAATGGCTTCGCAGAACAACCCGTCCTTTTCAGGGCGCAAACGGCGGTAGTTGATCGTCTCCGGCTTAAGAACTTCACCATAAGACCAACTGCGAATTGTTTCAGGTGATGCGAGATTAATTCTAAGAGCGACTAAACTTTTTGTTTCCACTAAACGCCTCCTGTCGGGAATCCTGGAGCAATTAAACGAAACTCAGCGCACCGACAAATTCTATCCTGCGCTGAACGGTTAAGGGGTACAGTCCATAAATTTCATGCAACCAAAAATTATACCACGATATTTTCACATTTCAATATCATTTTCAATTTTACCCCACTTTCAACAAACCACTCCCCTGCCACATGACTTCCTTTAAGGTGATTCGTTTTCGTAACAAGAGAAAATCGGGAACGAATCAAAACGAATCGTTTTCCATCTCAATTTTCGCCGCGTAAACTAAATTAATCGATTCGTTTTTATGCACGAATACGGTTTTTCGTTTCATGAATGAGACTTTTCTTTTTAAGGTTCACGAAGCAAACTCAAATATATTGCTTTCATAAATTTCAATGTTGACCTATTCATCTTGTGCTTGTCTTGAGCTTGTATCGAAAACCAAGCCTAATAACGGATTAATTGATAGTACATTATTTCTATTTTGTCAAGAGAAAACTACGGTTTGGTAAGGAAAAAATCAACCTCACCCCCGACCCCTCTCCAACTTTGTTGGAGAGGGGTGCCGAGTGAGTTATTAACATAATCGTACATCTTCCTCTACTTTCCTAGAGAGTGGTACCGAGTAAGTTATTAGCTAATTCATGCATCTCCTTCTACTTCATAGGAGAGGAATGCCGAGTGAGTTGATTGTAAAATCATTCTTCTCCCCCCAACCTCACATTAGAAGGAGTCTTAGAACTCTTTTTGCAAAATTAGTAGTGCTGGAGATTTTGTTTAATTATCCGGTTGGTTGACTGGAATTTGCAGATAGAAGGTGCTGCCCTTGCCCAGGACGCTGGAAGCCCAGGCTTTACCGTCATGGCGTTCAGCGATGGATTTCACAATAGATAGACCCAATCCGGAACCCTTGAGCA
>CAZRHZ010000105.1:0-8790 GCA_964599995.1 uncultured Anaerolinea sp. | reverse complement strand
ATGAAAGGACTGACCCCACCGATTCACCAGATATCCAAACCGAGTCTGCCATCTTACCTCAACCGGGCGATGCAAATTCTGTCATTCAAGTCACAGATCTGGAATACCTGGGTGCTTTTCGCCTGCCGGATGGCTCGGGTGAGTCAAGTTGGGAGTACAGCGGCAGGGGATTGACCTACTATCCCGCCGGCGATCCGCAAGGTGGGGCAGATGGTTTTGTTGGCTCCCTCTTTGGTGTGGGGCAGGACCAGCAGAATTTTGTTTCGGAGATTAGCATTCCTGTGCCGATCATTTCGCGGAATCTGGATGATTTGAATACAGCTGAAACCCTGCAGCCTTTTGCAGATATCACCGAGGGTATGTTCGGAGAGACCGAAATCCCCCGCCTTGGCATCCAATACCTACCCGCTGCGGAGGGTGGTTCTGAGGGCAGAATTCACTTCGTCCATGGACAGCATTTTCAGGATTTTCAACCCTCTCACGGCTCAAGCAGTCTGCAGTTATCCGAACCGGATGCGGCTGGACCGTGGGTCTTTGATGGGTACACCAATTACGTGACCAGCGATTACGTATTCGAGATCCCGGCAGAATGGGCGCAGTACATCCCCGGATCGCCCCGCCTGGCAACCGGCCGCTTCCGTGAAGGTATTTGGGGGGGCAGGGGACCGGCCTTGTTCGCCTATGATCCCCCTGAGGATCTGGCTGCGGGGGCAACTCTTTCCGGAGTTTCTCCTTTGTTGCTCTATGGCGTTCAGGATCCCGGGCAGACCGACATCCTCAGCGATGCGAGTCAGCAGATGGCTTTATACAATGAGGACGACAGCTGGTGGGGAGGGGCGTGGCTTACCAAAGACGAAAGGTCAGCAGTCATCTTTGTCGGCACCAAGGGGCAGGGAAAGTCATGGTATGGGTTTGCCAACGGCGTGGTCTGGGAATATGACTGTGCGGATTCAACACCTGACACTTGTCCGGATGTTCCTGAATGGCCTTATGAGAACCGCGGCTATTGGGCGGAGGACTACGCGCCTCAGGTTTTGTTTTATGATCCAGCCGACTTGGTCAAGGTGGCGAATAGTCAACTAGAATCCTGGCAGCCGCAGCCTTACGCGGTGCTCGATCTTTCTGAAACCTTTTTCCAACCCGAGATCAGCCTCGAGAATTATAAATTTGACATTGCCGGAGCGTTGGCGTTCGACCGTGAACACGGATTGATCTTTCTCTTTGAGCGTTTAGCGGATGGCTATAAATCCGTCATCCATGTCTGGCGAATAAACTAGAAAAAAGGAGGAGAGACAATGTTGATGTCTCTCCTCCAGTATTGGTAACCAGGTGTTTCGAATTTCTGCGGATCAGGCTTTTATTAGTTCCTTTTTCAGTCGTGGTAGCACGACCAGCAGTGCAATCCCTGCAGCCAGAATAAGGAGGGTTTGCCAGAGCAGGGGTTGGAAGATTTGGCTCGAGAGATGGGTCAGGCTGGCCGCAACTTCCTGCTTCACCACGTCTGAGGTTTGTGACAGGATTAATCCGATCAGCCATTTTTCCAGCAATCCCAATCCAAGCAGATAAGATACAAGCAAAATTCCACCTGCAACGGTCAGTGGCACACCCAGGCCTTTGCTGAGTTTTAGCATCGGTTTCAGGCAGATCAGAACGAGCAAAGCGATCAGAGCCAGACTGACAGCCCAACCCCATTGACCAATCCAGCGAATGGTTTGCAGAAGGTTTCTTAATAGGGGCATTAATGTGGAGGCTGCGATAGGATTTTTCTGGAGCATATCCGAGAAAACGAATTCATCCGGGATGTTATCATTTACGTTGATCAAGGCATTGTTATAATCCTCGATCTGGTCATCCTTCCAGGGTGGAGGAAAACGGCATAGATTGTAAAGCACTTCCACGCCAGGCGGAGACGCAGCCAACCGCATGGTAAAATCAGCGAGCTGTTTCTGGGTACATTCTGGCAAAGATTCGTTTCCTATCATGATTGAGTCTATGCCTGGCTGGCCTACCAGCGCCTCTTTGAGTGGGGTCATTCTCCATGTGATCTGAGGGGCTGCTTCGTTGGAGTCGATCCAGGCGTACAGACCGTCCACTGTGACAGAGACCAGGTGGGTGATCAATTCATCACTCACCAGGTTGATCTTCATGGCACGCCAGTCTTCAAGTTCCATGAAGGACATTAACAAGGGGATATCCGGTTCAGAAACGCCGCTCAATGCCTCACCCTTTTCAACCCGCTCTTTGGCTCGTTCCACCGAATAGTATTCGAGTACTGCAGGCACCAGGTTGGAATCCTTGATTTCGGTGTATAACAGGTCTTTAACTTTTTCAGTATCGAAGAGCACCCGGTATAGGTCGTAGCCAAGTACGGTTGTAATGAGCGAGAGGACCAAGAGGATCCCCAGAAAGACCCTCAAGCCTTTCCCTTTTTCATGTTCTTTGGTTTTTATTTTTTCAGGTTCTTTACTTTCTTTTTCCTTTGCCATGCTATTCTCCCTTATTTACAAACAAATACTCCATCTGTTCCGATCCCTGGCGGGTGAGCAGCATCCGGTCCGGATGGTACTCGCCCTTCACCTCGCCTGCGATTTCCTCTGAGTTGGCTGCCGAGAGCGTATAAATGATCCATTCACCAGAAAGCTGGTATTCACCGTGAGGGAAGTTCATGCGCTTTTCTTCAGTCAGGTAAGCCGCGGATTTTTGCCAGGCTTCATCGCAGCTGCTGTACCCTTGCACAAAAACATCAATGAGATTTCCACTGGGGAAGAACCGGATCAGATTGAATTCTGCGTCATCGATGTGTGAGACATAACAGTAGACAGCGTCAATATACTCAAGTTCCCCCAGGGTGGGTTCGGGCGTCGGTGTAGGCAGCGAAGAGGTTGGTGTGGGGATCGGTGTGGATCCGGGAGAAGGAGCGATCACTTTTAAGAGATCACAACTGCTGATGAGGAGCGATCCAATAAGCAGACAAATGAAGACCGGCCAATTTCGCATGCTTCCCTCCCTTAAAATCGGATATGTAACATAGATATAATAAGGAATTTGCTAGTGCTTTTCAAGTGAATTATTGGGCCGATTCACAAAGGGCATATCGATCAGTTGACAATGATTCCTTGTTTGACAATTGGTTAACCAATGAATAAAATGGTAATTAGTTACAATTGAGTTCGTCTGGATGTCCCTGGAGTGCCATTGAAAAAGTGGGCTGACAAGTATGTAATTGGTTTAACCGGCAGCATCGGCACGGGCAAAAGTGTTGTCCGGCGCATGTTGGAGCATCTTGGCGCTTATGGCCTGGATGCTGATGCCATCTCTCACCGCGCCATCTCTCGCGATGCCCCCTGTTTCGATGCCATTCTCAAGGCTTTTGGCACCCATATCCTTGCTGCGGATGGACAGATCGACCGCAAAAAACTTGGCAGCATTGTCTTTAATAATAAAGATGCCCTTGCGTTGCTTGAATCCATTATTCACCCGGTGGTGGAACAGGCGGTGGATATCATCATCAAACGCTCCAGGCAGAAAGTGGTGGTCATCGAAGCCATCAAACTGCTCGAAAGCCACCTTGCAGAGCAGTGTGACGCCATCTGGGTCGTTTATGCCTCACCTGAAGTCCAATTACAGCGCTTGATGCACGACCGCCATATGTCTGAAGCTGATGCGCAGCAGCGCATCGCGGCCCAGGTTCCCCAGGAATCAAGGCTGGCACAGGCTGCGGTGGTCATAAAGAACAACTCAACCTTTGAAGACACCTGGAAGCAGGTGACAGTCGCCTGGCAAAGGCATGTGCCTGCCGCAGAACCGCGCTCCATTCCCCTATCACAACCTGTCAAGCTCGACCTTGGCGAGGTGAACATCGAAAGAGTGGGGCCAAAAAAGGTGGATGAGGTGGCGGGTATCCTGAATAGACTTGAGGAGCAATCGATCCCCCATACGCCTTCGGACGTGATGGCTGCCTTTGGTGAGAAAGCTTTTCTGGTGTTGCGCGTTGAGCAGAATCCCATGGGCATTTTGGGCTGGAAGGTCGAAAATCTGGTCGCCCGTACCACCCAGATCGCGCTGGACCCAGTGCTGTCTCCTGCCCAATACATCCCCCTCTTGATCCGCGAGATGGAAAAGGCGTCCACCGACTTGCAGTGCGAGATCTCATTGTTATGTATACCTGCGAATTTGGCTCACCATGACGCCTTGTGGAAAAGCCTTGGTTACGAGAAAAGGACGCCCTCTTCGTTAAGTGTCTTGGCCTGGCAGGAAGCCGCGGAGGAATCGCTTATGGAGGGCAGGACCCTTTATTTCAGGCAGTTAAGGCAGGATCGGGTGCTGCGCCCCATTTAATGCGCGGGATTCGATCAAAGGAAAAATTGTGACCGATCTATACAACGAAATCATCTATCTTTTTCAACGACTGAACTGGCTGAGTATTCTCGACCTGTTTCTGGTCACTGTGGTTTTATATGGTTTCCTGATGCTCCTGCGAGATACACAGATCATGGTCTTGCTGCGTGGGGTGATCTTGATCGTCATTCTTCTGGCTTTACTGACCAGCTTGATCAATCTTCCCGCTTTCTCCTGGTTGTTCAATACCATTGTGCCAGCGCTTCTGTTTGCCGTCCCGGTTATTTTCGCGCCAGAATTGCGGCGTGGATTGGAAAAGCTGGGCAGGGCGGGTTCAACCCAGTTGATCCGCAGCCAGACGACCGCGCAGAATCTTCAAATTGAGCAGACCATTCACTCAATCGTCACCGCCTCCGCGCGTCTTTCGGCGCGCGAACACGGTGCATTGATCGTGATCCAGCGCTTTGACAGCCTTGAGGATTATGCCAAAACGGGAGTGCGTTTGAACGCCGCGGTGACCCCCGAATTGCTGCTGCAAATTTTTTATCCGAACACTCCGCTGCATGATGGAGCGGTCATCATCTCAGACAACCGCGTGGTTGCAGGAGCCTGCGTGATGCCGCTTTCTGCGAGCGGCATTTTGACCAAGTCACCCGAACGCCAGATGGGTTTGCGCCATCGCGCAGCTTTGGGTACCTCCGAAGCCACCGACGCCATCACGGTTGTGGTTTCAGAAGAGACCGGGTCTATTTCCATTGCCCATAACGGCCGCATGATCCGCAGGCTCGATAGCGAAAGGCTCGAAAACATCCTGCTGGCTTTCTACCGCCCACCTGCCAACAAGGCTTTTCATCTCCAAGTCAAGGATTGGTTTCAAAGCAACTTTAGCGGCGATCAGAGGATGAAATAATGCTTAAGGCAATCCGTTCCTTTACCAAGACACTTCCTTTACTACTGACAGCCTTCCTCCTGGCTGTTGCTGTTTGGATCATGGCGGTGACTTCCTCCGATCCTTCTGTTGAGAAGAGTTATCCCAACACCATACCGGTAGAGGTCATCGGACAAAGTTCCGAACTGGTGATCACGACATCCTTGCCAGAGGAAATTTCACTGACCCTGCGCGCACCGACCTCCATTTGGAATACGTTGATCACTGAAAAGGTTCCGGTACGCGCCATCATGGACCTTTCTGGTATGAGTGAGGGTACCCATACTGTTCCCATCCAGGTTCAGATCGGCATCAAGCCTGTCGAGATTATCAGCTACTCTCCCCAATCTGTCACGATCGAAATGGAGCCGCTTGCGACGCAGGAATTCGAGATCCGTTTGATCAACCAGGGCTCACTGGCCGTAGGTTATCAATCCAACCCAGCGGAACTTTCAACAACCACTGTTCTGGTCAGCGGGGCCAAATCTTATGTCGAAAAGGTGAATGAAGTTCGGGCTGTGGTGAAACTCACTGACGTTAAGGCCGACATCAATCAGACCGTCACTTTGCAGCCAGTGGATGTCAATGGTTCGCTGGTGAAAGATGTGAGCCTTTCCCCTGAGAAGATCACCGTGACCCAAAAAGTGTTTGAACGCGGTGGATATCGCAATGTGGTGGTAAAGGTGGTCACGAACGGTCAGGTCGCCAGCGGATACCGTCTGTCAAGCGTCTCAGTCTTCCCCCCAACCGTGACTGTATATTCTTCAGATACTGTCCTGGTGGATCAATTACCCGGTTATGTTGAGACCATGCCCATTGATCTGAGCCAAAAGGACGAAAATTTTGAAGAGGAGATTGACTTGAACCTGCCTGAAGGCATTCAGGTGATCGATAACCTCTACGTTTTGGTCAGTGTGGAGATCACACCGATCATCAGCTCCCAATCCATCTCCAATGTGATGGTTGAAGCCAATGGGTTGGACGCCACCTCGACAGTCTCCATCTCACCTGAGATGGTCGATATCATCATTTCAGGTCCTTTGAATGCCTTGGAGGCCATCAACCCCAACGATCTGCGCGTATTGCTCGATCTGACCGGCCTTCAATCTGGAACGCACACCCTTGAACCGCAGTACTCCTTGAATTATCCGGATATCAAAATCGAGAGTATCTCTCCAACCACTTTCGTGGTCATCATTGAGTAATTGGCTGTGTTTCGCCCCTTCATTTTTGAGAACACCATGATTGCCGATTAACAGGGTAAAATTGAACCATTAAGGATTGATTGAAAATGGCAAAACCTGTAGTAGCCCTGGTCGGCAGACCCAATGTTGGAAAGAGCACCCTCTTTAACCGCTTATGCGGCGAAATGATGGCGATCGTCGATGATACTCCTGGTACCACCCGTGATCGCTTGTTCGCTACGGGCGAGTGGAGTGGAGTCCAGTTTGATGTGGTGGATACTGGTGGGATCGACCCCACTGCCAGTAGCCACAAATCACCGCTTTCGGTGGGTTCAGCCGAGTTTATTTCTGAGATTAAGTCTCAAGCGGTCATCGCCATCGCTGAAGCGGACGTGGTCTTGTTTCTGGTGGATGCCATCAGCGGCGTCACCCCCGCTGATTTTGAAGTGGCTCAGATTCTGCGCCAGTCTCAAAAAATCGTGGAGGGCAAACCCTACCCGCCGATTCTGCTGGTGGTGAATAAGGCCGATAGTTCCAAACAGCGCGGTACCGTTAATGAGTTTTATGAACTGGGATTGGGAGAACCCTATCCTATTTCAGCCGTGCACGGCACCGGAACCGGCGATCTGCTCGATGTTGTGCTGGCCACCCTCCCTGAACAAGTAGCGGAGGCCGAGGACGATTCTGTGAAGATCGCCATCGTAGGAAAACCCAACGTGGGAAAATCCAGTTTGTTGAACAAGATCACCGGCGAGGAAAGGGCCATTGTCAGTTCCATTGCCGGCACCACCCGTGACGCGGTGGATACCAAGATCGATGTGGATGGCATCCCGGTCACGCTGATCGATACTGCGGGCATCCGCAGACGGGGCAAGGTTGACCCGGGCGTTGAAAAGTACAGCGTGGTACGTTCCTTGCGCGCCATCGAGCGCTGCGACGTTGCGCTGTTGATGATCGATGCGGTTGAGGGTATCACCGCCCAAGACACGCACATTGCTGGTTATGTAAAGGAAGCCTTTAAGAGCGCCATCGTGATCGTCAACAAATGGGATGCCATCGAAAAAGACAATTACACCATGTTGAATCATTCAGAGCGCATCCGGCAGGAATTGAACTTCATGGATTATGTTCCCATCCTGTTCATCTCAGCCAAATCAGGCCAGCGCGTCGATCAGGTCATGCCCCTGGCCTTGAAGGTTCAAGAGGAGCGACTCGCGCACATTAACACCGGCGCATTGAACCGCATCCTACAAAAAGCCCAGGATGTTCACGCTCCAACCTCGAAGACTGGAACGTCCATCAAGCTTTACTATGGTACGCAGGTGCGCACCGATCCGCCTACTTTTTTGGTTTATTGCAACAACCCTAAACTGGCTCATTTTACCTATCTTCGTTTTCTAGAGAACCAGATCAGGCATGAATATCCTTTCACCGGCACTCCGGTGCGTATCATTCTTAAACCCCGTCGCGAATAAGGGCAACCATAACAGAGAATATGACAATCATTCCAGAATCGACTGTAGAAGAGAATATCGAGAACGAGCCAAACAAGAAAAAAGTGTTTTGGAACAGTGTTTGGGGTGAAATTTTACAGACCATCGGTCTGGCGATCATTTTTTACTTTGCCATCAATGCGGTAATCGAGCGGGTCATGGTTTTGAACATCAGCATGCAGCCCACCCTCTATGAGGGCGACCTAATCATGGTGAATCGCATGGCCTATAAGTGGGGCAAGTTACAGACAGGCGACGTGGTGATCTTTCACAACCCCAACTTTCTCGAAGAAGACTACATCAAGAGACTGATCGGCAAGCCCGGAGATGTGGTCACTGTTGAGAATGGCGTTGTCAGCGTTAACAACATCTCCCTGGACGAGCCATATATTGCCGCTCAACCGGATTATTCCGGCACCTGGACCGTTCCTGCAGACTCCGTGTTTGTTCTGGGTGACAACCGCAATAGTTCTTCTGACTCGCACAGTTGGGGGTTTGTCCCCGTGGACGATCTGGTAGGCAGAGCGTTGGTGGTCTATTGGCCGTTGGACCGCATCCAGATCCTCTCTCACCCTGACTACGTATCTTTGCTTTCAACATCCTCACCTTGATGGTTTTCAAGAAATGAAAAGTGTGATAATCTTACAATTAAGAAACGCCCTTGCGGCGAAGTGATTGCTATGTCAGACGTCTCTCAAATTTTCCACGACCCCGTTATCCCGTGCAGTGAATGCCAGGCAGGCCACATGCACCGTGATTACGTTGCCTATTTCACCTACCTGGGTGATGAGCTGATTTCGGTTCCCGATTTTCCAGCTTGGGTGTGTGACCTGTGCGGACGCTGCGA
>CAZRHZ010000104.1:0-8892 GCA_964599995.1 uncultured Anaerolinea sp. | reverse complement strand
TCACGCCTGGCGGCTGGAGCGGTCACTTCCCTCACCTACGGCTGGATGATCCAGCAGGTGCCTGAAACCCTGATCGGCACGGCCATTGGCACCGCACTGCTGCCCACCCTCTCGGAACACTTTACCAATGAGCAAAAAGCCGCTTTTTCAGAAACCATTCAAAAAGCGCTCAAGGTCCTCACCGCCCTGACCCTGCCCATCGCGGCCGTGCTGGCTGTGGGGTTGAAACCTCTGCTGGAACTGGCTTTTGATTTCGGTGTCGAAGGCACCCGCTTGCTGGTATGGGTGACGGCTGGTTTTCTGCTCGGTTTGCTGGGTCATTCGCTCAAAGAAGTGGGTGCCCGATCCTTTTATGCCAGGCAGAACGCCATCGTCCCGCTGATCACAGCCGGAATCAATCTCGTGCTCTACACGGTTACCGGCGCATTGCTCTATAAACCCTTGGGTGCGGCCGGCATCGCGCTGACGGATTCACTCATCTTCACATTCGAAGCGGTTCTGCTGCTTGTGCTGCTGAATCGCAAGATGGATCCGAGCATTAAACTGGATCGCACCTTGCTGCGCGCCCTTTTGGCGGCTGCCACTGCCGGTCTGGTCACCTGGGGTGCGATGACTTTGTTGCTTCCGCGGGTTCACCCGTTGATCTCGGGGACGGTCCCCATGATCCTGGGGTTCCTGGCCTCTCTGCCCTGGATCCGCCGCGAATTAGCACTGTTGTTAAAACTGTAAAGCCTGTCGGATCGGCACTCTTAACAATTACGGTATAATAGTGACCATGTCGAAAAATAGCCAAACCAACACACCTGATCAGAATCAGGACGCTTCTCTCGATCCCACCAAACCTGTGAGGACGGGCAGAAAGATTTTTAAGGATCAAGTCGAACCGACCGCACCGATTCCACAAAAAAAGACCGTAAAAAAACAATCCGTGAAACTGGAAGCTGAGACAGAGATTCCCGTTGAAACCAGCGAGCCTGCCGAGGTCGATGGGAAGAAGCCAAAAGTCCGCCGCGGCAAGTGGGTATGGCTGGGAATCTTGATCATGCTGGTGATCATCGCCATTGGTTCAGGCATCGGTTATCAGTCTGCTTTACAGGCCAGAATGGCTGAAGATACCAATCATCGCCTGGAACTGGCCACCACGCAGTTCCTGAAAGCTGAACAGGATCAAGCCGCGGGCAACCTGAACATGGCCCAGGATCGGCTTGAATATGTGATGACCATTTATCCGAATTATCCCGGAGTTACTGAGAAATTAGCCGAAGTCATGCTGGCCATTTCCTTGAGCTCATCGCAAGATCCCAACCCTCAACCTACTCCAGAGGTGGTCGTCACAGCGGTACCCACCAAAGACACCAGCGTGGTGAGCGAATTGTTCATTCAGGCACAGAACCAGCTCACCGCGCAGGATTGGCCCGGGCTGCTGAACACGGTCAATCAGATGCGCAATCTGAATCCCGCGTATGAATCCATCAAAGTGGACGGCATGTTCTATTACGCCCTGCGCTACAACGGCATCTTGAAGATCCAGGAAGGCGAACTGGAAGTCGGCCTATATTATTTCGCGATGGCGGAAACGATCGCGCCATTGGATGGCGACATTGAATCCTGGCGAAGGTATGCGCAAAATTACATCTATGCCGGAACCTGGTACGGGGTGAACTGGTACAAAGCCGCTGAGGCATTCTATTCCGTTTACCAGGATGTTCCCTATTTGATGGATTCCTCTAAGATCACATCCAAACAACGCTACGTCAATTCGCTCGAAGGAATTGGCGATATGATGATGCTGGAAATGAAAAAGGACTATTTTTGCCAGGCTGTTGATCAATACGAAAAAGCCAAAGAGATCATCTCAAATGACCGGCTGGTTGGTAAAATCGCGCAGGCTAAAGAATACTGTGAGAATCCCCCGGCTACCCCCACGCCTACGGTAGATCCAAACGCACCCACCCCCACTCCAACGGATGGTGGGTAAACGACAACAAAAAACGGGCGCTTGCCCGTTTTTTTTATTCGATCAATGAACCGGTCAGGTCGTGGGTCAGTGCGCCGTTGATCCTCACCGGCACCAGTCTGCCCACCTCGATTTCTCCTTCCACGATCACCAACCCGTCGATCTCGGGAGCGTCGCGGTACGAACGACCAATGGAAATGCCATCACCGTGCCCCTCGATCAAAACGCTCAGAGATTTACCGATCAAGCGTTGATTGCGCTGCAGTGAGATTCCCTCTTGAACTTTCATCAATTCAGCCATGCGGGCTTGTTTGACTTCTTCAGGGATGGGATCTCCCAAACTCTCACTTGAAGTGCCCGGTTCAAACGAAAAGGAGAAGACTCCAACATGGTCCAGTTGGATCTCGGTCAAAAAACGCAGAAGGGCGTCAAATTCCTGTTCCGTTTCACCAGGGTACCCCACAATAAACGTTGAGCGGATGGCGAGATCTGGCATGGCCTTGCGCATTTTTTCGATGGTGCGGTAGACCCAATCGATATCAGAAGGGCGTTTCATACGCTTCAAGGTTTCAGGATGGGCATGCTGCAGGGGTATATCCAGATAATGCAGGATTTGCTGCGAAGAACTCATCAGCTCGATCAACGAATCCGTCACATAACCCGGGTAGGAATAGAGGATCCGCACCCATGGGATCTCAGGGATCCTTGGCAGCAGGTTCTTCAACAGATGGGTCAAACCATCTTTCAACCCCAGATCGACGCCGTAATCTGTGGTGTCTTGAGCAATGAGGATCAGTTCTTTTATACCTGAATCTTGAAGCAACGCAGCATCGTCGAGGATCACTTCCAACGGCCGGCTGACAGTGGTTCCCTTAATTAAGGGGATCGAGCAAAAGGCGCACGGCCTGCGGCAGCCATCTGCGATCTTCAGATAGGCGCTTCCACCCTGAATGGACGCCCGCACAACGCCTTTTTCGTCTTTACCAACCGTGTCCGTTTCGGGGATGTGGTACCGCGCGCTGGAATTTTCGGGGCGCAGATTTTTTACCAGCTCGAGGATGTCCATCCACCGGCGGGTGCCGATAAAGCCGTCAATCCCCTGCACTTCAGCGGCCAACTGCTCACGAAAACGTTCGATCAAACATCCAGCGGCAATGAGAAGCTGCCCGGGTTTCTTTTTTTCTACCAGTTCGCGCAAGACATCCATCGATTCCTGCCTGGCGGTTTGGATGAATCCGCAGGTATTGACAATCAGAACTTCCGCGTTGGAGGGACGTTCGACAGCCTTATATCCATCCTGCTCCAAAAGCACGGCCATCGAATCCGAGTCCACCGAATTCTTGGCGCAGCCTAGTGAGACCATGTAATAGGAATGCTGCTTCATGGCTGGTAGGGAGTGATGGTTGGCGCAACCGGTGTGATCGTTACAGTGGGGGTTGCCGTGGGCTCTTGCGTGTAAGTGGGCATAAAGGTTGCCGTGGGAATTGCAGTGACTCTTGGAGTGGAGGTCAGCATACTTTCACGTGAGAACTCCAGGCTGATCACCTGTCCTTTACTACCCAAGATGCCCAAATCTTGTTGGTTGTAATAAACCTGCATGGCAGAAGCATTCCCCGATGTGATGACGATCTTGGTCGATCCGCTGAACGGATAAACCCCGCCTGGCACGATCCGACCATTGAACACTTCCATCCCATCAGAAATGACATTCAAATAAGCGCGTTGGTAAGCCACGATCACGATCTGGATGGGATTGCTGCCCCCAGCATTGATGGTGGCTTGCAGGTCCACCGAAGCTGTGCTGGCTGCGTCGCCCGTGTTTGGGGTCGTGGTCAACCCCGTATCAGGGGTCGCCTGGGTGGTAACTGCAGTCGGCGTGTCAGTGCCGATCAAGACAGAGGAAATGGACTCTGCAGTCGGTTGAATTTGAGAACGGGAAGACCCAATGACCTGGATGGCTCCCCAAACGATCAAAACGAATAACACGATAAAGACGCTTCCACCAATCAGCAAGTCAGGCGTGATGTATCTGCGCCAGCCGGTAATGGGAGCGCTGTGCTTTTTGAGTCCCGGATCCTTTTTCTTCGCGGTTTCTTCTTCAAACATTTCGATTCGGCGTTGTTGAAGTCCTTCAGCAAAACGTGTTTGTAATGGCTCCGGGTCAAGGCTCATGAATGCAGCATAATTGTTTAGCATGCCGCGACCTTGCACGCTGGAGGGAAGATCCTCGATCAATCCCTGCTCCAGCGCGTAAACGTACAATTCGCGAATCTTGATCTGGCGCTCAATATCGGCCCGCGACAAACCCAGGGTTTCACGCTGGCTTTTCAGCTCGGCACCGATCTCCCTAAAGATGATGTCAGATTTCTTTTCAGGGGTGGGTTTGTCTTCAAATTTTTGAGCAAAGAGGGGCTTTTTCCGAGCAGATATGTTGATTTTTGGAGTTTCCTCAACCGGCTTTTCTGCAGGTTGATCCGGCTCAAGATTGGTCTCGAGGCTGACCTGAGATGCTGATGGGGCGGGTTGAACGACCGGCGTTGGTTCAAAGAGTTCCTGCGGATTCAAACCCAGATAGGAGGCGTAAAGACGTATGAAACCCCGTAACTGGGCTTGAGATGAGATCGCCCCCATACGATCGTCTTCGATCGCCTGCAAGAAATTAACACGAATATTGGTGTCCCGCGCGACTTGATCGAGGGAGATATTTTTCTCTTCGCGTTTGTGTCTTAACTGTTCACCAGGCGTTAATGCCATTTGTTACTTCTCTTTTTACTGAAGACCGGTCAGCCAGCCCGAAAGGCTGATCTGGCCGGTCAAATCTCCAAAGAAGAAAAGTGAATTACTCTGCTTTGGTCTCAGCGGCTTCTTCTGTCGGTGTTACTTCAACAGTTTCAACAACGGGTTGCTCAACGACAGGTTCAGCTTCTTTTTCCGCTTTAGCTTTGCTCTTGGGAGCTTCTTTGACCGCGGATTCACCTTCACGGGTGACCACAACCTTGATCTTCGGGTTAAGATCGATGGTCAAGCGAACGGTGGCGAAATGCTCACCCAAATTACGGATGGGTTCCGATTCGATCTGATGGCGTTCAATCTTGGTTCCAAGTTTCTGATTTAACGCATCAGCAACCATCTGAGAAGTGATCGAACCATATAACTTGCCCGTTTCGCCGGCTTTGGTTGCGAAGGCGAGTTCAACACCTTCCAATTGTTCCGCCAGACCACTCATTTCCTGGTTCAACGCAGCACGCATCACGGCAGCCTTGGCCTTGATCTTGTCAATGGTAGACATGGCACCCGGGGTAGCCAGAACAGCCAATCCCTGCGGGATCAGAAAATTGCGGCCGAAACCGTCAGCAACTTTCTTGACATCTCCGGCATGGCCCAGCTTATAAACATCTTTGATCAATAAGACTTTCATTTTCAAGCCCTTTCAAAATTTAGATTCACGCGAAGGGTACGACGCGTGTCGAGTTAGGATTTTACCCCATGCGGGGGGTTTGGTCAATGCGCGTTATTTGCGGCTTTTCTTCTTGCGGGATGAAGTGTGAACTTTCTTTGTTCGATAGAGGTCATTAATCCTGCCCACCACTTCTTGCGAAATATTCAAGGGGTTGGTAACCTGGGTATCGATATTATTATCAACCATCTGCGAGTTCATCACTACTTCAACCTTTTTGTTGCTTTTCCGTTCCTCGGTGGCTTTCTTTTTCACCTGAACCCGTTCTGCAGGGGGGGACAGTCGGTGAACAAACCAGTACGGACTGGATGCAGAGATGCGTTCCCTCACCCGCTGTTCATCAAGGACTTCGATATCAAAGGGGGTGTTCACGATGATCTGCGGCCTGCGCCGGTATGAGGTCAAAATGCCGGTGACACTCACCCACTGGTTCAAGAAGGAGTTGGCGTCGATTCCAGTGGTTTCCATCAAATTGAGCGCTTCATCCCACAACACGACCGTAAAACATTTTATTCTCCAATTACCAAAATTCAGAAATATATGAGGAACATTATCCCGGCTCACACCGCCAAAGATCTCCTGGATCTGCCCAACCACGGTGACGATCTCTCCGAGACGGGAGTTGAACAGGTACTTCTTCTGCGCGTCCAGTACGAGATTTTTCTCGGTCTGGATCTCGGGCGAATCAATCGTGGTGTAATTGCCATTATCGAAGTCGAGTCCGGCGATAAAATCTTCCAGTCGCGGAACCTGCCTCACGTCCATCAGACAGATCTGGCGGAACTGCTGCACATCACGGGTCAACGCGGCAATGGTTTCCATCTCTTGCAGCAAGGGTGATTGATATGGATGCTCAAAATCGGGCCTCCTGAAGAGCAGCCCCTCGCCACCCGTCTCATAATTAAACCAGAATTTCGGATCGATCGACATGGCTTTCATCGCAAGGTACAGGACAATGCTTGAAAACCGGTCGGTGGTGATGTCGAAAATCGTTTCATCTCGTCCGGGATGTTGGAAATTCGGATTGCCGATCTCGCAGCTTTGAGTCTGTTTCATATTGGGAACATTCATGCCGTCATAGTCCACCAACACAAGTTTGCCATTGCGGACCATGATGTTGTGATGTGAAAGATCGCCGTGCGTGATCATGCGCTTCTCAAGATCAGACACCAAAGCCACGAATTGTTCAGTCAGTTTTCGCAGGATTTCAGGTTCATCCAGATTGCGGATGATGAAGGCTTCAAGCGTTTCCCCTTCCACCCATTTCATGTAGGTGATCGGAAAAGTCGCTCCCTTAATATTGATGCCCTGCGGGATATATTGAATGGTTTCCAGGTAATCCACGCCGGCTTTCTGGATGAACTTGTTGATCGACACATAGCGTTCTTCCCGGTCAGGGATATGTCTGTGAAAACAGCGCACCGCCCAGGTGGATCGTCCGTCTGACAATTTATAGGTTAAGGCAAAGCCCCCAGAACGCACTCGTGGTAGCCCCCATAGATCCGACTCAACCATGCAGTCGCGCAGGCCAGCGGGAGCAAGGCACCTTGAAGGGTGCTGCAGCGCAGCCTGATATTCGTTGAAAGCCGGATACTTCATTGTAGAAACCTCATGGTCACTTATTAATCATCCACCGATAAAGAGATCAGGGTGGTATCGTCGTTCTTGATCGCAGACTGGCGCCTGAGCGATCTGATCCAGGTTTGATAACGCACCAATGAGGTCAGATTCTCGCTGATGGCTGGCCACCCGATGGTGTTCTTTTCAATTCCGTTGATGATCCAGGCAGAAAGCGCATCCGAAGCGATCAAAAAATGATCTCCTTTTTGCCAGGTTCCCGAAATGCTCTTTTGCGGAGTTCCACCTTTCTGATAAGAGAGGTTGGTCGAGATCAGATCGGTTGTGTTGGAAAACTGGGCAGCGTGATCCAGCGGAAAGCTGAGCGAGAACCGTCCTTTCGTCACTTGAAAAAGGCAGGTGTCGCCGACCGCGCCGGCTGTCCAAGCTCTTTCAGAAGAACCGTTGCTGGAAAGGAAAAGGTTTTGTTTTTTCCAGATTTGAAAAAACAATAATGTTGAAAAGGAACCCTGGCGCACCTTGATGGCGGCCGGCCAGGGCAAATCTTTATGTGACAGCTCATTTTGCCAGATCGAGCGGGCTGAAGTGAGCACGTTGGAGAAATCTTGCTGCACATGCTGAACGCGGCTGGTCTCTTGAACCAACAGGTTGGCCCACAACCGCGAGAATGAAGAAGTGGTGGCTCCATCTGCCATGGCACAACCGAAATGGTCCGCGTTCAGGCTGCTTCCATTTACAAGCTGCGGATAGACCGCATCTTCATTTTCATCTTCACGATTGCCATCCTTGCAGATGCTGAAAGACTTCCAAACCAATTTCATGAGCAAACTTACGATTGAATGTTGGCTGGTCTGGTTCCAATTTCAAGGGCTTGAACGATGCCCGCGATGTCAGCGTTATAGACCAATCCACGTGCACCCTCTTCCAAGGGCGAACCCAGCAGTTCCTCGCCGGTGGCGCGCATCTTGGGGGTCAGCGGGCTGCTCACTTCAAACATCACTTTTGAAAAATGATCTGGCAAGACTTTCGGCTCCATTGGGAAAACGATCTGGCGCGATAATTCATTGGAGGAAGAGTGAACGGTCAGGATGGTGCAGTTGCCATCTTCGGTTGCCAACGATTTGATCTGCTCCGCGGGAACGCGCGCGTCGCCATCATTGGCTTCGCCATCCGTCAGGTTGATCAGAGTAGGTGGATAAGACTGCGGATGCTCCTCAACCCACTTGGCCAGGATCTCAAAAGCGCGATTGAGCGCGGCGCACATGGGAGTCTGTCCGCGCGAAACGGGATCCACCCATACCGGGAATTTGGTGGTTACTTCAATAAATCCGCCTACCCCATCGGATTCCTTCTTAACGCGGTCTTCGATGCGCAGCGGATGCTCATAGATCTCGTCGATCCAAACCAGGTCGTCAGTGGCCAGATCGCCCCCAAGTGCTGATTTCACCTCAAAGCCATAGCCGATCACACCCACCTGATAGTATTTTCGGATTTCCATGTCTTTTGAAGCAGAAACAACCAGGCTTTGAATAACCTTGTTCAGTGCATCCGCGACAAACTCCGCCTTTTTAGGATTGCCAGAAACCCCCATGATCGGATTCGACATGGACGTGGAATGATCTACCAGGAAGAGAAAGCAAGTGGGATTCAAGCGGCTGATTTCTGCAGAATACATGAGATACCTCCAAAAAATGAGTTAGACTTCGTTAACAGTAATTGTTTCCTTAGACAGCAAAGAAGATCCTCAATCAATTAATCATTTTATTGTAAAGATCGAACCGCCGGAATAATAATCCGATAAATTTTGTGTAAATAACCAAACCGGTTGATCGTCTGTTCATCAGAATTATACAACAGGACGAGTTTTTCTCTGTTGCGTCATTGGCCCTTTTTCCAATTC
>CAZRHZ010000103.1:4419-9068 GCA_964599995.1 uncultured Anaerolinea sp. | reverse complement strand
ATTCTCCGAAAACCTAGAAATGCTTGATACATCCAAAATATTCCTGACCTATAATGGTTAAGCATGACTGGTTTGAACTGATCAAGCCAGTCATTTTTGGAGGTTTGAATATGAGCAGAGCCATTCGGGTTACCTCCGTCATTCCGGCATCCATTGAAGAGGTGTGGAAAGCCTGGACGACCGAAGATGGAGTGAAGACCTTTTTTGCTCCAGATTGCCGCATCGATCTGAGGCCGGGAGGTGCATACGAAATGTATTTTGACCTGGAAGCCAAACCGGGTGATCGCGGTGGCGAGGGTGTGACCATTCTGGCACTCGACCCTCCGCAAATGCTTTCGTTTACCTGGAACGCCCCTCCGGAAATACCCGCTATTCGCGTTCAAAGAACCCATGTTACAATATTTTTTGCCCCGGTATCTACGACCGAGACCAAAATCACTCTGCAGCATGATGGCTGGGGAAACTCAATAGAATGGAAAAAAGCCCGTCGATATTTTCAGCGAGCCTGGGGCAAGGTCGTACTCCCTCGCTTATACAAAAGATTTATTGACGGACCGATTCAATGGACAGATTAACCAGATTTGGGAGAGACGCATGATAAACAGCAAACAAACCATTCAAGAATTCATCGCACTCAAATATATCGCGGTGGTGGGTGTCTCAAGCAATAAAGATAAATTTGGCAGCATGGTTTATCGCGATATGAAAGCCAAAGGGTACAAGGTCACGGCAGTGAACCCGAAACTGGACATGGTCGAAGGCGACCGCTGCTTTGCCGGGTTGGGTGCTCTGCCGACCAAACCGGAAGGGGTGATCCTGGTCATTCCACCCACCGAGACCGTTGCTGTGATCGAAGAAGCTGCCCGATTGGGCATTAAATACATATGGCTGCAGCAGGGCGCCAACAGCCCCGAAGGGGAAGCCAAATGCGCTGAACTTGGGCTCAAAGTGGTCAGCGGGGAATGCGTGTTCATGTTCCTCGAACCGGTCGAGTCCATCCACGGTTTTCACAGGTTCATTTGGAAATTGTTTGGAAAAATGCCGAAGTAATCTCAAACCAAAACAAGGTAGGGGCGATTATTTTGAATTGCTCCTACCTGTGAATCACATAATTTGATTCTTCGAGTTCACTTTCTTTTTTTTATTAAAGCCAAAAAATCATCACGGTGATTTTATTTTCCTTCGATTGGATGAGTTTGCTATGGATATGGAATGTAGGATTTTACAAACCTTTCGCGGAAATGTGAAGTATTGGGTGTCTGGATCGGGCAATACCTGTCTTGTTTTTACCCACGGCGCCACCATGGATCATGGTTTATTTGAGTATCAGATTGGTGACTTTGCAGGCGACTACAAAATCATTACCTGGGATGTCTCGGCTCATGGTTTGTCTCGTCCATACATCGATTTTTCCTTGCATCATGCCGCGGAGGATTTACTTGGGATTCTGAAGATGGAAGGGGTAGAAAAAGCCCATCTAGTGGGACAGTCCATGGGCGGATACATCAGTCAGATACTGGCAGCAAATCATCCTGAAGTGGTCTCCAGTTTTACAGCAGTCGGATCTTCGCCAATTCAATTGTCATATTATTCAAAACTGGATCGCTGGTTGTTAGCAAAGACACCGGATTTATTAAAATTCTATAGATATCAACCAATGATTCAATTAATGGCAAATCAGATAGCCATAACAGACAAGGCTAGAACATATGCATATGAAACATTATCAGATTTGACCATGATTGAAATATCAACCATTATGACGGCCGTCTACCAAGGATTGATTGATTATGATAAAGGCAGGCTTGCCATGCCTGTAATGATAACTTATGGTGATTTTGATCGCACAGGAAAAGTCAAGCAGTATTGCAATAATTGGGCGAAGAATGAGAAGCGCCTGTTACATGTGATTCCACAAGCTGCCCATAATGCAAACATGGATAACCCCGAAGCTTTTAATGCCATCCTCAAAGGATTTTTGGGATCCTTATCATAAGCGGAGAAGTTGTAAACTTCATCCTCAAAAATGGATATATCTTTTTAGGAGATTTCTTCTCTGGTCATGATTTACTTCAAAGGCTACCCCTGGCTTTTTGGGCAACCTCTTGAAAGGTAAGGTTAAAATTAGTAGGGGGCGGTTCTGAACCGCCCCCTACAGCGCATCAACCCAACTGGGCTTTCAATTTCTCGTAAGACTCTTTATATTCAGCCAGTTTGGCGCGTTCCTTATCGACCACCGCGGCGGGAGCCTTGTTGGCGAAGTCGCTGCCCAACAAATTCTCAAGGCGCTCGATCTGGGATCCGACCACCTTGAGCTCGGCGTTCAGGCGATCTTTGTCCTCGGCGGATTCGGGCACCGGGATGTAAATGGCGCTGCCGGAAGACACGGTGGAGGTCCAATTCTCAGGTGCTTCCTTGAGTTCCTGCATAACCTCGAGTTGTTCGGGGACGAAGGAACCCAACGCGGCGATGATGGCTTTTTCAGCGTTGAAGAGTGTGAAGTTATCCTGGCTGACGATCTTGCCGGGGGTTTTTACGTTTGGTTGGATCTTCTTCTCCGCGCGCAGGTTGCGATTGGCGCGCACCACGTCCTGGATGGCGCTGAATTGAGCGATCTTTTCTTCTTCCCAACCTTCCATGGGTATAACTTCAGGCCAGCGCGCCACGATCAGCGCGGATTCCCATTCGCTGGTTTGGTTGAAAGAGTTGAAACCAGTCTGCTGGGCGGTCTTTTTGAGCGCCTGCCAGAGTTCCTCGGTCACGAAGGGAGTGAAGGGGTGCAGCAAGCGCAGGCAGGCATCCAGAATGAAAGCCAGGGTGCTGGCGGTGTAATGGGCGCGATCTCCGCCTTCGGCCATCTGGGTTTTGGCGATCTCGAGGTACCAGTCAGCGAAATCACCCCAGAAGAACTCGTAGATCTGCCGGCCGGCTTCGCCGTACTGGAAATTGGCGAACAGGCGGTCGGTGTCTTTGAGCAAGGTCTTCAGGCGGGCGAGGATCCAACTATCCGCCAGCGTCCACTTGGGTTTGTCAGCCGGTTTCTGCGGTGCTTTTTCAAGCGCGCTGATGACAAAGCGGCCGGCATTCCACACCTTGTTGGCGAAGTTGCGGTTGGCTTCCACTTTCTTGAGGCTCAGGTTGGTGTCGTTGCCGGGGGTTGAACCCACCAGAAGGGTGAAGCGTAGGGCGTCTGTGCCGAAGTCGTCCATGACCAGCAGCGGATCGACCACGTTGCCCTTGGTCTTGCTCATTTTCTGGCCATTTTCGTCCAGGATCAGGCCGTGCAGATAGACGGTGTGGAAAGGCTCCACGCCGGTAAATTCGAGGCCGAACATCATCATGCGCACCACCCAGAAGAAGAGGATGTCTGCGCCGGTCTCCATGATCGAGGTCGGGTAGAAATACTTCAGTTCGGGTGTCTGTTCCGGCCAGCCGAGGGTGGAAAACGGCCACAGCCCGGAGGAGAACCAGGTGTCGAGCACATCGTCGTCCTGTTGAATGTGCTTGCTATGGCATTTGGGGCATTCGGTGGGGTCTTCGCGCGCCACGATGGTCTCATGGCAGTCGTCACAGTACCAGACCGGGATGCGGTGCCCCCACCAGAGCTGGCGGCTGATGCACCAGTCGTGGATGTTCTCGAGCCAGTTGAAATACACCTTGGTGAAGCGCTCCGGTACGATCTTGGTGCGCCCTTCGCGCACGGCAGCCAGGGCTTTGTCGGCCAGCGGCTGGATCTTAACAAACCACTGAGTGGAGATCATGGGTTCCACAATTTCTCCGCCGCGCTGGCTGCGAGGCACGTTGAGGGTGTAAGGCTGCTCCTTGATCACCAGCCCGGCCGCGCGCATGTCTTCCCATAGTTTCTTGCGGCATTCGAAGCGGTCCAGACCAGCGTAAGCACCGGCGTTCTCGTTCATGCTGGCGGTCTTGGTGAGGATGTTAATGCTTTCCAGTTTGTGGGTCTGACCGATGGTGTAGTCGTTGGGGTCGTGGGCGGGCGTGATCTTAAGCGCGCCGGTGCCGAAGGCGCGATCCACGTACTCGTCCGCGATGACGGGGATGCGGCGGTTCTGGATGGGCACCAGCACATCTTTGCCGATGTATTTCTGGTAGCGCTCGTCGTCCGGGTGCACGGCCACGGCGGTGTCGCCCAGGATGGTCTCAGGTCGGGTGGTAGCCACCGGGATGAACTCGCCCGGGAAGTCAGCCAACATGTACTTGAAGTAATACAGAAAACCGGGTTCCTCGGAATATTCCACTTCGAGGTCCGAGACGGCGGTGCGCAGCGAGGGTGACCAGTTGATCATGCGCGGTCCGCGGTAGATGAGTCCCTTTTCATACAGACGCACGAAGGCCTCACGCACGGCTTTGGAGAGACCTGCGTCCATGGTGAAGCGTTCCTTGGTCCAGTCGCAGGATGCACCCAGGCGGCGAATTTGATGGGTGATGCGGTTGCCATATTTTTCCTTCCACTCCCAGGTGCGCTTGAGGAATCCTTCACGGCCGAGTTCGTCGCGCTTGATACCCTCTTTGGCGAGCATCTTTTCCACCAGCATCTGGGTGGCGATGCCGGCGTGGTCGGTGCCTGGCACCCACAGGGTGGGGATGCCCTTCATGCGGTTGTAGCGGATCATCAGGTCTTCCATGGA
>CAZRHZ010000103.1:0-4319 GCA_964599995.1 uncultured Anaerolinea sp. | reverse complement strand
GCAACGCTCTTGAAATCGCGCTAACGGGCTGCCCGTGCCGTTCTAATGCCCTTGAAAGGGGTTCTTCGGCAATCTTACCAAACGACTTCGACCGGGTCCACTGTGGAGGCTTTCAGCCGACGGCCATCCTTCTCTACCAGTTTTCTACCAGCCTACTCTTTTTGGCGAACTCCATTTAAAATGGATAGATGCATTATACAGGGCTGCTCCGCTTTCGTCAATAAGGGTGGGGCCCGCGAAAGGATCGTTCATGACTCATCCCAAATGGCTGACCTGGTCGCAGCGCATCCAGGCCATCGCGCAGAGCGGCATGCAGTACACGCAAAATCCGTTCGACGTGGAGCGCTACAAGGAATTAAGCGCCATTGCGGCCGAGATGATGGCTGTGCAGACCGAAGCCGATGCGGGCGAGGTGCTGCGCATCTTTTCAGCGCAAGACGGCTACGCCACTCCCAAACTGGACGTGCGCGGCGTGGTCTTCAAGAATCACAAGCTCCTGATGGTGCGTGAATTGATGGACGAGGGCAGGTGGACGCTGCCCGGCGGCTGGATCGATATTAACGAACCTCCCAGCCTGGCTGTGGAACGCGAATTACGCGAAGAGGCCGGGGTGATCGTCAAGGCCAAAAAGATGCTGGCGGTCTACGACCGCAACCTGCATGGTCATCCCATCTACCCGTTCCACGCCTATAAATTGTTCATCCTGTGCGACCTGATCGCCGAGGCCACTCCTGATCCGATCGAAACCGCAGACCCCACCTACTTCGCGGAGAGCGCCATCCGCGATCTTTCAGAAGCGCGCGTGACCCTGGAAGAGATCAAGCGCATGTTTGAGCACCACCGCAACCCTGATCTCCCAACCGATTTTGACTGATTTTAAGAGTATCAACTCCTGACCTTGTGACGGAAAGATTAACCGTAATCTAATGATGAAAAAAAACTCGCTCCTCCTTTGCTCGATCCTCTGCCTGACAGTGATCATGGCAGCCTGCCAGCCGGGCGTTACTCCGACCAGTGAGGTGCAAACCCCGACCGTCTCGGCTCCTACTGTCACACCCAAACCGCTTGACCCCACCGCCACCAAGCTGCCTGAGATCAACGTTGACATGCAGAAATTGAACGGTACGCAGATCACCTTTCTCCACCCCTGGTCGGGTGACACGGCCAAAATGATGGATATTCTGGTAAACGAGTTCAATCAAAACAACGAGTGGGACATCCATGTGAAGATCGAAGAACCCGGATCGATGGGATTGGCGTTGGAAGAACTAGGTAGCACCGGTACCGGGGATCAAAGCGTGGATATGGCCGCGCTGCCACTTTCTGCGCTGCTTTCTGCGGATCAAGACCAGCGTGGTGTGGTGGACTTGAACGCCTACGTCCACTCTTCGACTTACGGCTTTTCTGAGGAAGAACTGGCGGATTTCTATCCCGTTTTTTGGAATTCCAACCTGGTGAATGGCAAGCTCTACGCGATTCCCGTGCAGGAAACGGCCTCTGTGCTGTTTTATAATGTTACCTGGGCTGAGGAGTTGGGATACACGAAGATCCCGCTGACCAGCGATGATTTCCGTGCTCAAACTTGCGCTGCCAACGCCCTTTTTCGCAAGGATAACGACCGTTCCAACGATGGCCTGGGCGGGTGGATCATAAACGAGGACGCCAGCGTTTTCATGAACTGGTTAAAGGCTTTTAATGGACTTGAGATGGATCAACCGATCACAAGTTTCTCTTCAACTGAAACTGAAACCAGCTTTGAATACCTTTTCAATTTGCAAAAAGACGCCTGCGCCTGGGACAGCCGTTTTCCGGAACCCTACGACTACTTTGCCAAACGCCAGGCGCTGGTTTACAGTGGCACGCTTCGGGATATCCTTCCGCAGACCGCGGCCTTTGAACGCGCCGGCAGCACGGATGAGTGGAAGGTGATCCTTTATCCTTCTCAATCCGGTGCGACGCTGCTTACGGAGGGCATCTCCTTTGGGGTGCTCGAGTCGAGCGCTGATAAGCAGTTGGCCGCCTGGCTCTTCATCCGTTATGTCTCAGAACCCATGAACCAGGCGCGTTTGTTGAAGACTTCGGGCACCTTCCCAATCGGAAAAAACGCTCTGGCGCAATCCAGCGATCTGAAAGCGGATTACCCCCAGTGGAATGAAACGGTCAATCTGCTGCCGTTCGCGTCTGCCATGCCTGAGCAAACCAATTCGCACATCCTGCGTATGACATTGTCAGACGCGGTAACGTACATGCTTAAACCGGAATTCAAACTGGAGCAACTGCCTGCGCTGCTCGAAGAACTGGACGCGACCATTCAGGAATTGTCTGAGAGATTAACAATCCGCGATAATTAATCTGTGCAACTATCCGGGTTTGAAGGCTGATCGCACAAAATCTTGCGTGCAATGGTCAGGGCGTCTTTCTCGGTCAAAGCCAGCAACCTGTCTCCAGATTTGAGCTGGGTGTTTCCACGGGGCTGCAAATAAGCGCCATCCCTTGAGATCAGGATAATCAAATAACCAGGTGGAAGGTTGAGCTCAAAAATGGCTTTTCCATCCGCGACTGATCCAGGCGGCACGACGAGTTCCTTTAATTGACTGGGGATCAATTCACCTGCCACCACTTCAAGTGGGGGTTTGGGACGCGGAGGTTCATCGCTCTTGACGCGGAAAAGCTGTGCCATGTTTGGCAGCAGCGTACCTTGCAGCAAGACCGAAACCAGCACGACAAAGAAGACGATATTGAACATCAGATCAGCGTTGGGCAGACCGGCTACCAATGGATAGGTGGCAAGCACAATTGGCACAGCTCCGCGCAACCCGACCCACGAGATGAAGGCTTTTTCGCGCAGTGAATAACCAAACGGGATGAGCGTGAGGAATACGGCAATTGGCCGAGCGATGAGTACGAGAATTAACGCCAACCCCAAGCCGGGCAGCGCGACCGGGATCAATCGGGAGGGAAAGACCAGCAGACCCAGGGTGAGGAAAAGCACGATCTGCGAGAACCAGGCTGTGCTGTCAAAAAAGCGCAGCACACTGCGGCGATGAAGAAAATCTTCTTTGGAAATGAATAGCCCCAACAGGTAAACAGCAAGGAAGCCACTGCCTTTTATCAGCGTGGTGACACCATAGGTTAGGAATAGCAGTGCCATGATTAAAATCTGATAGAGACCTTCATAACCGAGGCGTAACTTGTTGATCAAGAAAAGTGCCAACTTACTCATCAACCAACCCATCACAAAGCCAATCACCATTTGCAATAAAAACAAGCCTGCTGCAGCCCACAATGAAGTCTCAGACCGGGTGGCAAAGGTGATCAGGGTGATGGTCAGCAATACCGCCATCGGGTCGTTGCTGCCAGATTCAAGCTCCAGCAGCGAAGCAGTGCGTTTCTTTATGTTCACACCCTTCGAACGCAGGATTGAGAAAACCGCGGCGGCATCGGTGGACGATATAACTGCACCCACTAATAGAGATTCCAGTAATGGAAGCTTGAGGATCAGGAAGGCAAACAAGCCGAAGATTGCCGCCGTGAGCATCACACCGACAGTGGCAAGGCTGATGCCTTCTTTGACTACGGCCGTTACTGATTTCCAAGAGGTATCAAGGCCACCGGAAAACAGAATGAAAATCAGCGCGCCCACACCAATGTATTGCGTAATGATGGGGTCGTCAAAATAGATTCCACCCAGTCCCTCCGAGCCGGCCAACATGCCGATACCCAGAAAAAGCAGCAGTAGAGGCACCCCAAAGCGGTCTGAGATCTTGCTCACGATCACACTGATCAAGATCAACGCAGCTACAATGATGATTGCGAGTTCAAACGCAAATTCCATGTTTCAATTATAGTGAATTTTGGAGAATGTCTCAAATTTCAGGAATATGAGGCGACGATGAGAGAGCGACACTAATATGGTGTTTTATTGTCCTCACCCCTACATCCCCTCTCCTGCGGAGTCAGACATGTTTTCTAATTAGTCAAAACCCGCAGGAGAGGGGACATGCGCTTTAGGAACAAGAAGGGAATCGTTCTGGGGTGAGGTAGATCGGTCTGAAATCAGCCAACAATTAATGGAGTCTCAATTTTTTTCGCGACGATGGGACGTGTACCCCCTAGGGGTATTTGAAGCCATAATTAAATAAAAAGAGGCGACGATGGGACGTGTACCCCCTAGGGGTATTTGAAGCCATAATTAAATAAAAAGAGGCGACGATGGGACGTGTACCCCCTAGGGGTATTTGAAGCCATAATTAAATAAAAAGAGGCGACGATGGGACGTGTACCCCCTAGGGGTATTTGAAGCCATAATTAAATAAAAA
>CAZRHZ010000102.1:0-9106 GCA_964599995.1 uncultured Anaerolinea sp. | reverse complement strand
TTGCGCAGGCAGGGTCGCACCCGTCACGTTTGAGGTAAAGGCCAGGCTCACCAGCCGTACACGTTTTGCTTTTAGCTGCTTTTCAAAAGCATCCAGATCGAACTGCTCTTGCGAGTCGAAACCAGCCTGTTCAACCTGGATCACTCCCATTTTCTGCAATCGCAGCCAGGGCAGCAGGTTCGAGTTGTGCTCACGATCCGTCACCAGCACCACATCCCCGGGGTTGAAAGGGAACCCTAACGCCACCAGATTGATGGCGTGCGTGGTGTTGAGGGTAAAAACGATCTGCTCGGCCGATTCCGCGTGAATGAAATCTGCCACATGCTGCCGCGCGCCCTTCACCGCAGATTCTTCATCCCCCTCCACGCGTCTGGTCACTTCCTGTGCGAACCAGTGGTGACTGCGCCTTCCACCGCAGGCCGGGAAGCGCTCGTAATACTCGTCCATCGCGTCAATCACCTGCCGAGGCACCAGCGTTGTACAGGCGTTATCCAGATAAAACGGAGGTTTTCCGTTTCTTTGATTTTCCAAAGAAGGAAAGTCAGCACGAACCGCTTCGAGGGATTTTTGAGCACTCATGTTCTTCCTGTCCTTTATTCTATTTTATCAATTTCGGTGATGGATGATGCAGGCAGACAGGGTTATTCATTTATTGAAAAGCAAGCCCTCATTCAGAGGGCTTGCTGATCCGATCGATAATTTTTACTTTGCCAGCGCGGCTTTCACCTTGGCAGGTGTGGCGGGCAAATGATAGACACGCGCACCACAGGCGTTGTATATGGCGTTGGTCACGGCTGGAGCCGTGGAAACCATGGTCATTTCACCCACACCGGTGGCACCCAACGGGCCGTTGAACCTGGGGGTTATGGGATTGATGATCTCGATCTCAAAACTGTCGCGGATGGTCGGGAATTTAAAGGACACGTAATCGGTCATCTTCCCAAGGACATATTCCTCACGCAGGGCATAACCCACACCCTGGTCAACTCCACCTTCGATCTGTCCTTCGAAGGCCTGCGGATTGATGATCGTACCCGCATCCACGGCAACCGTCATTTTAATGACTTTCGTCTCTCCGGTTTCAGTGTTCACTTCCACTTCAGCCATTTGAACGTTATGGCATTCCGAGATCTGAACGTCACCCTGTCCGGTCACTTTATCTAAGCCAGCATTGCCGGGGTTCTTGCGTGCACCTTCCCAGCGAGTCGGCAAACCGGCTTTGACCAGGTCGTTGTAATTCTTGGCTCCGGCCTCTTGCATGGCCTTTTCCATGTTCTCAATGGCATTCAACAAAGTATGGCCGGCCATGAAGGTCATGCGGCTGCCGGCTGCCGGCCCCATCAACACGGTCTTATCCGTGTCGCGGGTATATAGTTTTACTTTCTCGAGAGGCAGGTTCAAACGATGAGCAGCGATCTGGGTCAACATGGCGTCGTTACCCTCGCCAGGATCGGCACAGGCCGCGAAGATAGTGATGCCGCCATCAGGATTCAGTTCGATGGACATCTTGGCTCCATCAGCCGCGCCGCCGATACCGAACGAGTGAGCGGCCAGGCCAACACCGCGCTTGATGGTGCTGCTTTTCGCATTAAATTCTTTGGCGGCTTTTTTAGCTTTCTCATACGCAGGTTTTATGGCGTCACAAACCACAGGGAAATCCCACTGCTCAGCCACCATGCCGGTGCCCTTGGTTCCGCCAGGTTTCAGAGAATTCATCTTGCGGAATTCAAGCGGATCAATGCCGCATTTTTCCGCCAGCATATCCACGGCGGATTCCATGGCAAAAGTGACCTGCGGGGGACCCGCTCCGCGGGCTGAACCGCCGAACGAGTTATTTGAATAAATAGACTTGCCGCACGCTTTGATGGCTGGAAGATCGTAAGAACTGGATAACATCTGGATGGCGCGCCCTAAAATGACCGGTCCGTTGACCGTGTAAGCGCCCTTATCCATGATGAAATCAATGAAATAGGCTGTCATTTTGCCCTGGGCATCCGCGGCGAATTTCACCTTCATGCTCGGATAGGCATGCCGTTTGGTGGTGATCATCATCGATTCTGCCATGGTGGGGGCGTAGCGGATCGCACGATTGAAGTGCAAGGCTGCTGCGCCGGTGATCGCTTCGGTAATGATCCATACCTTGATGCCGAATTGACCGCCCGAAAAGGCTTCTTTGTAACGGATCTTTTCTACTCCCAGGCACTCTTTCAACTGATTGAGGTGGAAATGGATATTTATGCTGCGGCCCACGACCACCAATTCGCGATTCTCTCCTTCGCCTTCAAAATACGCGGAAGAGACTTCCGGTTCGAGGGGAGCCTGGTGGTTGGTCTGGGTGCCAAATTCAGCTTCATAGATCGTCTTGGAGTTTTTCAAAGCCGCTTCTGCATCCCCCTTGATCAGGGGCTGCGAGCAGCACACGTTGTCTTGTGCGTGTTGGTGGATCACATACGCGCCGGGAGCCATGGATTCTGCCGGGGTCATTTGAACTGGCAGTGGTTCATACTTCACCTTCACGGCTGCGGCCGCGGCCCGGGCTTGCTCACGCGTTTCTGCGGCAATGGCGATGATCGGATCGCCCAGAATTTTTACAGTTTCGTCGCACAATACCGGCTGGTCGGGATGAACCTGGCGCAGTCGATTGGTGCCCTTGATGTCTTTGGCTTGTAAAACGCCAAACACGCCGGGCATCTTTTCAGCTTCAGAGAAATCAATGGATACGATCTTGGCATGCCGTTCAGTGCTGCGAACCACCGCCAATTCAAGCGCGTCCGAAGGCAGGGGCACATCATCGTTGAATTGCGCCAGACCGCAAGCCTTGAGCATGGCGGTTGGGCGTGGATGAGAAACGCCGATGGCTTCTTTGCCAAGCGAGTTGCGCACTGCGTCGGGTGTGGTTTCTTTGCGGATAAATTTGCCAGCCAGTTGCACCGCATCGACGATCTTCTTGTACCCGGTACAGCGACATAAGCTGTGCGCCAGCGCCTTCTTGATCTCTTCCACGCTCGGGTTGGGATTTTCATCCAGCAATGCCTTGGTGGCCATGATCATGCCAGGTGTGCAGAAACCGCATTGGATCGCTCCGCTCAGCACATACGCTTCCTGGATCAAATGGGGGTTCTCGGGGGTGCCCAGGCCTTCAACGCTGATGACCTCAGCCCCCTCCAGTTTTGACACCTTGGTGAGGCAGGAACGCACTGCTTTTCCGTTGACGATCACCATGCAGGCGCCGCATTGTCCTTTGCGATCACAAGACTGCTTTGTACCTGTTAAATGCAGATCCTTGCGCAAAAGATCGATCAGCACCATGTCAGGGCTTGCGTTTACTTGCTGTTTTTTACCATTGATGGTCAGTGATATCGTTTGCATTGTCCCTTTCCATTTGATCCATTTGGGTAAAATGAGGCCTTATTGGTTTCAAGTAAGCCCTGCCATTAAGAAAAAAGGATCACAAAACCTCTCTTATTAAGGAGGGAATTACGTGATTTGCCAGCCAAACCCATTTGTTCAAACTCTAATAAGTTTTATTAGATAAAACTATGTTTCATTTACATAATAACATGATTTAACCGCTGGGTCAAGCAGTTTTCCTTGCAAAAATATTTTTTTTGAGATTCACTCATTTTTTCCCTGATTAAAATTCATGACGCCAGCAGATACTGGCGTCTTGACCCTCATAACGCATAACGAACCTTACAAGAGGCACTTTTCTAAAAATCGAAACACTTTGTTCATATTTTCTTCGGATTCAAATTGCACATCGCCATGCCCCGCCGTTTCTAGCAATTCGAGGTATACGAAAGTCTCAGGCGACCGATGTTTGATCTCAGCAGCAAAATTTTCCGATTGTTGGTAAGGCACAAAAACGTCTGCCTTGCCGTGTTGGATGAAAAAAGGCGGCATTTCTGAATGGATATATGTGGCGGGGTTGGCCTTTTTCGCCAGATCGGGGACTGCATTCACCGGTTTGCCAAGATATTTGGATTCTGCAGACATCGCTGAAGATGCGGGGCGCATCACTTCTTTGTCCCTGCCATTTTCTGCATGCTGCCCGTCCATGGCCAAGAAATCCAGCGGTCCAAACCAATCCACCACCGCCTGGACTGCGGAACTCATTTCAATATTTCCCAGGTCAGGATTGTCGAAATCCTGAATGCTGCCGGTAACACCCAACATCGCAGCCAGGTTGCCTCCCGCAGAACCCCCGCAGGCTGCGATTCGGTTACCATCCAGGTGATATTGATCCTGGTTGGCACGGATCCATCGCACGGCGGCCTTGATATCCTGAACCGCCGCCGGGAATATCGCTTCATGACTTAACCGGTATCCGGTGCTGACCACCGCAAAACCCCGGTCGATGCCGTTGAGAAAGGCAAAGAGATTAATATCTCGACGGTTGCCGATCTCAAATCCCCCGCCGTGGATCACGAAAATCACCGGGAACGGTCCCTCTCCCCCATCGGGGAGATAGATATCCAGTTTTTGAGCAGGCGAAAGAGAAGCATAGGGGATATCCAGGAATTTCCGTTTGACCGCTGAGACATCCGCGAACGGGATTTCGGGGGGGCTGCCGCTTGGTGGCAACCCTGGCATCGGTCCAACCGGGAATGGACCGTCAAAGGATGGTTTTCCATCGGAAGGCCTGGTGAAGCGCAGGGCTGATGCGTTATTTTGTGAAAACATTAATCCTCCAAAAAAACAGAACCTATTGTGCTTGAGCCTTTTCTGTAGGGAGTTCTGCTGCTTTTTTCTTTCCACGATTCATGCGTTGATATTCGTCGAAAGCAACCGCTCCAACCAGGATCAACCCTCTGACAATATACTGGGCATACGTTCCCCATCCAGCCAACTGCATCCCATTTCCAAGAACAGCCAAAATAAAGACACCGGTAACCAATCCCCACATGTTTCCTTCACCACCCATAAAACTGACACCCCCGACAATGGCAGCTGTCAGGCAGGTAAACTCGGTTCCAGGACCAAAATTGGAAGCCGTGGTATTCGATTTGGAGATCATGATCATGGTCGCGATTGCCACAAAAAAACCGCAAATCGCATAAACTGACACTTTCATTTTTTTCGTTTTTATACCTGCCAATCGAGCAGCCTCTTCATTTCCTCCAAGGGCTAAAACATTCCAGCCGAAGTTGGTTTTTGAATAGATAAAGATGGCGAGCAAGATCACAAAGATCGTTAAAACAACATCAAACGGGATCCCCGCCACCTTTCCTTTCGTCAACCAAAGGAAAGACTCAGGATAATTTCGGAAAGTTTGTGCCTTTGAGATCAAATAAGAAGCCCCTTGAAATACCATGCTTGTCGCGAGAGTTACAATCAGCGGAAAAACTCGAATACTGGTGATGATCAACCCGTTGATAAACCCCAGCAAGGTTCCCAAGATCAACCCTATACTGACAGCCAGCCATACCGGAAGATTGTAGACGGTCATCGCCATGGCTGTGACGACTCCGACGAGGGACATCTGATAACCAACGGAAAGATCAATGCCGCCGCCGATCATGACAAACGATAATCCGATCGCAGCGATGATGAAGTAGGTGTTTTGCGTAACAATATTGGTTAAATTTCTCAGGGTGAAGAAATGGGGGCTTGTAGAAGAAAACAAAACCAGCAAAAGAACCAATATCAAGACAATTGTGTATTTCTTTAAACCATTTAGGATTTTTGACATGTTTAGCCTCGTAAGAAATTAATGGTGACCCGATGCGAGTTCAATTACATAACGTTGATCGAATTTCTCTTTTGGAACTTCTCCCATGAATTTCCCTTCAGAAAGGACGATCAAGCGATCCGACATTCCCAACAGCTCTTCCATCTCCGATGAGATCATAATGATCGTTTTTCCCTGATTTACCAGGTCAACCATTAAGTTGTAAATTTCCTGTTTTGACCCAACATCAATTCCACGGGTAGGTTCATCAAAAATCAAAATATTTGTCTCAGCAGCCAGTGATTTTGCCAAAACGACTTTTTGTTGATTTCCCCCCGAGAGGTTTCTGACCATTTGTTGCAATGATGGAGCCCGAATATTCAACCTTTTTGCATAGTACTCCGCAATTTGTTTGATCTTTTTGGTATCCAGAACTACCCATTTCACCAGTCTGTTGAAAACAGACAAAGAGGTATTGAATCGAATATTCGCGTTTAAGATACAACCCAAATTCTTCCGATCCTCAGGGATCAATCCAATGCCATAATGGATCGCTCTATCAGGCGAATTGATCTCTGCTTTTCTTCCATCTACCCAAACCTCTCCACCCTCTTTTTTCACCACCCCAAAAATAACATTCGCCATTTCAGTCCGACCTGAGCCTACCAATCCTGCAACTCCTAAAATCTCCCCTTTGCGGACAATAAACGAAATATTCTCGTCACCATTCCCAGTCAGTTTTTTAACTTCAAGAACAACCTCGCCAAGCGACCCGGAACGTTGAGGATAATATTCTTTTAATTCTCTTCCGACTTCCAGATTGATCAACTCTTTACGATTTGTACTCTTGGTAACGAGCGTATCAACATAACGGCCATCCCGCATCACAGTCACCCGGTCAGAAATTCTGAATAGCTCTTCGATGCGGTGTGAAATATAGATGATGGTTACGCCGTTCTGTTTTAGTTTTGCAATAATTTCAAACATCGTCTCCACTTCAGAAGCTGAAAGTGGAGCGCTGGGTTCATCCATTATCAAAATTTTAGCTTTTCGGGAGATTGATTTGGCAATTTCAACGAGTTGTTTCTTTGCCGGGCTTAATGTTCGAACGATGGCGGATGGGTCAATATTGACCCCCATCTCCGTAAAGATTTTGTTAGCTTTGATGCGAAGGTCTTTAATATTCGTAAACAGACCTGAAGTTTCACCCAGAAATACATTATGGGCGACGGATAATGATTCAACCAGGCTGAATTCCTGGTAAATGACTTCCACGCCAATTTCTCTGGCCATTCCTGGTGTCATCTTGGAATAGGTTTTCCCATTCAGAACAATTTGGCCTGAATCAGGTTCAATCGCGCCGGAGATGATTTTTATCAGGGTTGATTTCCCCGCCCCATTCTCTCCCAATAAAGCATGAACTTCCCCTTGTTCAAAGTCCATGGAATAGTTGTCAAGTGCAACCACACCCGGATAGGTTTTTGTTAAATTTTTAATAGACAAAACTACATTCGACATCAAGGACTCTCCATTATTTTGTTTGTTAAGGGCTGGGTTAACCCTTAGTGGTCGACTACCCAGCCCTATCCCCATACATATTCTGGTTGAGGAAACCTGTTTTCGATTGACAGGATTTCCTCAGGGTTCTACAAACAATTAGGGGCCTGGAGGAGGTCCAAGCAATACTTCGGTCAACGCAGCAGTGGGTACTCTAAAGACCTCAGTATCTTCGATGGGTTGTGCCATCAGTTTTCCATCGACTAAAGTCACAATATCCAGTGGGTCATAGATCACCTTTGTAACATTTCCGGCCAGGATCTGTGCCACGATCTCGTTGGTTCGGGCAACCAGGTCGCCACCAAAGCGAATTGTTCCGCGGAAGACGGTTTTATTTGTTCCAGAATCCAAAACTGCAGGTCCTTCGGCTCCGATCATGCCCACACCGAAAACAGCCACTTTGTTAAGATCTTCAATTGCGCTGATGCCTTCGCCTTTGGCGAATTCATCCACAATGGCCTGGGATGCACCCATTCCACCGTCACCTGCATAGGCAAGCACGAGCTTGATATCAGGGTTGGTGGCCAGGGCGTTCTGCATGGCAGTCTGACCGGCCTGGAACATTTCAGCCTGAACAGTTTGCACCACGGTTACTTTGGATGAGTAGGCAGGATTAACAACCTTATCTGCATCCGCCGTTACCACATTGCCTTCCGCATCAATGAATTCACCGTTCACATTTTTCATGTACGGTTCAGTGATCATCTTGATTCCATTGGAGCGACTGGTGGCTTCTGTGTTGAGCGTGGATTCGAGGATCAACGTTTCGATCGAACCGTCGGCCGCATCCGCATAATTGGCATCAATCCACTGTTTGGCCATGTATGCTTCGTAGTAGCCCGACAAGTATTGATTCATCATCATGACAGTGTCATAAGCTTCGGGATCACCAGGATCTCCACCGATCACCATCACTACCGCACCAGCTTCACGCGCTTCGATCAGCTTTGGAATCAGACTGGTGGCTTCCACGGCCATGACCACGAGCATCTTGGCCTGCATGGCAGTGAAATTCTCAACCTGGGTGGCTTGATTGTTGGCATTGCCATCGGCGCTGGCTACCTGAACATCATATTTCTCGCCAAAACCATTCTTGAATGTATCCTGGATCGCCAACATCAATGGATTGTCCAAAGCCGGTAAACAGACCGCGATAATTCCCGAGTCGATCGGCGCATAAGTTGCGACCGCTTCTGTGGCAGCAACTTCCGTTGCAACAGGAGCTTCAGTAGCCACCGGGGCTTCAGTGGCGACAGGCGCTTCTGTGGCGGCTGGTGCTTCAGTAGCAGCGGGTGCCGCAGTTGAGCACGCCGAAGCAGCAAGCATAAGTCCAACCATTACGAACAGTAATAATTTTTTCATCCTTCTTCTCCTTTTGATAAAATTTTGAGATCCCACTTCTAGTTTTACTTAGTGATACTCGGTTTTATTATTACCGTGAATTCTGAAGAAATTCTCTGGAATCCGTTTAGAAATTCTGAAGACATGCTCGAAGATTGCGATTTATTGACATTGTCTTGAGAAAGATGTGTTAATATCAGGGAAGAAGGATATTGAGAGAAATGTCTCAACGAATTTTGATCGTGGATGATGATCGCGCCATTGTTAAAGTGGTGCGCGGTTACCTTGAACAAGCCCATTACCAGGTATTGGAAGCTTTTGAGGGCAACTCCGCATTGCATATGATGCGTCGGGAACGGCCGGATCTGGCGATTCTCGATCTGCTATTGCCAGGCTTGAATGGATACGAGATCACCAAGATCATTCGCGCTGACAAGAACCTCGCAGCTCTTCCTATCATCATGCTGACTGCCAGAGTCGATGACTCCGATAAAATTATTGGACTCGAGCTCGGAGCGGATGATTACATCACCAAAC
>CAZRHZ010000101.1:0-9196 GCA_964599995.1 uncultured Anaerolinea sp. | reverse complement strand
CAAAAATGATATAAAATGAACCAGCGTTCCACTCCACCCTTGCGAGGTTGTTTTGTTCTATTTACTTGGGATCGATGACACGGATGGGAAGGATTTTCCTCCGACCCACAATCTGGCCTATAAGCTCGGCCTTCAGCTTCAATCGCTGTCGCTGGCCAATCTGATCAATCTTTCTATACATCAACTGTATCAGTTTCCGTCCATTCCATACACGTCGTCGAATACCAGCTCGTGCCTGCTGCTTGACCTTGAACCGGTCAAAGCTCGTGAGGTCGAATTGGTCTGCCGCGAGGTGCTGCTGCGCAACAGTGCGCCCGGTTCAAATGCCGGTTTTGCGCTGGCTTCGTGGAGCCAGTACGACCCGGAGATCATGCTGTGGGGAAAATCCGCAAAAACAACCCGCCTGGAACGGCCGGATGCCATCAAGCTGGCACGCAGCCATCAAATATCCACTGCAGGACTCTTAGGCAATGGAACAGGCATCATCGGAGCACTGGCTGCAGTGGGGCTGCGCTTCGACGGAAGCGACGGCTGGATCGAATGGATGCCTGGCCTGGAAAACATCCAGGGCATCTACACACAGGCACAGCTCAATCAGGTGATCCACCTGGACCGTATCGAGAGCGAGCACCAGAAAAGACCTGCGCTTGACGACCGAATTCAAATTTCCAGCCCGGTGCGCCTGCTCCTCAGGGACGGTAAGATCGTTTTACCCGTCACCCCAGCCAAACGGGGAGCCGGGTTCGAATGGCAAAGCGTGGATCTGACCGACAGTTCTATTCCTTCTTCGCTCTGATCGAGAACATTAACGGAATGGGTTCCTCTCCATTGGGGAAATTCCAATGGCCTTTGCCATCAGGCTGCAGGAATGGCAATTGCTCAAAAACGCTGTAGGGAAATTCGTGCAAGAACTCGATACGCAGCCCATTCGCGATCAATGAATTGACGATCTCCGCAAGACTGTGGTCCCAGCCATATTCCTCGTTGACTGTGGTGTGAGCGTTCGGATCCGCGTAGGAGCCATTCACCTCATAGCGTCTGGCCTGCTTCTCAAAGTAGGGATAGCGAAAACGCAGGGATTTGGCTTCGTCATCGAAGACCATGGCGAAGGGATGGAACTCGGCGATATAGAAGAACCCACCCGGTTTCACGTAAGAAGCCGCGATCTGAGCCCAACGGGGGATATCCGGCAGCCAGGTCAGCACCCCGTAAGACGTATACACAACATCAAACTGCCCTTCCAAATGGTCCGGCAGATCATAGAGGTTGCAGCAAATAAAACGGGCATCGATCTGGCATTTTGCGGCCAACTCGCTGGCGGTCTGGATGCCTTTTTCCGAGTAGTCCATGCCGGTCACCTGCGCGCCAAGACGAGCCCACGAAAGCGTGTCCATGCCAAAATGACATTGAAGATGCAACAGGCTCTTGCCCTCTACCGGGCCAACCTCACCCACTTCCAGTGAATCCAGTTTATTCTCGCCTGCCAGAAAATCTTTGAGCTTATAGAAATCACCATTTGCATGGATGGACACCAATTCATCCCACCGTTCACGGTTCCTGCGCATCATTTTTTGGTCATTTTCATTCAACATAAAAAAATCCCTCCAATCAACAGAAGGATTTTATCATTGATGGAAAAAGAAACGGGCGGCAAGGGGTAAATCACCCTTCACCACCCGGGATGGTTAACCCTGGAGGGTTAACTCGATTTGATCGCGATCTTGTGAGATTTCTTTTCTGCTGCGGGTGTTTTTGGAAGCGTGACAGTCAGAACACCCTTTTGAAAGACCGCCTCCACCTTGTCCGCCTGGATCTCACTGACCAGAGGGATGACACGTTGGAAGGAACCGTAAGTGCGTTCTACGCGATGGAAGCTCTTGCCCTTTTCTTCAAGGTCACTTTTCTTTTCACCACTGATGATCAGGGCTTCGTCTTCCAGTGAGATTTGAATATCCTTTTCATCCATACCTGGCAGTTCAGCCGTGATGTGCATGGCAGCATCGGTCTCACTAACATCGATGCGGGGCATGAAATCCGCCACGTTGCGCATGGCAGCAACCGGCAGCAAAGTGAAGGGATCATCGAAGAACTGGTCGAACATGCGGTTCATTTCGTTCTGGATCGCCATCACAGGGCTGTCGTTTTCGCGCCGGGTGGACATTGGATTACCTCGGCGCTTCAAAGGAAGAATGGATTTGTTCATAATAGACCTCCTTTTGGTCACCTGAATTTATTTACAACTCATTTATAGATGGAGAAAATTAGAAATTTGAAAGAGGAATATCAGAAGAGTGTTAAAAAGTGATCTTCCACTGGTTGAGGGGGGCAACCAGCAGAAGATCACTTTTATTATAGCAAAAATCCAATGTTTTTAACGAGTCAGGTTAAAAACCTGCAAAATTGTAAATTATCGAAGTATGATCCTGCCATCCAGAACCACGGCACCCTGCCCCTGCGGATAGACGAGAAGAGGATTCACCTCGGCCTCTTCAATCTCAGGAAAATCGAGCGCCAGCTGTCCAAGCCGCTGGATGGTCGACACCACCGCGTCCAGATCGGCCTGTGGCTGCCCGCGAAAACCGGTCAACAGCCTGCCGGCATGCGTTTCGCGGATCATTTCAAGCGCTTCGGTTTTGCTGACCGGGGCCACCCTGAAAGAAACGTCCTTGAACAATTCCACATAAATGCCGCCCAGCCCAAACATGACCACCGGGCCAAAACCTGCGTCGCGTTTGAGACCCACGATCACTTCCTGCCCGCGGCCAGCCATGCCTTCGATCATCACTCCCTCGAGATGAGCTTCGGGCATTTTCTTTCCGATGTCTGTGAACATGCGTTCATAGGCTTTCACCACTTCAGCTTCGTCCTTGAGGTTCAGGCTGATGCCGCCCACGTCGGATTTGTGAAGGATCTGAGGCGAGACGATCTTCATGACCACCGGAAAACCGATCTCTTTGGCTAAACTGGCGGCCTTTTGGGGATCAGTGGCCATGCCACCCTTGATCACCGGGATGCCGTAAGCGGCCAACAAGGGACGCGTCTCCAACTCGCCAAAGACCTTCTGCGAACCCGAGGCTTTGAAACGCTTTTCCACTTCGCTCTTGTCAATTCCGGTGAGGGCTGTGCTGCTTTCGGTTTTATTCCCACGCCAATCCGCATAGGTGGAAATGGCCTTCAAGACGATGCCCATCGTTTCAGGATAGACGAACATGGGCATGCGGTTGCCCTGCAACACCAGCCTGGCCTCGCCAACCGAGAGATCGCCCAGGATGCAGCTCAAGACGGGCTTCGTGGAACCCTTCGATGCGTCTACGATGGCCTGAGCCACCTCCCCCGGGTTCACCAAAGCCTGGGGAACCAGCATCGGCAGGATCACGTCGACGTTTTTGTCAGCGAGCAGCGTTTCAACGGCCACCTTATATTCCTTCGGTTCAGCGCCGCCCAGCATATCTACCGGGTTGCCGACCTGAGCCGCGGGAGCCAGGTTTTGCCGCAAGATCTGGCAGGTTTGGGGTTCAAGATCTTCAAGGGTGAATCCGTTGAACGACAGAGAATCGGAGGCCAACGCCGCGGGACCGCCGGCATTGGTGATAATGACCGCGCGTTTCCCTTTCGGCAGGGGTTGAAAATCGAGCGTCATGGCGACGTCAAAGAGCTCGGTCATGGTGTTCACTTCGATCACACCAGATTGTTTGAAAGCCGCCTGATAGGCAGCGTGCGACCCGGCGAGCGAGCCGGTATGCGATGAGACCGCGCGGGCTCCTGCGCTGGAGCGGCCGGCTTTTAGGAGAACGATGGGTTTCTTCCGTGAGACCTCACGCGCGACTTCCAGGAACCGTCGCCCATCGCGAATTTGTTCCACGTAGGCAGCGATCACGGTTGTGCGAGGGTCATCGCCCATATATTCAATGATGTCCGTCTCGGTGACGTCTGCTTCATTGCCCAGGCTGAAAAAGTGAGAGAATCCGATCTTCTTGCCCTTCACCAGGTCGACCACTCCGCCGCACACCGCGCCAGACTGAGATAGAAAACCAATACCACCCAGATCAGGCACACCGTTGATAAAGGTGGTGTTCAAGCCGGTGTGCAGATTCATGACACCCACGCAGTTTGGACCGATCAGGCGCATGCCGTATTGCCTGGCAATCGAAAGGCACTGCTCTTCGATCTCCTGGCCGCTGGCGCCAACTTCCTTAAAGCCGCCGGTAATGATCACCACGGCCTTGATCCCACGCTGACCGCAGGCCTCAAGTGTGGCAGGCGTGGCAGCCACGGGCAGCACGATCACGGCCAGGTCAAGCGGATCTGGCACCTCCGAGATGGAGGCGTAACAGGTCTTTCCAAGGATCTCAGGCGATCCGGGGTTGACCGGATAGATGCCTCCCTTGTAAGTCGAGATCAAGTTCTTCAGAATTCCGTAGCTCAGTTTATGTGGGTTGGAAGAAGCCCCAATGACGGCCACACCACTGGCCTCGAAAAAGGGAAGTAAAGAAGAGGGCATGAATTGTCCTTTCGCAGAGAGAATTAGATACCTGGGTTAATTATAAACCTGGCGGAACCTGTCAGGGTTGGGGAAATGGGGTTGGCCAGGAAGCCATGTAAAAGTTCATGTACTCCTGAACGTGATCCCGCCAATAAGAGAGTGTGTGATCGCCAGGATAAATGTGATATTCGTAATCCACATTGTAAGACAGCAGCGTTTTGACAAAATACTCGATATCATCTGCCAACATGTCTTTATCGCCGCGATCCAGATAAATGCGCGGGAAATCTGCAGTGGTGTGGGTTCTCAGGTTAACTTCCACCCAACTTGAATCCCCATACATCAATCCGAAGGAATGGGCACCAAGCGTACCAAACAAATCAAAATTGCGTAAAGCCAGTTTAATAGCCCAACCACCACCCCGCGAGATACCGCCGATGGAACGGCATGCCCGTTCGGTGCAGGTGGCAAAATTGGCATCCACCCAGGGAATCAGTTCATCGATCACTGCTTCAGGGAATTTCGAGGTGGCATTGTTATCAAAATTCAATTCCTCGTATGGAAAAACCATAATAAAGGGCGTTTGTCCATTTTGAATGGCCTGATCCGCAATGGCAGTCGCGCCCAGATCGATCCACAATTGGTCGGTCTGCGCCTGACCGTGGAGAAGATAGATCACCGGATAATTGCCCTGCTGATCATAACAAGGGGGCAAATAAATTGAGACCGGCATGGGTTTTTCCAATGCCACGGAAGGCATCTCATAATACAATACCTGCCCGGTTAGACAAGGGGTGGGTGTCGGTGAAGGGGTCTGTGTGGGCGATGGTGTAATGGTGGCGGCAGGTATTAGCGTGACTTCAATGGTAGCCGTGGATTGAGGCATGGGTGTGGCGGATGCGGGTGATGGATCACTTGTAACCCTCACTGGCGTGGAATACATTTCAGGTGAAGCAACAATTCTCGAGATGTAGGTGGAGAGCGCACATCCGCAGATTACCAGCATTTCAAAGAAAACTGTAACGAAAAGGATCGTTTGGCGAAGAGGACGTTTTTTCATATCGCGGGAATCTCTTTCGCAACCTCAGGCCATACCGGTAAAAACATCATCCACTGACTGGGATCAAGTCGAATGAAACCCTCGATCACTTTTAAAACCTTTTGGGTGTTAACCAACAATTCCTCATGCGGATCAGGATTGCGCTCCATCTCAATCTCAGGAGATGCATCCACGACGTAGGAATGGTCGCGCAGGGTTTGGAAACCAAGTGCCACAACGCGCGCATCTGTCTTCATCGCGAGTTTGACGTATGCCACCGGCAGGCAGGCGGGACGCCCAAAAAACAACGGTTGATAATTCGATTCTTCGACCGGCCGGTCGACACCAGTCAACACGGCTCCCCCAGCCTGCAGCCTCTGTCTGGCGAGCTGCAGGGTCTCCATGGTCATGGGAAACACTTCCATGCCGCGGTCGTTGCGCAGTTTGTTCTGCATGGCGTATCCGCGGTTCGGGTTTGGCAGGGCAAGCGTCAGAAATTTGAATCCCTGCTGCGCAACCGCCAATCCGCTCAGATTGAATCCCGAAAGGTGCGGGATCACCATCAAGGTGCCCCGTTTCTGACTTCCTGAAGCGCATTCCTCCATCAAGGCACGAAAGCGGGGAGTGAGTTTGGTCATGCTGCGCAATTCGTCTGGACGGTCAAGGTTGTGATAGAAATCGTAAAGCCCCCTGCCCTGGTGTTGATAGACTTTGCGAATTGCCCGGCGTAATTCACGTCGGGTGAGTTTTCCGTCATGCGCGACCCATTGGTTGAGGCAGATGGCTCGAAAAGTGGGGCTGAAAGAGCGATTCCCCAAAATATAGGAGATCACTGAAGCCACCGGCCTACCCAACCAGGTGGGCAATCCCCTGCTCAAGGCCAGCACTAAAACCGTCCCCAATGTCATGCGTGTGGAATCAGAGTAATTCATAGGATCGTATAAGTATTTTATCCAAATACGCCCGATTTAGGAATACTTGAAGAATAGTGCAACTATGTCGAGAAGGAAGTGTTAAATAAAGCGGATATGGTAGAATGTCAAATACGCCAATATCACATCCCAAAAATCCAGCTCGTTTGGAGATAATAATATGAACGGACCCATCTTTGATCAAAGAACCGATACCAGAGCGCGCAGGGCATGGTATTTTTATGACTTTGGCAATTCTGCCTACGCCTCAGTCGTGCTGCTGGCTGTCTTTTCCACCTATTTTTCCTCCGTGGTCGTTGACCACATCAAAGGACCTTCGCTATGGAACCTGGCGGTAGGAATCGCGGCTATCATCGTGGCTATTGCCTCACCTGTTCTGGGAACCATTGCGGATTTTTCAAGAGCCAAAAAGAAGCTGTTATTCATCTTCAGCGCGCTCTCTGTTGTCTTTACCGGCCTGTTGTTCTTCGTGCAAAAAGGCGACGTACTCATGGGTATGGCCTTTTTCATCCTGGCTGAGATTGGATACCGCGGCGCTCAGGTATTCTATGACGCCCTGCTGGTGGATGTTTCGACACCTGAAACCATCGGAAAGGTCTCGGGCAAAGGCTGGGCCATGGGAATGCTGGGCGGGATCGCATGCCTCATTTTGGTGCTTATCCCAATTCAGACCATCGGTAAAAATTTGTCTGACCCAACCTTGATGGTGCGTCTGGCCTTCGTGATCACCGCGCTTTTCTTTACCGCAAGTTCCATCCCTCTGTTCCTGCGAGTCAAACAGATCAACGAGCCTGAAAAGCTGGAAAGCGGTGAAAGCACCATCGTACACGCCTTCAAGAAACTTGGGCAAACCTTTAAAGACGTCAAACGCTTCAAGGAATTCATCAAGTATTCGGTTGCCTTTTTGATCTACAACGACGGCATCATGATGCTGATGGATAACGCTGCCATCATCGCAGCCATCCTTTATGGATTCAAAACCTCCGAATTGATCATCCTGATCATTGTTTTGCAGGTCGCTGGCGCTGGTGGCGCGTATCTGTTCGGATGGATCTCGAACAAGTACAGCAGCAAACAGGCCATCACTTATTCTTTGATGATGCTGATCCTCGTGGTCCTGCTGCTCTTCTTCACCCATCAAAAAGTCACATTCTACGTCATTGGCGCGCTGGCAGGTTTCTCCCTTTCAGGGGTCCAAGCCGTGAGCCGTACCATGGTCTCACAGCTCTCGCCGCAAGAGAAAACCACTGAGTTCTTCGGTTTTCTATCGGTGGCCGGTCGGACCTCTACGTTTGTAGGCCCACTCGTATTTGGAACGATCTATTCGATCATGATCGACTACTACACAAAGCATGGTTTTGTTGAAGAGCTGGCCAAACCACGTGCCATCTACTGGTCCATTGGTTCAGTTGTGGCTTTCTTGATCATTGGTTTGATCGTACTGATGTGGGTAAAGAAAGTCACTCACAAAGAACCCATGAAGTTCGATTGATCTCACAACCGCCAGAGGTTTTTCCCTCTGGCGGTTTTTCTTTACTACCCGTTATAATTGACCCATGACAAAAAAGATCCGTTACCCACGCCGCCATGTTATTCGAACTATCTTGAAAGGCGGAATCGCCCTGGCTTTCAGCATCCTCGCGGATATCAAAGTAGAAGGGCAAGAGAACATCCCTCAAAAAGGTCCGCTGCTGGTAGTCGCCAACCATTTTCACTTTTTAGATCCTGTCGCGCTAATTCACACCACCCCGTGGCAGCTTGAATTTGTGGGTGGCGCGCAAACCCCCAACGCGCCAAGTTCAGTGGGCTGGTTGAACAAGGCATTTGGGGTGATCCCCACCTACCGCGGAACCGGCTCGCGCGAGACCCTGCAAAACGCAGAGGAAGTGCTAAAACAAAATGGCGTGCTGGCCATCTTCCCGGAGGGCGGCAGTTGGGCGCAGGTGCTGCGTCCCCCGCGACCGGGTACGGCCTTTTTGGCATGGCGCACGAACGCCAAGATCCTGCCGGTCGGCCTGGATAACTTTGTGGGGTTCTTTGAACGATTCAAGATCGGCCGACCTTCAAAGGTGACTGTCAAATTCGGCAAACCTTTCGGTCCCATGGCCGCGGAGAACGGAGCGCGCCCCAGCCGGGATGAGCTGGATCAAATCGGTCATACCATCATGAAGGAAATTTCCTATCTCTTGCCCCCTGAACGGCAGGGTTATTACTCGCCCGATCCCGCCATCCGTGAAGCAGCGCGCGGTACTGAGATCTACCCATGGGATAACATGGTGGAAGGATGATCATGAACGGCCAGTGACAAGTTCACTGGCTTTTTTTGTGCGTTACATCAAGATATGGAGTATGATATTCACATCAACCTTGGATTATTCATTCGACAGGATCACCCATGAAAAAAATCGCTCTCCTTCTCTTTGTCAGCTTGTTCACCCTCGGATGCAGTATTTCAGTGAACCTCACTCCGACACCCGCCGCTGAGACTGAAGTCATCACCGAGATCGTGCAAACCACTCAGGCTCCGACTGAAGCCCCCGTCGAAGTCACGACTGAGGTGCCCACGCAGGCCGTCACCGAAGCTCCAGTAGAAATCGCGACCGAGCCGGTTTTTGAGGGAACTCCATTCATACTCAATGGTATTCAGATGGTACTGCCGGCCTGTATGGCCTCCAACGCTGTGCTTACCCAGATCGCGGCCGTGCCTTATAGCGACGGCCCCGGGGAATATTATCCGGCTCA
>CAZRHZ010000100.1:0-9266 GCA_964599995.1 uncultured Anaerolinea sp. | reverse complement strand
GTTGGTTCTCACACGTCTAGAGACTTCTGGACGGTCGTTCATTGGATTCGAATTTGTGATAGGTCGGTTCCATCCTCGCGCTGGCCGCCACCGAGGTGGAGGGTCGGTTGGAAGGTACAATGCGATGCAGGACGGCTGATTGGCGCTGTGAAGTTCCTGACACGTTGGGGGTGGTAACTCCCTTCGATCGGATCGGAGAGGGATTGCGTGAAGCGGGGTTCATCTTTTCAAGAGCGCTCGAGAGCGAGCCGATGATCAGAATGCGGATGACCCACACCATGATGGCAACCATCACTGGCACGACTGAGGTGAGCGTTTGGGTGTTGACCATGGAGGCGCTGGCCGTGGTGTGAGAGGCGATGGCCAGTGAGACACCCCACCAGGTGAGAGCAGCGTTGAAGGTTCCAGCCAGCAGCCAGGCACCAAACAGGTACCACGAAGCCTTGGGGTTCTCCTCGCGGCCGTTCTGGGTGATCAGGCGAGCGATGCCAGCAAAATCAATGCCGCAGAAGGCCAGCGCCATCAAGGTTGCCCATGAAAAACTACCGAAACGCAGGTCGCCCAGCAGGTCGCGCAGCGCATAATTGGTGGTGCTGTAGTTCACGGCTTCAAAAGCTACCATGGCAAGGATGATGATCAGCCCGTACACCGTGTTGGAACGGATGCGTGTTTTAGAGAGACTTTGCAGCGGATTGCGAAAGAAAGAGCGGGTGGATGTTAGGTTCATGACTGTTCCTCCTGAACGAAATTGCTTCTGATTTGAATGAACAGTCACATTATAGAACAAGAATTCTAAAATGTCAAGTAGTTTAGGAAAATTGTTCTAAAATTGGTTTTTATTGTGATGATTTGGTTCCCAGGTGATCTTGAGTGGAATGGCATTATCCGGGATGTGCTGATAGGTTTCTTTGAGCGACCAATGATTTGCCTGGCAATACAAGGTGGAAACCGCCAATCCATGCGAAACCAGCAGCACTTTTCCCCCAGGATGCCTGAGCGCGATCTCGTCTGCAGCTTGTTTCATGCGCATGGCCACTTCAGCCACCGTTTCTCCCCCCGGTGTGCGAGAATGAACCGGATTGACCGAATCTTTGGATAGGTCAGCGGCGTACTGCCTTTGAACTTCATCGAAACTCAGACCTTCCCAAATCCCCTTTTTGATCTCCCTTAGACGCTTGTCAGTTAATACGTTCATCCCCAGTGTTTTGGCTAGGATTTGCGCGGTGACAGCCGCCCGACTGAGATCACTTGAATAAACGGCATCGAATTTCTCATTGGCCAGGCTTTTTGCCAGTTCTTTCGCCTGTTCGATGCCTGTGGCGTTGAGGGGAATATCCGTCTGACCTTGATAACGGCGCGCAAGGTTCCAGTCAGTTTGTCCGTGTCGGACGAGCCAGAATTCAGTCATGAGGGAAGATTATAACGGAAGTTTTCAGTTTGTTTGATTTTCAGAGAGGAAAAAAGTGCACAGATCATTCACCGGGCAGTGGGGGCAGTCTGGTTTGCCGGCATGGCAGGTCTCGCGCCCCAGGCGGATCAGGTTCAAGTGCGCCGCGTAATACTCTGACGGGTCGATCAACTCTTCCATCAGATCATGAGCCCCTTCCAGGCTGATCTTCTCGGGTCTCACGCCCAGCCTGCCGGTCACGCGGTAGATGTGCGTATCCACGGGGAAGGCGGGACGATTCAGCGAAAATTGCAGCACAATGGCAGCGGTTTTGCGGCCCACCCCCTTGAATTTGAGCAGCCACTGACGTGCTTCTTCCATCGGCATGGATGCCAGGAAGGACAGGTCCAGGTTACCGCGTTCCGCGTGGATCTCATTCAGCACTGCTTTGATGCGCGGACCCTTTTGGTTAGCCAACCCAGCCGGGCGAATGGCGGCTATGATCTCGCGCTCGTCTGCCAGCCTGACTTCTTCCCAGGTCGTAAAGCGAGCCTTCAAGGCATAGAATGCCTGGTCGCGGTTTTTGTCGTTGGTGTTTTGCGAGAGGATGGTGGAGACCAGTTCGTCCACAGGCGGAAGAGGATCCCGCCAGGTTGGGATTCCATAGACTTCCAACAGGCGTTCGAGTACAAGTTTGATGTGATGAGCAGGCGAAATGTTCACGAGGGGCTGTTCAGGTGCTTTGTTCTAGATCAGGATGATGTTTGAGGTATTGCTGCAAGCCCCAGGCCAAACGCAGCGAATAATGGTCGATCCTGTCGCCGTCCATTTCAAAATTCTTGACAAGGCCGTGAACGGCTTTATCAACCTCAGCGGAAGCGCCTTTCTTTTCCATCAATTTTAAAAGTTGGTGTTCCACTTTTTCAAGAAATTTTCCCTGTTCTTTGATATCCGTAAGTTCCACCACACCACCGCGACCGGAAATCACCTTGAAGTCTTTGAACTTTGGACTGGCAAGCAGATTGAGGGACTCTTTCCATGCTGGAATATCAGCGGCGGCCAGGAAGGGCGGCGCGCCAGGGACGACCGCGTCGCCAACGAAAACGATCTTCTGGACGGGCAGAACGACCCAAATGGCACAAGTGGACGGGCCGGGGTGAACTTCCAATTGCATGGGGTGTTCCCCCCAGTAGAGGTGAAGGTGGTGGCTGAAGGAAATATCAGGCGGCGCCCAGCGGATGCTCCCCAGGCCGTTCTGTAGCTCCCATTCCGCACCGGTTTCAACTGTTTGTGACTTGAAGGTAATCGGGCGGTCTTTGATGGATTGGTTCATTTTCTCATGCGCGACCACCATGCACTCCACTTGCCGTGCGCCGATGGTGCGGTCGAAATGCTCGTCCAGGTTGACCAGCAGCCGATCCAGGCTTCCATTAAAATTGCCTACTGCGCTTCTCCAAAGGCGGATGTCGTCAGGCCGCAGCGGGGCGTCGATCAGAACCACGCCCTGCGGAGTGTGGATGGCTCCCAACGTCACGCCCGGATACGAATTCTCGATGAAAACTTGCGGAGCGATTTCCTGCATGGCATCTCCTTGCGGTTGTGTCAGTCCTTCTTCATGACCGGAAGGGTGAGGTGGAATCTTGATCCACCACCCGTGATGTTCTCAACCCAAATTCTACCACCGTGCGATTGAACCGCGATGCGGCAGAATGCCAACCCCAACCCCAGACCTTTGGGCACCCCGTCGCTGTTTAGCCTGACAAATTTATTGAATATGCGATCCAGCGATTCTTCGGGGATGCCAGGACCGTGATCCTCCACCCAGAGCGCGACCTGGTCGCCATTGACCTTGGCTCCGATGCCCACCTTGTCGCCACTTGAAGAGAATTTCACCGCATTCTCAAGCAGGTTGGTTATCACACGCCGGATCATGTCAGGATCCACATGGATGGGAGGGATCCGGCTGAAGATCATTTTTTCAACCACCACTTCCTTGCTGTCAGCCACGGGCAGGACGATATCAATGGCGTCATTCACCAGTTTTTCCACTTCGGTGAGCTGTTTGTTGGTGATGGGCTGGCCGGCTTCCAGGCGGTTGATGTCGAGCAGCGAACTGATCAGGCGTTGCACCCGTTCGGTGGAGCGATCGCAGATCTCTACCAGTTGTCGCAGGGAAGGTTCCTTAGCATAGTAGGCATTTCCCTTGATCAACTCCAGGCTGGAGACGATGTTGGAAAGGGGCGAGCGCAGATCGTGGTAGATCATGGCTGAAAGGTCGTCGCGCAGGCTGTCGAGTTTCTTACGCTCGGTGATGTCGTGGAAGATCCACTGTACAGCCGGGTTACCTTGCAAACTGATGCTTGAAACGTGAACCTCAACAGGGATTTTCTCCAACTCTCCGCAGCTTAGCACGGTCTCGTAGATCAGGGATTCCTTCTTTTTGATCTTTTCAAACAATCGATGCGAGGTCTTTTCGGTGATTTCCTGCAACTTCAGAATGGGCTGTTCCAGCAGGTCCTTTTTGGCGGTGGCGGTGGCTGAAACGGCCTTCTGATTGGCTTCAGTGATGATCCCTTCGAGCGTTGTGATAAAGATCGGGTCGATGCTGTTTTCAAACAGGTCGTGATAGCGCCGGTGCGCGTTTTGAATTTCCTGATAGAGCTGCGCGTTGCGGATGGCGATACCCGCCATATCCGCGATCGCTTTTTGCAGGGCAAACTGGTCGGGGTTGAAAAAGTCCACGTTGCGGTGCACAATGGTCAGTACGCCTACCAGCACATCCTGTGCCAGAAGGGGAACGCAAAGCGCCGACCGGGCGGGATCAACCAACTCCTGGTTTGGTCTGACGAGCCAGCGCGCATCCTGTTGGGTGTTATTGATCAGCGCGGGTTGGCGATTTTTCAGCACCCAGCCTGCCAGACCGTTGTTGGCGACGTCGCGCAGTTGATCCACGGTGTGGGGGATCAACTCGCCGTTGTAGATGATGGCGGCATCCATCGGATCGCCGAATTCATCCAGCACCACCAGGCTAGCCCGTTCTGCGTTCATGTTTTCTGTGGAAAGTGTCAAGACGTTACCGAGCACTTTTCGCAGGTCAAGGGAGGTGGCCAGTTCCCGGCTGATCGAGAAGAGGATTTCAAGGGAGGAATGGGTAAGTTCTTGGTCCATGCGGTTCACCTTAATAAGGTATTTTTATCATTCGCAAGGTTAGTTTCGCGTCATCTATTCAGTATAGCATAAGGCAAAAGGAGAGATTTTTACCGATTTCATGTGTTTGAACTCGCGCTAAAACAAATTAGCTTACATCCACGCGTTGCTTAATGCGCCCCATGATCTCATCCACTGCGGCCTGGCAGTCTTCGATTTCCACGCGGGTGGCCTGCTGTGGGCACACGGTGGAGCACCTTCCACAGCCGATGCAGCGTGTTGGGTCATGCACGATGCGGTCATTTTCGATCTGAATGGCCTCCATGAAACAGGAATCCAGGCAGGTTTTGCACAACACGCACTTGGATTCGTCCACCGACACCCGTAATCCTTGTAGAGGCACGAGGGCTGAGCGGAATTCCTTGGGAAAATATCTGGCTGACGACAAAACCGTGCAGCAGCACGGACAGCAGAAACACACGGTCAGCATGCGCCCGCGGTTGGGCACACCGTAATACAGGTCGTCCATGCGCACGCGGCCGGTTAGCGGGATCAAACCCAGTTTGAGTTTCTGCTGCATGTGCTCAAGGGCTTCTTCGATTGAGATATGGCTGGCGATCTCGGAGCTGATCTTTTGGGTATCTTCACCCAACAAGAGGCACGAATTTTCGATCGGATAGTTTTGGCAGCCTTTCGAGTCGCGGCAGCTGCAGCGCTTGATTACCATCCGGTGCGAGGATTGACGGATCAATTCAATGATGATGTTCTGGGTCAGGATGGCGCTGGCGGGAGCCTCGATCCGGGCGTTCACCGGGATATAGGAGATGTTAAAACTCTTGGATTTGAAGAACGGACGCACGATCCAGGTGATGAGCGGACCGATGACGGGTAGATGGGTGGCTTTGGCCATCACATGGTTCAAGGGCCAGTACCATTTCAACACTTTCAACCACCATGCTGGACGCCACGACATTGAAATTCTCCCTGAATGATGATGTGCCTTTACCTGCTTTATTTTACAGGATGGTTGTGTTGCAATCAATCAGCCGGTTGGCAAGTGATCGGGAATTCAGGCTGGTTGTTTTTGTTGAGGGTCAAACCGAAATACGGAGAGGGGTCTATTGTGTTGGTGATCTGCAGTTCGTTGAGGAACGAACCGCTGCCGTTGTCTTTGACGATGGAAAAATGCAAGTGAACGCCAACGGGGCTGCCGGCTTGGCCGGAATAGTTGCCCTGGTAGCCGAGCAGGGTGCCTGCCTTGACGAAGCGCTCGGAGGTTCCAGCCGGAAATTCAGGCGCGATGAACGAATTGCCATTCGCATCGGCCAAGTGGGTGTAATAGGTCCAGATCTGGCGGCCGGGCTGCAGTGGGTCGGAGGGGATGCGGATGATGACCGAAGATTTCCAATCCGACTGGCGTGTCAGGTAACCGTCATACGCGGCGTAGACCGGGGTGACCCCAGCCTCGCTGCCGGCAAAAATGTCGATGCCCTGGTGGCGCTGGCCGATCTTGAAGGAATCGTCCCAAAGGTAGCCGATCAGACCGCTGGTGGGTAAAAGGAAGGGTGCCTCTCCGCAGGTTTCGAGTGCATCGATCGACCAATCCGGATGGGCTTGCGGGTCGCGCATCCAGCGCAGCACGTAGGTGGTGCCGTTGTTCTTGCGAGTGGGGTCGAGGAACAGGAAGTAGCCTGCCACCATGGCAGCGATCAAACCTGCCGAGAGCAGGAACAGCAAAAAACGCTTCATGCGCTGGGTTCCAGGGTGCCGAGCATCGACCAGGGTCCTGTCCAATACACGTGTACCTGCCGGGTTTGCCCCATCAGGTTCTCTTCGCTTTCCACGAAGACCAGCTTGTTGGTGGGGGTGCGGCCTTTCCAGCGTTTTTTGATCTTTTCTTCAAAAAGGATCGGCACGGTTTTATCGAGATAAGTGGCGTGGATGTCGCGCAGGACGGTCTCTTGCAGTTTTTCAACTGCTCTGAAACGTTCCCATTTTTCATCTTCAGTGACGTCGTCCGCCAGGTTGCGTTCCGAGACGGTACCCTTGCGGGCGGAATAACGTGCCAGGTGTACGCTGTCGAGCTTCAATTCGGCTAGCAGGTCGTAGGTGTTCTGGAATTGTTCGGGCGTCTCGCCCGGGAACCCCACGATGATATCTGTGGCAATGGAAACCCCCGGGATGCGCGCCCTGATCTTTTGAACCAGGCGGCGGTACTGGTCGGCGGTGTAGCCGCGTTTCATTCTTTCGAGCACCACGTCGTCGCCGGCCTGGTTGGGAATCTCGATGTGCGGCATCACCTTGGGCAGTTCAGCCACACAATCCAGCAGTTCGTCGTTCATCCAGTTGGGATGGGAGGTTAGAAAACGGATGCGCTCGATGCCATCGATCTCGCTGATCTGTTTAAGCAGCGCTGCCAGGGTCGGATAGCCAGCCTGGTCCAACCCGTAGCGGTCGACGATCTGTCCGAGCAGGGTCACTTCTTTGACGCCTTGTGAGGCCAGCGCGCGCGCTTCTTGCAGGATCTCCTGAGGCGGGCGGCTGCGTTCCACACCGCGGCGGTAGGGGATGATGCAGTAGGTGCAGGCGTGCGAGCAGCCGTACACCACCGGTATCCAGCCGATGACCTGCTGGCCGGTGGAGTACTGCGGCAGTTGCAGGTCGCCATCCATCAGCGCATAGCGGCGGGTGACCTCGGCCTGTTCGGTGGCGTGGCCGTGATGTTCAATCAGGTATTCGATCAACGGATTCGGGTCGGAAGGGGCTGAAAAAACGTCCACGTACGGAAAACGTTTGTGCAACTTGGGATTATCTTTGATGCCCACCAGGCAGCCCATCAAATTGATCACCTTTTCGGGGTGGGCTCGTTTTGTAGGCCACAGGGTGGTCAGGCGGCCGTAGGCCTTCTCTTCAGCGGACTGGCGCACCACGCAGGTGTTCAGCACGATCACATCGGCTTTTTCGATCACCGGCGTGTACTCGTATCCCAGATGTTCGAGCGCGGAGGAAACCCGTTCGGAATCCGCCACGTTCATTTGACAACCTTCAGTCCAGACGTGATATTTCATGCGGCTGATTATAATCCATCTACAATCCTCAGAAAAAGAACCAGATCTCCCTCACCCTGACCCTCTCCCACGCCAAAGGTTTTTGTTTTTGACACAACTCGTGGCGTGGGAGAGGGCAATCCTTTGAACAACTCAAAATCCTATAAATCTGGGTGAGGGTGGAAAAGACAAGCCTAACCCGGGGAATTAATTATTTTCAATATTTTGGAGTTCTCCTGCTTTACATGGCTATTGCAGAAACAGGGTTAAAATCAATGCATCACTGCCATTCGTGATATATTCTTATCATTAATTAATAACTGACAGGGAAAATCGGAACTCTATGACAAAAAAAATCACCTTTTCTCTCCTGGCCATCATCATCTCGGGATGCCTCTTGCTCAGCGTCGGTTTGATCTTTGGCGCGATCTACCTGCTGAAATGGCAGAAGAATTACGTCCCGCCGACCGTTTTGCCCACCGAGGAATTATCCATCGACGAGCAAATGGACCAGATCCAGGCGCAGGTCTCAGACATGCGCGGGTTGGAACTTAAAAATCCGCTGGAGCGTTCGATGATGACCACTGATGAATTAATGGATGTGGTGACCAACGAATTCTTCAAGGATTACACCCCCGAAGACGCCCAAAGCGACACGGATCTCCTCAGCACAATCGGCCTGCTCGAATCTGATTTTGACCTGCTCCAGTTTTACAAGGACCTTTACTCGGAACAGATTGCCGGTTATTACGACAGCGAGACCAAGGAGATGAACGTCATTTCCGACGAAGGATTTGGCGGTCTGGCACGTATGACCTACGCCCACGAGTTCACGCACGTACTGCAGGACCAAAACTACGACCTGGAAAACGGGTTGAAGATAAACGAGGAGTACTGTGAGACGAATTCGGAGAACTGCACGGCGGTGACCGCCCTGATCGAAGGAGATGCCACCCTCACAGAACAGTATTGGTTCCTGACGGACAGCACCGACCAGGATAAAACGGACGTCAGTGATTTCCAATCTGACTACGAGAGCCCGGTCTACGATTCCGCGCCCTATTACATGCAGCAGGATTTCCTCTTCCCGTACGAAAAGGGATTTGCCTTCGTCAACGAGATCTATGGAGAGAACAAGTGGCGCTCCGTGGACGAGGTCTACCAGAATCCACCGGTTTCCACCGAACAGATCCTGCATCCTGAAAAATATCCCGATGATCGCCCCCTGGTGGTGGAACTGCCCGATCTGGCTGAAACGCTTGGCGAAGGCTGGAGCGAGATCGCACGCGATTCCATCGGGGAGTGGTACACCTACCTGATCCTTTCAGCGGGCATCGACCCGGATACGCGTTTGAGCGAATCGACGGCCGAATCCGCCGCCGAAGGTTGGGGCGGAGATGCCTATACCTATTATGCCCAGGACGCTACAGACGAATACGTCTTTGCCTGGCTCAGCCGGTGGGACTCAGAAGACGACGCGCAGGAATTTTTGGCCAGCAGCCGCGAATACGGCCTGCTGCGCTGGGGAACGCCCCTCTCGGACCAGACCGCCGTGACCTTATGGGAACTGGAAGATGGCGGCAGGGTCACCATCCAGTCCTCTGACAGCGGCGTGTTGTGGATCATCTCGAACAACCCACAAGTTTTTACAAAGACTCTCACAGCCATAGAAAGCATCGAGTACT
>CAZRHZ010000099.1:0-9330 GCA_964599995.1 uncultured Anaerolinea sp. | reverse complement strand
GTGGCGTAGTCGCTGCGCTGAAAATGGCGCAGGAATCTTAACCCATCCATCGAGATCAAGCGCGAATCCTCACTGCGCGCACCGCAGTTCGGGCAGAGCACACCACCCTGCTGCGCTGAGAAGAATTGGTCCTCGGCCTCGATTTTCTTGCGGCATTTGGCGCACTCGAAGAGCATGGGGCGAAAGCCCATCAGATCCAGCAAGCGCATTTCATAAAAACGCAGAGGCACAAAGGGTTCTGCACCCTCAGAAAGTCGTCTGAGGGTATCCACCACCAGTTGGTAAAGCTGCCAGTTCTGGCCTTCCTCGAAAGTGAAGCGGTCGAGCAGCTCAATGATATAAGAGGCGCGCGTCATCAACTGCAGGTCCTCGCGCAGGGGGGTAAAGGCGTCGATGGTCTCGGCGTCGGTCACGATCCAGAAGTCGTGCGCTTTAGCCAGTTGTAAGGTCGTGTGAGAAAAGGGTTCGAGGTGCCCGGCCTTGCGTGACTGCATCTTGCGTACGCTCTTGGCAATCACTCGCAGCTTGCCGTGCGATTTGCTGAAAACGGACAAGATGCGGTCGGCCTCGCCCCAGTTGGCGTGCTGGAGCACAATGGCCTCCACCTTGAGCGAACGTTCCGGTTTGGGCATGTTCCCCTTAGATCAAGTCTTTGGGGGTGAATGCGCCCAGCAGCAGGTCTTTCACAGGAGCTTCAAGCGTGATCTTTTGATCGACATCCACACAGATCACACGTGTATCAAGGCCGAATTCTGCCATCACCTGCCGGCAGGCTCCGCAGGGCGACCCGCCATTCTCAGAAGCCACCACGATGGCGATGAAATCGCGCTCGCCTTCAGAGACCGCTTTGAAGATCGCCACGCGCTCAGCGCAAGTGCCGGAGGGGTAGGCGGCATTCTCGATGTTAACCCCGTCGTAGATCCTGCCGGAAGCGGTCAGAAGCGCGGCTCCCACCCGATATTTGGAATAAGGGGCGTAAGACCACTGCCTGACCGCGAGAGCGGTCTCGACCAGTTGTTTTTGTTGATCAGGTGTGATTTGCATTTATGCACTCTCCAATTCTGTGCTGTTCTCGCGCTGCGCCCGGATTCTGCCCACCCGCCGGCCGCGGACCTCTTCCACCGTTAATTTCCACCCTTCCACCTCAAGTTGGTCGCCTTCCACGGGCACGCGTCCCAATTCGCCATAAAAGAACCCGCCCAGTGTATCCGTCATCTCGGGATCCAGGTGGGTATCCAAAGCATCATTGAAATCGTTCAGCGAGACCCGCCCCCTAAATAAAACCTCATCCTCGTTGATCTCCTGTACCAGCAGCTCTTCGCTCTGATCGTATTCATCGCGGATCTCGCCCACGATCTCTTCCACGATGTCTTCCAGGGTGACCAGACCGGCCATACCCCCATACTCGTCCACCACCACCGCGATATGCACGCCCTTGGCCTGCATTTCACCCAACAATTCATCCACTTTCTTGGATTCGGGCACAAAATAAGCCGGGCGCAGGAACTTGCGGATGGAGACCTTCTCGCTGGTGTTTCCGTGGATCTTGAGCAAGTCTTTGGCATACAGCATGCCAATCACATTGTCGATGCCATCGTCAAAGACCGGCACACGTGAATGGCCCGAATCGATCAAAGCGTTGATGGCTTGATTGAGGGGGGTCTTGACTTCCAGTGCGAGTACTTCCATACGCGGCACCATGATCTCACGACATAGCGTGTCGCCAAACTGGAAGATCGAATAGATCATCTTGCGTTCATCCTCTTCAAGCCCGCCTTCCGGCTCACCCACTTCCACCCAGGTTTTGAGTTCATCTTCAGTGACCGAACCGAGTTTTTTCTGCACATGGTGATTGGTGCCCTGTAGCCAGATCAGTGTATTGGTGACCGGGCTGAAGAGCCAATCAAAAAAGCGGGCCAGCGGAGTCAGTGTAAGCGCCCATTTTTCAGGGTTGTGAAGCGGAACACGCTCGAGGATGAATTCGAAGCTCAACAGCACCAGCGCGATGAGGACCAAAATGCCCAGTAAACCGCCGATGGAAACGGAAGGCAGCAGACTGGCCATAAGGAACCAGGCGCAGCCGGCGGTCAGGATGTGGGTCAGCGCGATCATCAGACGTAGCGCAGCGCGCAGTCTGGGTTTCTCAAGGAACTCCATGGTCGCTTCAAGTTGTTTGGGGTCTTCTGCACCCAATTCAAGCAGTTGCGGCACCCTCACGTTCACCAGGGCGGCTCGCAGAAAGGCGAAGAACAGGTCAAGCAGAACAAAAAGCCCCCCAAGTATCCAGGCCAATAACATATCTATTTTCCTTTAATTTTTCTGGCAGGCACACCCACCACCACATCACCGTCTTCCACATCATGGGTTACGACCGCGCCCGCGCCGGTCTTGGCGCCCTTACCGATTTTTACCGGCGCCACCAACATGGTGTCGCTGCCAATGAAGGCATCTTCACCGATAATGGTGGGGTTCTTATGCGCGCCATCATAATTGCAGGTGATGGTACCCGCCCCAATATTGACGTTCTCACCAATGGTGGCGTTGCCGATGTAAGAGAAATGCCCCATCTTGACACCGGCGGCCAGAGTGGAATCTTTGACCTCGCCAAAATTGCCCATATGCACCCCATTGCCAAGATGCGCGCCTTTGCGCAGATGGCAGAACGGACCCATCCCCACATTATCTCCCACTTCAGCCCCCTCAAGTACCGAGGCCAACAGGTGGCAGTGGCTGCCAATGGTACTGCCATCGATGATCGTGTTGGGGCCAATCTCGCAGCCTTCGCCAATGGTCGTGCCGCCGCTCAGGCGCGTGTTGGGATAAAGCACTGTGTCCTTGCCGATCTTCACCCCTTCCTCGATATATACCAGGTTGGGGTCGATCATGGTCACGCCCGCCAGTATGTAGGCTTCGTTCACTCGCCGCCGAATGATGCGTTCCGCGTCGGAGAGATGCAGGCGGTTGTTCACCCCTAATGCCTCTTCTTCATCTTCCAACAGGATGGACTCGACCTTTTGTTTTTCACCCACCGCCACTTCAACCAGGTCGGTCAGGTAATACTCGCCTTTGGGCGAGAGTTTGATCTTTTTAAGGGCTTTCCACAACCAGTTGGCGTTGAAACAATAGGCTCCCACGTTCAACTCATCGATCTTCAACTCTTCCGCGCTGGCCTGGGCTTCTTCAACGATGGCACGTACTTCACCATTCATACCGCGTAAAATGCGCCCGAACCCTCTTGGATTGTTGGATCGCACCGTCAGCATGGTGAACGGTCCGTTATTTGTTTTCTGGCGCTCAATCATTTTAGTCAGGGTCGCAGGGGTTAAGAGCGGCATGTCACCCGCAATCACGAGGATCAAACCATCCTGTCCGGCCAATTCCTGCTCTGCCATCATGACCGCGTGCGCCGTACCCAGGCGCTCCGCCTGCAGCACAAAGCGCGCTTCAGCACCCACCGTTTCTCTGACTTTCTCCGCGCCATTCCCAATCACCACCACGGGTTTTTCTGAACCGACTGTCTTGGCGATCTGGATCGAGTAGAGGATCAATGGCTTGCTGTTTACCAGATGAAGAACCTTCGGCAGATCAGAGATCATGCGGGTACCCTGGCCGGCTGCCATAATGATGGTCGAAATGTTCATATCGCGCTCCATGATGTAAAGTAATGCATGTTCATAAACAAAAACGAGCCACAGGTACCCTTACTACCTGTACGCTCGTCATTCGATTTTTGTTCATTCCCGGTTTATGGGTATCGTCGTTCATGCGAAGGCCGATCAGGCTGGGGCACCTGGATTCGAACCAAGATCCACAGATCCAAAGTCTGGTGTGCTGCCGTTGCACCATGCCCCAAGGGGAACTCCTTAATCGTGGACATGATTTTAACACAAAAAAGAAGGTTCTGCCAACCTGGATTTCAACAACTGCTCCTGGCAGGACTATTAATTGCCTGCGCATGTCTCCGATCGTTCGTAACTCTCAATTCCGCGCAGTGCGCTGCGCGAACTGGTATCCATGGATAACCCGCACAGGTCATTTTGCGCCACCATGGCCTTGATCTGATAGAAGAGCGGCAGCACCGGCAGATCGATCGCCAAGATCTGCTGGGTAAGCGTATTACTTTCGTTGAAAGTTACTTCATCCATGCCGGCGGTGAGCAGCGAGGTGCAAGCCGCGTCATACTCCGCGTTAGAGTAGCCCGTCAGGTTCACGCCTCCATACTTTGTTCCTAACCACGAGTTCTTTGGAGATGGGATCTCAGAGGTTGAGTAAAGAAAGCAAGGCGCGTTGCTGCCTGAGGACCAAGACAGTTCTGCCAGATCAAAATTACGACCAAACAAAGTGCCATCCGGCCCGGCTGCTAAGAGTTCAGATACCGACACATACTGCGGCGTAACCTGAATGCCACATTCCTGCAGCGAGCTGACCACCACATCCGCCACTTGTCTGTGCAGACTGGTGTCTGTCAGCGTATAAGTTACAGCGAAGGGCGTGCCATCGAACACATCGGCGACGCCCAATGAAGTGCGCGGCGTAGCCAGATCACCATCTGAATCCACCCAACCTACCTGCTCCAATAGTGCGATGCCAGCCGTGGGATCATGGGGCAGCGCGGTCAGACCGCTCACCGCCAGTGGATGCGCGGAGGGCAGGTATGAAATGGGGATCGCGGATTGGCTGAACAAAAGGTCGCGGACGATCGAATCGCGATTCACGCAATAGGCAAAAGCCTGGCGTGTGCGCACGTCGGAGAAAAAGTCCATACGGTCCACGTAGGGGTTGTAAACCTCGTCATAGGTGGCGGGTTTGATGCCAAAATTGATGCCTTCCCAGGCGGGTCCCTGGCCAAAATACGAAGTGAGTTCACCCGCCAGTTCCAGCTCGCGTACCGGTTGGATCTGATCCTCCAACCCGGTGGAAACATCCATGATATCGCATTCGCCTGTGACCATTGGAGACAAATCCGCTTCGGGCAGGGCGGGCAAAAAACGATAAATGACCTCATCAAATTTAGGCAGCTCTTCAGAAGCTTTGAAGTAATTGGGGTTTTTGATCAGGCGGATCTCTTCACCTGGAGTCCACTCGGCGATCTGGTACGCGCCCCAGCCGATAGGTGCCTTGTTGGTCAAGTCTGAGGTGTTCAATTCTTCCGCTGTGTAGCTTTCCAACAGGTGTTTGGGTTGCGGGATCCAGAAGAAACTGGCCGGACGCTTGGTCATATAACCAGGGATTGCCGTCCAGGTCAGCGCCAGGTCATTCGCGGCCTGGTAGGACTGGGTGAGTTCGATCATCTTTTTCGCCACATTGGTGGCTGCATCAGCGCTCAATTCATAAGAATAGACCGAATCCGCGGCAGTGAGGGGCTCACCGTCTGACCACTTCAATCCAGGCAGCAGTTGGAAGGTGGCACTCATCTGCACCAGGCTTAATTCCGATGCGCCGTCCCACTCCACGGCGCAAGTGGGAGACGTGCATCCGTCGGGGAACACTTTGACGCCTTTTTGAAGCGCTACCACATCACCTTCGATGTTGGCCACCCGGTCACCCTGCGTGACCGCCACGGAACCCAGGGCCACTCCCCCATTTTCAAGCGTGGGAAGTTCTTCAAGGATCACAGGCACCTGTTCATAATTCTGAACATCGATCGGTCCGTCATAGATGGCTTCGAGCACGCTCCAGGTGGCCTGGCTGGAACTGCCATAAAGGTACAACGATTGAGGTTCTTCTCCGAGACAGACTACCAGCCGTTTCGGTTCGGGAAGGGCGGTGGCTGTAGCGGTGGGTTCTGGTTGTGTGAGCTGCTCCGTGGGTGTGGTCTTTCCACCCGAACAGGAAGTTAACAGCACCGCCGCCAACAAAGCCACCCCAAAGGCTCGCTTCGTGATCCGCATCATGTGAAAGGCCATTTTCATTCTCCAAGCAACCATTTGATCGTATTTCCCTAATTATAAGGCAATGTTGGTTAAAGAACCGACCCGCTGTTCGCGGGTCGGAGAAAGTTAATCATTACACCTGGTTTAGTTTTTGCCGCGCATGCGGGGATCCAGCACATCACGCAGGGCGTCGCCCACCAGGTTCCAACCCATGACGAAGAGGACAAGCGTCACAGTGGGCCATATGACAATATACCAATATGTAGCCAGGCTGGTGATCCAGTTTCGCGCGAAACTGAGCACCTGTCCCCAGTCTGCATAGCCAATCTCGGTGCCAATGCCCAAGAAAGAGAGGGCAGCAAACCCAAGCACGATATTGCCAATATCCAGGGAGGCATAGATCAAGGTCGGAAAGACCGCATTGGGCAAGATGTGCTTGAACAAAATGCGGCTGTCTTTCACACCCACCACCTTGGCGGCCAGCACATAGTCACGTTCCTTGACCGAAAGGATATCACCGCGGATGATCCTGGCATACGCCATCCATCCAAAGGCAGAAAGTGCCAGCACCGCAGGCAGGGTACCTCTTCCGATGACCGGGATCAGCACAGCTGCCATGATCAAAGCAGCCAGAATGAATGGCAGTGTCATGAAGATATCCACGATCCTCATGATCACGTTATCCACCCAACCGCCATAATACGCTGAAACAGATCCCAATAAAGTGCCAATCAGGAAAGTAACGATCACCACGATGAAACCGGTCTTGAAGGCCGTGCGCGTGCCCCAAATCAAACCATAGAAGATATCATATTGACCTTCTGAAGTTCCGAGCAGATGCACCCATTCTGTTTTACCAGTTACTGCTTTATACCAGAAAGGCACATCGGGAACATTCTTCAGCCAGGGGGTTCCCATGGGCTGCGGTTCTGATTTGTATCCGTCGCGCGGTATGCGGTAAGCATCTTTTCCAACCGGTGGTGCAATGACGGGAGCAAATATCGCGATCAGGATGAACAACAGGATCAGGATGAACCCCAGAATCGATGCAGGGGTTTTCATCAAACCTTTAACAATGCGATAGTTCTCCGGTCCCAAGAAACGTTCAAACCAGCCGATCTTCCGCTCCGGCAGTGTATCCTTCAGTAATGTGTTATCTCCAGTAGGATTTGCGATCATTGATGTCTCCTTATGACAACCGCACGCGCGGATCGATAATGCCGTACATTACATCCACGACCAGGTTGGCCAGGATCAGGATCAAGCCATTAAAGATCGCGAATCCCAACACTGTGACAACGTCCAGGTTTTGAGCCGCGTTCGCTGCGGCTTCACCTATGCCAGGGTAATTGAAAACCGTCTCGGTGATCACCACGCCACCCAACAGACCAATCACCTGAAAACCTGCCAGTGTCGCCACCGGGATCATCGCGTTGGGCTGCGCATGGTGCTTGATCACATCCTTTTCTTTCAAGCCTTTGGCGCGCGCCGTAACCACGTATTCCATGCGCAAGGTCTCCAACATGGACGAACGCGTAACCCTCACAAATGTCGCCCAAGAGATGTAAGACAAGGTCAAGATCGGCAGGAGCATGTGCTTGATGGCATCCCAAAAGATATCCCAACGCCAATTTAAGATCGCGTCGATGGTGAGCAGTTTGGTGTACCGGATGAATTCTCCGGCATTGATTTCCAGACTAACCCAGTCAGACATCTTTCCCGGTGGGAACCACTGCAACTTGGCATAAAAGATCATCAAAACCAATAGACCAAACGCAAACACCGGAAATGAAGTACCGATAATACTAAAAATTCGCGCTGCCTGGTCGATCCATCCGTTTTGGTGGACCGCTGCTTTCACCCCCAGCCAGATGCCCACCGACAAGACCGGAAAAACCGCCCAGATGGTAAGATCCAAGGTGTTAGGGAATCTTGCTTTGATGATATCCACAACAGGTTGTGTGGCGGTGCGGGAATAACCAAAATCGCCAAAAATGATACCGCCTTCTCTTTCACCCGTCAGAGGATCCACCTTGCCAGTCAACCAGGTCCAATATTGAACATAGATGGGTTGATCCAACCCGTAATGTTTAATAATTGCCGCGATTTGCTTGTCATTTCTTGGAAAATCGCGCACATACAGTGCGGATCGCGCTACTGGATCGAGAAATTGCAACAGTGAAAAAATGATCACCGTCACACCAAATAGCAGCACGGGCACCAGTAGTAATCGGCGTATTATATAATTGACCATCTAAACACCTCATTGTTAGTTTTGCGCTTCGAAATGAACAGAAGCAACTTCCAATCATTTCGCAGAACAAAATTTTAGGTTGTGCGGGGGTCTTTTGCAAGACCCCCGCGTACATCCAAAAGCTTCTTCGGAACTCGAATTACTCGATGCCGAAGTTGAACAGGATCACATCCAGGTACAGGCCGGGTTGTCCATAGAGGACGCGGAACGGCTGATCGCTGACTGTGTCGCAGAGGGTGAAGCGCTCGAGACCCAACTTGTTGGTATCGACTGCGCAAACGTTCTGGACCTCACCCATGAGGGTGGTTTCTTCGTCGTAGATCGAGATTTCGCCCACGTATGGATCAACCTGGGTGCGGAATGCAGCGGGAACTTGGATGGAATCAGCATCGCCAGCCAGGAACATGGAGAGGCGGGTACCGAACTCGGCAACTTCTTTGATCAGAACACGAGACAAAGCAGCGGGTTCAGCCCAGTACTCATCATTGCGAACCAGGGAGACTTCTTCGCCTTCAGTCCAGTAATCCAGTTTGAAGGGGCCGGTACCATTGATGATCTTGCTGAAGGGATTTTCAGCGGAGGTCATGGCATAGTAGTTCTGCCAGGTATCGCAGGAACCATCCCAACCACCATTCTCGATCACCCATTCCATGTCCATGATGGAACCCCAGCTGTTGGCCAGAGTGGCCAGGAAGGGACCCCAAGGCTGGGCAAGAGTCATGGTGACGGTGCCAGCGGCGTCGTCAGCCACGATGGCGGCTTTCACTTTTTCGCATGCGGCAACCAAAACGGCAGGATCGTTGGCAGACATCAAAGCGCGGTCGTCAGCGGAAGCGCCTTCGTCCACAACCATGGAGATGTCATCCAGGCCAACACCGAAGAAAGGTTCAGCCAGCAGCAACTGCGGAGAGATGTATCCACCCTGCAGCAAACCACGTTGAATGGAGTAAGCCACATCACTCGGGGTCAGGTCTCCACCTTCATGGAATTTGACACCTTCGCGGATGGTGAAAGTGTAAACGGTACCGTCTTCAGAGACAGTCCATTCAGTGGCCAACTGCGGTCTGAATTTCGCGGCAGACTCGCCATCATAGAAGACCAGGGTTTCCATGGTGTTTTGGATCACTTCGCCACTGGCAGTATCGTAGGCCAGAGCGGGATCAAAGGTGTCAGGTCCACCCGCGATGGTCACCCAGGTATAGG
>CAZRHZ010000098.1:6765-9528 GCA_964599995.1 uncultured Anaerolinea sp. | reverse complement strand
GGCACCTTTTTCGGCATCCCGTTCTTCAACTTCTCCGGTTGGATGTATATGATGGCCTTCTATGTCCTTTTCATCGAACTGGGCATGTGGATGGACAAGAAGAACCAGAAAGACGGTTTTGGGTACGCCTATCCTTTTCTGGCCGTCATCCCAGCCTTGCTGCTTCTGGTGACCACCAGCCGCTTCTTCCTCTTCCTGCAGCCCTTCTTCCCGATGTACACACGCGGTGCGGAGGTCGGCATGTTGATTTTCAACTACGCCTTTGCGCTGTTCATCCTGCTGCGTTACCAGAAGATCAACCAACCCTTCGACATGAAAAAGGATGGGCTGCTCTTCTACATCCCGGTCTTCTTGCACGTCTTTGATATTGCGATCGTCCTGGTCTTGCAGATCAAGATCGCTTTTCTCCCCGTTTTCGTGGTCTCACTGATCCACATCGCCTACCTGGCCTTCGTCTATCTAAAAGGCAAGCAACTCGCGAAGTTTTACTCTTCAGAGTCAATGTAAACGCACATCTAAAAAGACGGACTCAACAATTGAGTTCGTCTTTTTAGTGATTTTCGTCCCCTGCAAAGATCAATTGACGCGCCCAATTTTCCCCGTATAATCTATCAGGTGAAAGTGGAGTGGTATCGCTTTCATGGGTTTACTTCCCATTCTGATCTACTGTTTTTCCAGGTTTTTCGTAAATTGAATTAATGACAAAACGCCCTTTTCAACAAACACCCCATGGAGTCTTAATGAAAGCATCCATCGATGCATATATTGAAAACAAGAAAACCGACCTGATCGAGGACATTCGCAATTTAATTCGAATCGAAAGTATATATGGGCATTACGATGCCAATCTCAACGCGCTCAAATTCGTTCAACAAAAAGCAGAAGCCATGGGGATCGCCTGCCTATTGACCCGCGAAAAAGATGCCCTGCTCGCCCGTATCGGCACAGGAAAAGAAAAAGTGGGTTTGCTGGCGCACGTGGATGTGGTGGAAATTGGAGACCCAACCAAGTGGACTCACCTCCCTTTCAGCGGTGATTTTGACGGAGAGTACCTATGGGGACGGGGCGTTTTGGATGATAAGGGCGCGGTCATCGCCAGCCTTTACGCTCTCAAAGCAATGTTGGATTTGAATGTGCCGCTAAACAAACAGATCTGGTTGATCGTGGGGTCAGGCGAGGAAGGCGGCGATTGGCCGGATATGGCTCATTTCAAGAGAGACTTTGGCACCCCCGATTACGGATTTTCACCGGATGGAGATTTTCCCATTTGTAATATCGAGAGCGGTTATGCCGATATCATTCTTGACTTCCATGAATCCGCCCGCTCTGAGCTGACTGCTTTGCAGGCAGGTGCAAGCATGAACACCATCCCCTCCAACGCTTTGATCCAATTTACAGGAGAACCCGCCATCCAGTTTGAAGGTGTCTCAGCCCACAGTTCCACCCCAGAATTCGGCAAAAACGCCATTGAAGCGCTCTGCCGAGGTCTTTCACACCGCCAGGATCTGAACTTCATTCGCTTCATCCAGACCTGGCTGCTCGACGATACCTCCGGCAGCCGGCTGGGATTGAACCCTCAGATCAACGACCCAGCTCACATTCCCGGAGGCAAGGAAACGACTTGCGTGCCCACAGTCTTGAAACTCACCGATAATGGAGTGCAATTGTGTATCAATGTCAGACAGAAACAGGGCACCCGGGTGGAAGATTTACTAAGTGCATTCGAGTCACATGCCCAGGAATTTCAATATTCGGTTAAGATGCTCAACGCTCTGCCGGGCATGGCAGTTGACCCGCTCCATCCAGCGCTGCAATTGATGGCGAAAGTCTACGAGGAATACGGATTCAAATCAGATTTCATTTCCACCCCAGGCACAACTTACGCCAAAGCCATGCAGAATTTTGTTTCATGGGGGCCCAACTTCCCTGAGGTAAAGAACTGCGCCCACAAAGAAGATGAAAAGATCTCCGTTACATCGCTGCTGACTGCAACGAAAATGTACGCTCTGTTCCTCGCTCAATGTTCCACCGGTCCCACATTTATCGAATAATAACTGGAAGCATCAATCCATATCCAATAAAAATAACAGCCGGCGAGTCGAGAATTTCGTCGGCTGTTTGTAGTGTTTCTATTTATTCCGCTGTCTGGTTTCCAACAAGTTTGGTGGCGAAATGACCCAAGTCGGTTTCCATTTGAATTAAAGTGTTTTTGTCGATGTTGTAGATGAAGCGTATGCATGCCCACGATGCAATGGCTCCGAAAAGTGCCATGCCAGCCACCATGTATCGCATATTTGACGCGGTCTGCACCGTCTGGTTCGCGCCCAACGTTCCCACATATCCGAGGGCTTGCATGAGGATCAAACCAATGGAGGGACCAACACCCTGTGCGATCTTACGGAAGAAGGAATGGATGGCATAGATCGTACCCTCCTCGCGTCTTCCGGTTTTCCATTCGTTATAGTCAATGGCATCCGCCACCATGGCAAAGGCAGTGATCATGAAAATCGCCATCCCCAAACCACTGATCATGGTTAATACAAGATATAAGATCATGCCCTGGGTATCGCCCGTAATTGGAAGAACAAGCATCAACACGCTAGCCAGAACAGGCAACACCATGCCTACTTGCGAGGCTTCTTTCTTGCCCCATTTACGTACAATCTTCGCGATAAAGGGCATAACAAAGAACATGGGGAGGTATCCGATCAACATCACGATGCCTGAAAGACTGGCATTATGAAAATAAGATTGGAACATGAC
>CAZRHZ010000098.1:0-6665 GCA_964599995.1 uncultured Anaerolinea sp. | reverse complement strand
TCAACATCACGATGCCTGAAAGACTGGCATTATGAAAATAAGATTGGAACATGACTGTTGTTGCGGTTTGCGCCCCATAAGAACCCAGAAAGTACGCGACAATTGCCAGTGTGACTCCCATCGCGCCGCGATTCTTTGCAAAATTGCCGATGGTTTTAAAGTAATTGAATTGCTCTTTTTCCTTTTGTTTCTCTTCAACAGAAAGGTCTTCAGTGCGAATACGCTCTGTTGTTCCACGAAGAAGCAGTTGGAAGGCAAAGAAAGCGATCACACCCATCACCAACGCGATGGGGAACATCTTTCCGCCAAGCAGGTTGTTGTCTTGGTCAAAGATCATCAAAGGCAGCACAACGGCGATGCCCATTCCGGCAATGAATGCGCCAGCAGTACGCCAGGCTGAGAGCTGCGCGCGTTCGCCGGCTTCAGCGGTGATCACTGAAACCATCGAGCCGTAAGGCACATTGACGACCGTGTAGAACAGATCCCACGCCATGTACCCCAACATGCACACCACGATTTTGATCCATAGATCAGCGTTCGGGATGGGAATGTAGCACAAAGCAGCGGAAATGATCAAGCCGAAAGAACCCACAAAGATGAAGGTTTTAAACTTGCCTCTTTTATATTTCTTCTTGCTGCCATCCATCAATCCGCCGATGATGGGATCGTTGATGGCATCCCAAATCTTCAAGATGACGAGCAACAACGCAAATAGCGAAGCGCTCATGCCAATATACTGGGTATAGAACAAGGCCAAATAACTCGCCAGGGCAAACGACATATTGCAGCCGAAATCGCCTGCCGCGTAAGCAAATTTGTCGATGAATCCAAACTTGGGAAAACCGTTTTCATCCAGGGGTCGCATATTCTTGGCCATCGCTTATTCTCCTCATTATCCTTTATTGATTTTATTAAGCATCTGGTTCATTTGAAGGAGTAATTCCTTCGGGATCTTCTTGCCGGACATGCTTGCCAAACCAAATAACCGTTCAATGGATTGACTGCCTAGCATTTTCATCATCCCAGGTGGGATTTCCATTCCAGCCCCAGAGAAATTCTGCGAGATCCTGTCCAACATGCCCTGCAAGATTTCTCTTCCAGCCGGATTCTTCATGATTTCATTAACTGAATCCTTTACCGAGTAATAACCCTTGGGGAACTCAAAGACCACTTTCTTGCCCTGCGGATCGAACCAGTTTTGGATGTCTTTACCCCCAAACGGCAGCACATAATTGGGATTGGGCTCAGAGACACGTTGGAGAATGATCGCGTCGGAGAGTTCACCGCTGCGCGCAACGATCGCATTCTCCCCCATTTTCAATGGCACATCAAAGGTGAAGATGTGTGCACCCTGCTGTTGCCCCACCTGAATCCCATTTACATAGAGATCGATTTGGTCACAATTGGAATATACCTTAACGCGCGTCACTTCTTCTGCTCGCTCAACGTAACGCCGCCCACAAAGGTGAATGAATTTCTCTTGACTCCACCATGCTTTATAAATAAAGTAGCTGTCCTTCTTGATCTTGCGATCAAACGTAACCAGGCCCTTGTGGTTCTTGCCCGCTTCTCCCCCTTCATCGCGCATATCGCTGCCAAAATCGAACATGTTCCACACCGCGGTTGACCAGAGATACGGGCGATCCGCGAAAGTCTCTAGCATCTTCTCGTGATAATAAGCCTGGTATTCTTCTGAATAATCGCCGCATTTGGGTTCGCTGGTGTGCCATTTTAAAATGGCCTCGCATCCATATTCAGAAAGGCCAAAAGCCTTATTGGGATGTTTGGCGTGGCAATCATCCAGCCACGGAGCGTTGTCTTCCACCTGCCCGCCGTACCAGCCAAAGTAATGGTTGTAAGAAAACAAATCTGGAATATCATTCATGGGACTGTCCACCGGCAGCATGCTAACGTTGGCGATGGCCGTCTTGCGCTGCGGATCAAGCCGGTGGCACAGATCGTTGAGTTTCTTGTGCAGAGCGATCAGCTTTTCACTTTCACCGCTCATGGTGATCTCGTTGGACAACCCCCAACACACGATGGAGGGATGGTTGTAGTTTTGTTTAACCAATTCGGTCATCTGCGAGACCGCGTTCTCATCCCCATCGGGTAGATATTTGGAAATGAACGGGATCTCAGCCCAAACCACCAACCCGGTTCGGTCGCAAAGATCATAGAAGTATGGATCGTGCTGATAGTGCGCAAGCCGCACGTAGGTCGCTCCCATATCAGCGATCAGACGCACATCCTCCTCGTGATCTTCACGATTCAAAGCGTTGCCTTTGTCTAATCGATCCTGGTGGCGCGACACTCCCCGCAGCGGATAACTGCGCCCATTCAGGAAGAATCCGTGATTCGGGTCAACATGGAACTCCCTCACCCCAAAAGGAACTGATAGATTATCGATTTCCTGCCCGTTGTGCATTAATCGCACCTCAGCGGAATATAAATAAGGATCATGGATGCCATTCCAGAGACGAACATCCGGAATTTCCAGCTCAAACTCATTCACAGTGGCTTTTTGCGTCTTCTCAACCACCAACTTTCCACGCGCGTCTAAAAGGCGGACACTGACTTTCTGATCGTTCTTTGGATGGGTAATCTTCGTTTCCACGCGAACACGGGCATCTCTTCCATTGAGAAACGGAGTCACATAGACACCCGTCGAACCAAGATCATCCAGGGCAAAATGGCTGTCTGAAACACAGATCAGGTTTACTTCGCGGTAGATGCCGCCGTAAAAAGTGAAATCTGCAAACTGCGGGTAAACTCGTTCGCTGGGCGAATTATCCGCGGAGACACACAGTGTATTTTGATCCCGAAGTTGGTTTGTGATCTCCACCCGAAAGGTAGAGTATCCACCGTCGTGCTGTGCGACCAATTCGCCATTTAGATAAACCTTCGCTGTCGAATTCACACCCTGAAATTCAACAAATATACGTTCGCCTTTCGGCTGCGCGAAATGTTTGACATACCAGCAAAGGCCGCGGTGATAATCATTGCCGCCGTCCTGTCCATCCTGAGCGTTCCAGGTATGCGGAAGTGTCACTAGCTCACCAGTCATACGTTCCACTTCGGGGAAAGAAACTGCTTTCTTGATAAAAGACCAGTCGTGGTTGAAACTAATTTTTTTTCTCACTGAGTTTTCTCCTTGAGGGGATATTTGCAAAGGTTTCCCTGCGATCATAATATCTTGCGTTGATAAGAAATTTCGTATATGATTTTGATTGATATTCGCATATTATTGATATATTGAATCGACAAATTCCAGGAGATCGTGATGCTTGAGCAACTTAAAGTTAAATGTTCAAATTTTATTGCCGTCATCCCTACAAACACCTATCTATACTCTTCTCGAGACGACTCCATTACACCCTTCTTTGGTTTGCGATTGCCCACGTTCCTGGCCAGAGTTTTCGAGAATTCGCTTCGAGAAAATTTCAGGAAAATTTACTCCCTCTCCAGGGATCAACAACCAATAGGCAAAATCCAGATCAGGATCGATGCTTTCAGTTTCTGGTTCCTCACCACCCTGGTCACACGTAACGACGAAAGATACGCGGTCACCTTAGGCCCTTTGGTCGTCGAACGAATCAGCAGCGTCGAACTGAGATACGCCATGCATAAAATGAAAATTGGGAGTGACAATGGCGCGATATTGGAATCCTTTATGGGTGTGGTTCCTTCCTTTCACCGTGAAATACTGCCACATCTCGCTGGAGTATTGCAGGACTGTATGGAATCTTCACTTCAAGAACCCGAGATTCTCATAGAAGATCAAACGGCTATCACGACAGAAGAATGCGATGTCAGCGAGGAGAAATTTGTCACCCTTGATTACGTTGAAGAAAACTATGCGGCAGAGGCCAGAATACTTTCTGCAATCGAACACGGTGACGTCGAGTTTCTACGGACCGCCATGCCAAGAAATATCTCGAGTTTTAACATGCCCCCTCGTTACCCAAACGATCCGTTACGGGAGATCAAGAATTTATCCATTACCTTGAATTCGATCAGTTTACGGTCTGCCATCAGAGGTGGGTTGAGTCAGAGCCTGGCCCATAGCATGTCTCATACTTTTGCAATTCGAATAGAACAGCAAACCAACGCCACTTCTTTGCGTGAACTTGATTACGAGATCGTCACCGAATTCGCGAAAGCTGTTCGAGATTATGCCCTCAAAAACCATTCAGATCTGATCGTGAAAACTGTGAATTATGTGAGAAGAAACCTGGCTTCCCCCTTGTCGTTATCGCAGGTGTCGAAAGAACTGGCTGTGAGTTGTGAACATTTATGCCGCCAGTTCGCAAACGAGATGGGTATGACTCTGACCGAATTCATCCACAAAACAAAAATCCAAGAATCCTGCGATCTATTGGCTTCGCACAGATACACCATCAACGACATCGCGCTTACCTTTGGATACTCCTCTCCTTCACATTACACCAAGATGTTTGAAAGATATATGGGAACACCTCCCAAACGATGGCAGTTGAAAGCCATAGGAAATTCTCCCGGCAAAATTATCCTCGTTTGATACGCAAAATATGAGTCGAGATTTTATGAGAGAAAAGAGCCTCCCGAGGGCCGTTGTTAACAGGTGATCCGCGGGAGGTGCATTGTAAATGTTCAATCCTCTATCAGGAACTGGACTGGTTTTCGGTTGTTGTAGGTTCTGCTTTGGGTAGCTTGAATTTAAACCATACCGGAATGATCGAGAGCAAACATACCACTGCAGTGATCGCAAAAGGCAGCTGCGGGCTGAAATTCTTCCACAACAGGCTGCCGATAAAGGGGGCGGGAAGTGAGACGATGCCCAGACTGGTGCTGAACAAGCCAAATGCAGTACCACGCAGATGAGATGGAACGGCCTTGCTGATCAGTGATTGATAAGCAGGCGCGACCAAACCAATTCCGATCCCCGCAATCGCGAATCCCAGAAAATAGATCCAGGCTGCGCTGGCGGGCGGGATGATGGCAATCAGACCAATGGCGACAAAATTCAAGAAGAAGCCAAGCATGATGCCCAGACGTTCTCCAAATTTATCCGAAAGCCAGCCACCAGGGATCATGAACGCCATCGAGAACAAGCCATTTACCCCCGTTAGAATGCCAATGGTTTGCAGATTAAGATTGGCAACCTGCTCCAGATAAAGGCTGAAGAAGTTAAATGAAATGCCAAAAGAAATGTCACGCACACCGTCTGTGATCATGATCCAAGTGATGATGCCACCAGCAAAGATCAAGCCAAACATCAATTTCAGATTATTCCCCAGGCTTTTGAGCGTTAAGGGAACCCGATCATTTTCGGTGTTTTCCTTTTTTGATGAGTTCCTGGCCATGATCAGCCGGATCACAGTTGCCATAATGTAAAGAATGGCAGCTGCCACTAACATGGTCTTGAAGCTGAAATTCTCCACGATCCATCCGCCAAGGGGAGGGCCAAGCACTGACACAATTCCAAACAGCGTTTGGGAGACGCCAAACACTCTGGCGCGATTGTGCTCGGAGGAGTTTTCAGCGATAAAGGCATCAAAACTGGGTCCCACCAAAGAACGGGCACCGGAGCCAACCATGCTTGAAAGCAGCACCCAACCCCAGGCGTTCGAAAGAACCAGGATGATCTGTGAGATCGTTCCAAAAATGCTGCCAATGGCGATGGCTTTCAAGCGTCCTATGGAATCGGAGATCCAGCCGCCGAATATTTGCAGAATCAGGGGAACTATCTGTGCCAGCGTGTAAAACAAGCCGATCGTGGTAACGTTTGCGCCTAGGTCCTCCAAATAGAGAGCCTCAAACGGACCGTACATGCTCCCGCCCAAATTGGCCAGGATCATGGCGACCATAAAAATAATCAATAGTGGAGTCAGAACACGTACTTTTTGTTTTGCTGCGGTTGAAGCGTCCATTTATCCTCGTTGAACCGTGCAATATGCCGACGAAATATATACGATTTATTAACAGAATAGTTTCGCGGTTCAAGCTTAAATTACTCTGGTTGGATCCGTTAGTGACAAAACTCCCGGAAAAACACACTAAAAAAGAAACCGCCTGAACAATAGTTCAAGCGGTTGAATATCGACAGCGAAAGACGATCAGATGAGGTGAACGTCCTGTGAGTCACTGGGATCCAGTGCCACACCCAGCAGATCCACACTGACCTTTACCTTGAACTCTGATTTTTCATTCTTGGCGAAGACCGCCACCTTGCCAAGGGCACCCATCACGCCTTTTTCCTCAGCCAGCGATTGATTGCTGGAAAGAGCGAGCTGGAAGGGGAGTTTAAAATCGATCACCTTCTGCTCATCCTGCTTGATATCAAACGGTTCATTCAGATCCAATTTGCCCAGGGTGTACTCGCGGGTGGTTTTGTTTTCATCGCGGCCTTGAGTGTATTCTTCGACGAAAGCCAGCTTGATGGATTGAACTTTTTGATCACTCTTGGCGGTGATGACTACCTTGCCGGCGATTTCAGCGCTGGCTTTTTCAACCTGGCCGGGTACCTGCAATTCCACCTTGGCCGTTCCGATCCCTAAACCTTGTTTGAGTTTTCCAAAAAATGACATGATATCCTCCAAAAGAAATATGAATTCAACGAAAAAATTATACACACAGCATATGGGGAAAATCAATTTATTAAATTTCAATTTTTGATTCGGAATGAT
>CAZRHZ010000097.1:0-9572 GCA_964599995.1 uncultured Anaerolinea sp. | reverse complement strand
GCCTGGCCGCGGTTCTGCAGCCAGACGGCTAGCTCGTACCAGTCGCTCATGTCGCCGTCCCACCAATGCATCATCACCACCAGCGGGGCGGGGTTGGTTGCGGCCGGGTAATAGCGGCCCTGCAGTTCGGTGCCGTCCGCGGCGCTGAAGGTCACCTCTTGCGGCTCGGCCGGCAGCGCTTCAAGCGCTGTGCTGGTCTGGCAGGCGGTCAGCATAGAAATAACGACCAGGAACGTGAGGGTGAGGACGGCGAGGGTGCGCTTCATGGGCTTCTCCGGAGAGGATTTGATGGGTTTTATCTTTATAAATGCAGGGATCCAACGCTTCAATCTTACAACCCCGAAAATCGGTTGACACGATTCTGAAGAACTATTTTTCGCTACAAACAAAAAAACCCGGGAGTTTTCGTAAACTCCCGGGTTTTGGGGTTGGTCATAAAAAATGCTCATTCTACAATTTCCGCCATCAGAAGCCCATAGGTGGTAGTAATAGGTCGCCAGAACCCATATATGGTGGTGTCGTTCACATTACTAGGTGTTTGGGGTTGGCACACAAATAAATTTATCCCTACAATTTCAACCACCAGAATCCCACATCCAGCCAGCGCTCGAATTTGTATCCCACCTCGTCAAACCCCGCCACCTGCTTGAAGCCCAGCTTCTCGTGCAGCGCCACGGAGGCCGGGTTGGGCAAAGTGATGCCGCCGATCACTACGTGGATGCCGCGCGCTTTGAGCTCGTCCAGCAGGGCGCGGTAAAGCGTAGTGCCCAGCCCTTTGCTGCGGTGTGAAGGATCCAGGTAGATGGTGGATTCCACCGTGTAGCGGTAAGCGGCCCGCGTGCGCCACTGGGTGGCGTAGGCGTAGCCGATTACTTTACCTTCTTCCTCTGCCACCAGGTAGGGGTAGCCCCCCTCCAGCACCTTGCGGATGCGCCCGGCGAACTCTTCCGCGCTGACGGGTTCGTATTCAAAGGTCACCACCGTGTCGGTGATGAAAGGATTATAGATGTTGACCAGGGCAGGCGCGTCGTCTTCAGTGGCGGGTCTAATTTTCATGGGCAGCTTCTTTTATTGGTTTTCGCGTGATCAGCAGGAGCAGACCAAGCGAGATCAGGATCGCGGCCAGTGAGGCCAGTAGATCGTATTTGTCGATCGTCCCGCCCGTGAACTCCCAGGCGCTCAGGCCAACCAGGCTGATCAGTGAACAGGTCAGCACGACCGTCCGCAGGGGATAAGCGCGTTTGAATTTATGTTGATTCCAAATCGCCAGGATCGTCAACACCGAGGGCAGCCCCAGCCCTGCGCCAAAATTGGGCAGCACGCCAAAAATGAATCCGACCGCCGGCAGGGGATCGCCCAATCCAGGTCGCACGATGCGCGTCAGCAGCACCAGACCCATGCCGAGCAGGGTAAGCACTGCAAAAAGGGGAGGGATCTTCGTTTTCATGATGCCCTCAACTATAACGCAAAACAGATTAAACCGGGAGTCTGTTTTTAAGACTCCCGGTTTATGGGGTTTGTTTCGTAGAGTTACAGTGAGTCATAACATTTTCGGGAGTCTGTTAGATGACTCCCATTACTTGTTCTTGAAATTTATGTTAATAGTGTCGCATCAATTTCCAGCTTTTGGCACCTTGATAAAGAGCGAGGTGATGGCAGCCAGCAGGAACATCACACCGAACATGCTGACCATCAATACATACCCCGAATGGTCGGCGATGGTTCCACCGATATACGCGCCGATGGCGCCGGCCCCGGCGCCGGCCAGGTTTTGCAGGCTGAAGAACTCGCCAGCCCGCTCCTTCGGGATGATATCGGTGCCCAGGGCCCAGGTGGCCACGTCAAACAGGGCATAAGCCAGGCCGAAGATTGCTGCTGCCACATACATGCTGGCTACATCTTGTCCAAACACCATGATGGCGACACCGATCGCTCCGGCAACCCCAGAGACAGTGGTCATCAATTTGCGCGAAAAACGGTCGCACAGCCAACCCGCGGCCAATCCGAAGACCACGATGAACCCTCCCAATACCATCGGTAGCAGCCCGGCCAGCGAAACAGCCTCTTCAACGGGCATGTTGAATTTTTCCTGGAAGAAATAAAACAAAAATGACGCCAGATTATTGATCGCCACAAAAGCCGCCAGGCGGGTGATCACCAGCCAGACGAAAGACTTGTTCTGGCGGATGCTTTTATCCATATGCACGTTTAGCGATGCGGTTACGCCTCCAATCACCGCGAGGATCATCGCCACCACTCCCACCGCCCCGAAGACGAACTTGGAGGCATCTCCAAGGTTTGGGATGAGCCGCTTCACCACCTCTCCCAACCCCAGGATAATGACGGTAAAAACGGCGGTCATCAGCACCAGGCTGAAAAACGGCTTCCAGTTGAGCGCTGCAGGTTTCTGCTCAAGCGGTTTCTCGCGCAGCAGCATGGCCAGTCCCATGCAAACCAGCATGGTGGCGCAGGTGGCGATGAGCCCAGCCACCATGTTCCCTTTACTGATCATGGGTGTCACCACCAGCCCCACCACGATCAGAGGCAGTGGCACTGAAAAGAGGATCTTGACCCCGGAGGCCAGGCCGCGTTTTTCCTGCGGCACCATGTCGGGGATCAAGGCTTGTGTGGCGGCCTGGGAGGTGTTGGAAAGGATCATTGAGATAATATACGCTACGAACAGGACGATGTAACCGGTCATGCCTTCCATTCCCGCGATCCAGACCAGGCTGAGGATCACCAGCACCTCCAACACGGTGCCGACGAAAATAAAGGGCCGCCTTCTGCCAAATTTACTGGTCGAGCGGTCGCTCAACAGACCCATTAGCGTTTGACTGAGCAGCGCCACCATCAGCGCCCACAGACGGATGGTGCCGTAGTAGGTCCCTTTTTGTGCTTCGCCCACGAAATTCTGCACCAGCAGGGGCACGATCAACCCGGCCAGCACCTGGGTGCGTAAGGTGAGGGAGAAATAATTGATATTCAGCAGAATATGGTCATACCAACGGATCTTCTTCAGACTGCTTGGGGATTCGGTTATTGCGGTCATATTAACTCCTTTTGAAAAGTTCGAATAACTCAATAATGGCCATAAAGCGGGCCGAAGTTCTGACAGGCGCGATAATCGGCATCTTGCAAATTTTCAGACCCAAAATGGTCCCAACTGCTGGGGCGGAAAATGGACGCAACGTTGTGCAGGGTCACTGGAATGCGCAGCATGGAGGCCAGGGTGATCAGATCGGCTCCGACATGCCCGTAAGTCAGCGCGCAGTGATTGGATCCCCAGCGCTGCATCACGTCAAACACATCCTGCAAGCCGTCGCGTTGCTCAGGCACAAAAAAGGTTCGCGGCCAGGTGGGGTCGGTTCGCCCGACAATTTTTTGATGGATCGATGGCGGCAGGGTGATGGACTGGCCTTCGATGATCTGAAAAACCGGCCCCAACCCTTTCACCAGGTTGATGCGCATCATCGTGAAGGGCATACCTCCTTCAGATTCCCAGGCGGATGAGAAACCTCCCCCTCTGAACGTGGCCAATTTGGCCGCCGCCCAACGGGTGTCGCTCAGGCAGTCCTTTACTTCTTCTGCTTGGATCTCCCAAAACGACTTAACCACCGGCTGAGCCTGCCGCAGGCAGGCTCCACAGCCATCCAGGGCTGCCGCGCCGGAATTGGTTAAGTACAAGAAACCGTTCTCTCCTCGCCCAACCAGCTTTTCACCTGTCACCCTCAAAATGGCTTCGGGGCTCCAAAAAGACCGCACATCCGCGAAGATTTGGGATCGGCCGGTTAACAGATGCCCAAATAACATACCCACAGCGTTCAGGCTGTCATTCTCGGTCGCCAATATATAAGGTTCACGAATGCCGTTCCAATCAAACGGTGAATTAAGGACGGCTTCCATGAAATCACCGGTCGGAAAATGATCCGTCCATTGGCGCTGACCTTGAAATCCAGCTGCGATGGCATTGTGACCTTCTGCTTCTTCCTGATAACCGAGTTCGGTCAATGCAGGGTTGCCAATCATCAGATCGCGCACGATCAAGGCCATTTTAATCGAGGTTGACCAATCCTGATCTTTTTCAGCGCGTGTGCGCTGTTTTTCCAGCGAATTGGGGTCCTCCATTTCGTAGCAGTAGGCACGCGTCCATTGCAGAGCTTGTTCATATTCCTGCTGATCAAAGATTTTCCGTTCGATGCGCCGCACGAGTTCGCTCATGTCGACAGTTTCGCAGCGCATTCCAAGGTAGCACTGAAAAAAGTCGCTGTCGACGATCGAAGCGGCGATGCCCATTGAAACACCGCCTACAGAAAGGTAGCTTTTGCCGCGCAGGGTCGCTGCGGCGATCGCCGCACGTGTAAAGCGAAGGATCTTTTCCGCCACGTCTTGAGGCACGCTGGGGTCGGTCCGGTCTTGAATATCCCTCCCGTAGATCTTGAAAACCGGCAATCCTTTTTGATCGTGAGCGGCGCATGCCCCGGCAAGATAAACTGAACCGGGCCGCTCGGTGCCGTTGAACCCCCAGATCGCTTTTGGAATGAGCGGATCCATGTCGATCGTCTCGGCAGCATAACACCAACAGGGGGTAACGCTGATCACCGCGCCAACACCGGCCAACCTGAATTGTTCTGCGCAGCGGGCGGCTTCGGCCACCCCCCCGATGGTGCTGTCTGCAACCACAGCTTCCACAGGCAGCCCGCAGGCATGTCGGCATTCCTGCTCAATCAGCGCTTTGACTGACAGGGCCATCTGCATGGTCTGGTCTTCAAGCGATTCTCGCACGCCGTTGCGTCGTCCATCGATCACTGGCCTGATTCCGATTTTGGGCAGCGCGCCGATCAGTCGGTTTTTCATGGAGGGCGAATTTTCTTGGCTCATCACGCAGCCTCCGTGGCGATTTGTTTCAGGGTGGTCAAACTTTGAAGCGATGCCGTGTCTGGATCCAGAATATAGCTGTAGCCAAGCTCAACGGCGATCATTCCTTGATATCCGCTCTTCGTCAAGGCTTGAAAGAAGGGGAGGAAGTCGATCTTGCCATCTCCCGGGATCAGATGGTCATCGCTCTTCCCTTGATTGTCGTCAATGTGCCAGTGGCAGGGCATTCCAGAGGTTTTCATTACGGTTTCTGCCAAAGATTCATCGTTGATGAATAGATGACCTGTGTCAGGCAGCAACCCAATTCCTTTCCCAAGATCGTGGATCAATTCGATTCCTTCGTCCACGGTTTTCACCAGGTCGGTTTCCATGCAATGAGCCGGTTCAAGCAGCAAGGTGATGGGCATTCCAGAAGCGTATCTCACCAGGGTTTCGAGGCTGTTGTGCAAAATACTCCACGCTTCGGTTTGCGTCTGAGGGTAAATACTGAATCCCGGGCAGACACTCGCATATGGTGAGCCCAGTTCAACGGCCATATCAATGCTTTGTTTTAGATACTCCAGGCTGCCCTGCCTGATTCGCTCATCGCCGATCGCCAGGTTCACCGGGTAGCGGAATTGAGCCGGGATGAAATTTGAAATCCTGAGATCGTGCTCCTGCAGGGCTAACTTCACTTCTTTAAGATGGGCTGCGTCCATGTCTGGGGCATAGGCATGCGGCCGGCCGCCCCAAATTTCCACCGCGTCAAACCCAAGACTGGCGATGCGCCTGATCGCTTCGACCATGGTGTATCGAAAATAAACAAATGTAGAAAGGCTAAATTTCAGCACGGTTTCTCTCAGGCTCCCTTTCCATCCGGGGTTTCACCCACTCCGTCTCCTTCCCACTTGCGATGTTGCGGATCGCGAATGGTCTGGGGGTTGTTCAGAACGATGGCGGGATAGGCGTAAGCCTCGGCGTCGAAACGCAGCTCATTGGGTGGTTCATCTCCCTGGTAAGGGGCGATCAGCAAACTGAAACGCTGTTCACGTCCGTTATACGAGGGGGCGTATGATTTCAACTGATCCGCGGCAGAAAATCGGACGGCCATTAGGTTGCCCAGGCCGGTGTCTGATGTGGCGTATTGATATTGTGGGCCGAAATAGGTGCCAAACGGATTTAACATCAATCTGGTTTTGCTTTTGCTCGCCACGCTTCGCATTGGGCAAAAAGCCACGCTGCTTGAAACATCCGCGTTTTGCGCCAGCAGCAATCCCTGGCTGCCGTTCGTGACGGCCACCCAGGCGTGCGTGACCTGATTATTGATGTTTGCCAGTGATAGATTCTTTGAAAAATCAGCGTAATTCAAATTAAAAGAGCTGACGTGATCGCAGAAATTGTGTTTCCACACTCTCAGAGGAGTTGAAGGTTCTCCAACCAGGGCCGGGTGGACCTCGCAAGGCATTACCTCCTGCCAATGGTTATCCCATGTTTGCTGCAGTCGTTTGGCCGTGCCAGCATTGTAACCCTGATCGGGTGTGCGGGGATAGCGCACACGAAGATTGACATACAGATAGGGTAACCCAGCGGCCAGCAGCAATTCACGATCTACCTCCACCGTATAACCACCTGGTAGTTCAATTTTTCCAGCCATGCGCAGCAGACCGAGCGGTCCGCTTTTTTGTTCCACAAGGGTTTTCCATTCGCTCACTGAATAGGGTTTTCCGTGGTAAGTGATGGAGCTGGTTAAAAATGACCCGGCCGCGATCTCTCTGCCTTGTGCCTTAACGCTGATCGGGTGACCGTGAGGGTCGAATTCCAGTTGCAGAAACTCGTTGGACAAACGATCTCGCTGGACGGTCAGTTGCGGGATTTCTGAAAGGCTTGCCTGCTGGTTTTGATCGATCTGATAGGTTATTTCCTCTTCAGGTTCAAACTGATCAACAAAGTAGAGCGATTTTTCTCCATCTCTTTCGATTATTCCATAAGCAATTTCACTTTTGCCAGAGGCGCGCAACACGAAATCAGTCTTCACGTTTGATGCGAGGGGCAGGCAAACTAGCGCTTTGGAGGGATGGGCTTTATATTGGATCAGGTTGGTGTTTTCTCCGCGCGTGTAGTCGACCAGTTTAAAGGTTCCTGCTGCTTGAGAAGGTGCGGTTTGAGAAAAGGCGTTCGATGCTGCGCTGACGGCCTGTTCCATAAGCTTGCGCGCAGTTTTCTCGCGGGTCAGGTTCATCACAGGTGCGGCCATGCCGAAATGGGTGGTGGAGAGCAGTTTCAGCCGCGCTTCAAAGGCTTCTTGAAGGGGTTTTTCAACAGCAGAAAGGTTTTTTGCCAACCGGCGGGTTTGTAGATCCAAAATTCGGGCTCGCTCAAGACCGGTGTACAGGCGGTGGTTTGACCATTTCTCGACCCAACTCGAAAGACCGTCAAAACTACCGTCGGCTGTATCTTGACCAAACGAGATTGTCTTGACTGGTGAATGGTTATTTAAGTAGCGGCCCGGAGTAGTAAATTGGACATACTCAAGATCCTTGATGTTGTCGATTAAACCTGGCAGCCCGCGAACAGTGGAAAAAACGCGCTTCAACCAACCTGGAACGTCAAACCCTGCCCAGAACTGATCGTCAGCGTCCTGGTCGAGGATCAGCAAAAGGTCTTGCGGGTCGGGCATGGCCAGTTGATCGCGCCTCATTTGTTTAATCCAGCGTCGCAAGGTGAGCCGGTCAGCCATATCCCCCACGTTGTAGGCTGGCAGCAGCGTCATGGTCTCGTCAATTCCGGGATAAGTGAGGGTAAGCGGGTTGTAGCGTTCATAAGTGCTCAACAGGGGCACGAAATTGCTGAAACCGTTGAATGGAACCGCGGAATAATACAGGCTGATGGTGTCAATGCCGAGCGCTTGATAGAGTTTAAGATGAATCGGGGTAAAGGTCATTTCTTGCGGTCGGACAATATTGGCGTAGTTCTCTCCAAACAGGTCGCGCAGCCCCGATCCCGCCGGGTTGCTGATAGCGCGGCGCATGGCCTCTTCAAATTCACGGGCTGTGTGCGCGTTGACTAACCCATTGTTATACGACATGAATTCCATCTCATCCATGCCGGACTTCACCCGCCGTTTGAAAGCCTCGATGATATCCGGGCAGTATTCCGGCATGATCTTTTCGAGGGAGAAGTAATTTTCAAAGTCCCAGGTGCCTCGAACGGGAACCCCCTGCTGATTAAATCGGTCCAGCACTTCTAGAATGGAACGGATGATGCGAATATCCTTTCCAAATCCAAGTTCGTCGGGGGTGTCACCGCGATAGGAATGATAGAAATTGCCGTGGAATCGGAAGGCCAGATAAATTTGAGCGGGCATGACGGATCTCCTAGCGTGAAATGAGTTTGTGATGACCAATCTTGTTGGTTGATCTCACAATCGATTTAAACTAAGTGTTTTTCCTGGTGTGAACGCTCCAAATTTCCAGCGTTCGATCGATGGTGCTTTGAAGATGGGCCCGCATGGCGTTTTGGGCAGCCTCCAGGTTTCGGTTTTTTAGGGCGACCATGATCTCCAGGTGTTCAGGCAGGGCGCGTTCGAGCGCGTCGGGACGCGAGGTGGAAGCGGTTTGATGCCCCCAATGGATCAAATTTCGCAGACCTTTCATGATCTCGGTTAATTCAGGGTTACGGCAATATTTGAAGATCAGATCGTGTACCAGGTTGTCTTGAACGGCCAAATTCTTAAAACCCCCCGAGCTTCTCAAATTTGCCCTGGCTTGCTCGTAGGTTGCGATTCCCGCGTCGATTTCAGCTTCAGGGATATGCTCGATCGACAGCTCGATCGCCAGGCACTCCAGCGCCATGCGAATATCCAGAATATTTTTAAATCGCTGCATGTCATACTTGGCCACGAACACACCCCGGCGAGGCGAGACGGTTACGAAACCTGCCGTTTCCAGCCGGCGCACGGCATCTCTCACGGGCATGCTGCTTACGCTCCACCTTTTGGCGAGCCCTGTGATCGAGAGCCGTTGGCCGGGCTGTAATTTGCCCGCTAGGATTTCTTCTCGCAGCGCTTGTTCAATTTGATCGCCAAGCGATGTGGCGACAATTTCCATAGGTTCTCCTAGTCATTAACTGATATATCAGATATTACAAAAATCAAGACTCTTTGTCAAGTCACTTATGATGGTGTCTTGGCTGAACCATGCCTAATACTCATCTATATCGGTAAATTAATAAGGTCTTTGAATTGAGTATGACCCCCGAGAATCACTAAAAAAAACGGGAGTCTATTTCTATAGACTCCCGAAAGCACACATCCTGTTTAAGCCTGGTTTCTGATCCCTGATTACTGATCACTGCTCTTTCTCATCACAAACGCCACCCAGTCGCCCTTCTGGCACATTTCAACGAAAGTCAATCCGTGTTTCTCGCCGCTTTCGCGCACACTGTGGCCTTGTTCCGCTAAAATGCCGGCCAGCACAATGTCACCACCAGGGCTGACCAGGTCGGCCATGCCGCCCTCAAACAGCTTGATCAGCACCGGCGCTAAAATATTGGCCAGCACCAGGGGGGCCTGCTTGATGCCGAATTGGCCTTTCTTGATCTCGTCGACGGAACCCACACCCGCTTCCACTCGCTCCGCCACACCGTTGGCCTGGCAGGCCTCGACGGTGGCCTGGACGGATCCCTCGTCAATATCCACAGCCAGCGCGTTGCTGGCGTGC
>CAZRHZ010000096.1:2924-9801 GCA_964599995.1 uncultured Anaerolinea sp. | reverse complement strand
GATTTCCAAGTTGATGAATTCTAAAGATGGATTCATCGGGAAAGCAAAGAAAAACACCTCGTGATTTTCACGAGGTGTTTTCTTAACTGTGGACGCGAATTAGACGCCGGAGAGTGAGCTGTTAATCTTGCTGAAGACGCCGCCAATTTGCGGGCCGAGCAGCCGCAAGACAACGATCACGACAACGGCAATGAGTACCAGAATCAACGCGTACTCAATCAAACCTTGACCTTTTTCTTTCGGGGCGAATAACATATTATTTCTCCTTTACAAATAATCGAATCAGATATATTCACATTATAGACATACCCAAGTTAAATTGCTGTAAAAAAACCTTACAGTCACATTTCAATCCCCAATAGATAGACCGAATCTCCACAAAACTAATGGTCTGCCAGCTCAAGAATTGATTTATACTATCCTGATTATTGAGCATCCAACCAACCCACTCTAGTATCAAAGGAAACGATCCATGTTTTCGAAAATAAACCAAATATTGACTTCCTGTCTACTCCTGGCAGCCATCGTTCTGGCTGGTTGCACCACTACCCCAGCAACAGTATCACCCACCGCAGCAGTCGAAGTGCCGACGGTATCTGAACCGGCTGAAACATCCACCAGCGGGGTGACCGATATGGGATTGATCCAATTCGAGCCCGGAGTGGACATCTGGTACATGCCCGGAACGCTCACACCCAACAACACCCTGGTTTTTGCAATCAGCGCAACAAAAGGGCAACAGTTAACCCTCTGGCTGGCCACCAATTCGACCAATGCGGATATTCCGCTGGCTGAGTTCGAGCTCAAAGATCAGTCAGGCCAGATATTGACCAGCGACCCCGTGGTCTATTGGAGCCAGGTTCTTCCCGAAAATCAGGTTTACACCATTGAAGTGATCCCCTATGCTCAGAAGGAAGTTCCTTACTCCCTGACGGTTGAGTTGCCCGCGGACACGATCGACCCGGCCTTTGGGAACATGTACGAACCTTTGGACGCCTCGGTCTGTGAGACGCTCAAACAAATCGGCGCAGAAGCCCTCGCAACAGATATGGGACTTGAGTTCACTGCACCTTTCATGGATGTTTTTGGCGGAGAAGCCGGTCAAGGCTGCCGCATCGCTACAGCTGGTTATGGCACCCAATTTTCGAGCCCTCAGAACGTGGTGACAACACTGGCTGGTTCAATGGGGCTGGGTTGGACCGAGCAGGTCAGCTATCAAGCAGATGGACCGACCGGCAGTGCGAAGGGTTTAACCCGCGATTCAGCCTTGATGCTCATCTCGGCCAGTTGGGAACCTGATCTGGGCGTTGAATGCCCGGCAGATCAACCCATTGAGAACTGCGAACTGACCGAAGACCAAAAATTCTACACAATTGAAGTCACCATCGCGCAGTACGCGATCGACTTCTCGCTGGACGGCCACTGGGTGGACGAGACCACCGGTTTCACCCTCGATCTCTATCAGGATTGGAAAAACATTTATGGGCAGCACGAGATCGTGGCGCAAGAAGGCAACAAGATCGACGCTCTCGAATCTTCCATCACCGGCATGATCCAGGGCGAAGGAGCCATCGTCGAGTTCAGAAGCTCGTTCACCGACCATGTGGGGACAGCGGAACTTATCTACGTCGATGCCAACACCATGCAGTGGCGCATCATCACCGCACCGGAAGGCGAGTATTATTTCCCGGCTGAAGCCACTCTAAAGCGTTAATTGTCTTAGGGCTGTCTGTCCGCAGGTGCGTTCTTGGATTTGAACGCACCTGTTTTTATTCATGCAGATATAATGAATGCATAGCCTCGAAAAAGGAGGGCAACCGTGCAGTTGATCGAACTCCTCTACCGAAAACAAAATCCGGCTCCCTGGTCGGAGGTTGATAAGATCCCATGGAACGAACCCGGATTCAGCCGGCGAATGTTAAAGGAACACCTCTCGCAAGACCACGACGCCGCCAGCCGTAAACTTGAGACCATAGACGAACATGTGAAGTGGATTCATCACACCTTGTTGAAGAATAAACCCTCAAAGATCCTCGATCTGGGCTGCGGACCGGGCTTTTACACCTCACGGCTGGCGAAGCTGGGGCACACTTGCAGCGGAGTTGATTTTTCGCCCGCTTCGATCGAATACGCGAAGAAAACGGCTGTTGAAGAGAACAATGGCTGCACCTACCACCTGAATGACCTGCGTTCGTTTGATTTTGGCAGTGGTTTTAACCTGGTCCTATTGATCTACGGTGAGTTCAACACATTTCGCAAAACGGACGCACGCGCCATCCTTGAAAAAGCACGAGAGGCGTTGAACCCAGGGGGACAACTGCTGATCGAGTTGAATTCCTGGGATTGTTTGCGGGCTTTTGGGAAGGCTCCTGCCGGTTGGCATACCAGCCGCTGCGGATTGTTCTCGGATCAACCCCATCTTTATTTGGAGGAAAGTTTCTGGAACGAAGACTTGCAGGCAGCCACCTGCCGCATGTTCGTGATTGACCTGGCCACGGGCGAGGTGCAGCAGATGAATGACAACCACCAGGCGTATCAGGAAGCAGAACTAAGAAAAATGGTCCTGGATTGCGGTTTCAGCGCGGTCGAATTTCTACCAGCCTGGCCGGATATTAACATCCCGGCAGACGATGATTTTCTTTTGATGACCTGCCAGAAATAAGGCATAATGGGTTTGTGATTAGTGATTAGTGATTAGTGATTAGTGAGCAGTTAACAGGATAAAGATTCGGTTTAGTATTTTTGAGTGCAGAGCGAATAGCAAAGGCGGTGTAAATGACTCATCAAACCATCCTGGTGACCGGCGGTGCGGGGCACGTGGGCTCGCATCTGATCGAAGAATTGGTAACCAACCCCGAGAACCGCGTCATCTCGCTGGACAACTACTTTAACGGCAGCGAGGCCAATCACATCCCCGGCGCGGAATATCGCCGCGGGCACACCAAAGACATTGAAACTCTGGTGCCTGAAACCCCCGACATCCTCTATCATTTGGGTGAATACGCGCGGATCACTCCCTCCTTTGACGATGTGGCACTGGTCTATGACATGAACATTGTGGGGACCTTCGCGGTGGCGGAATTCTGCCGCAGGCGCAAGGTGCCCAAACTGGTCTACGCGGGGTCAAGCACGCGCTTCGCTGTTGAGGGAGACGGACGCAACCAAAACCCGTACTCCTTTTCAAAAGCCACTAATGTTGACTTGATTAACAACTATGGCAGGTGGTATGGGCTGCCTTACGCGATTTGTTATTTCTATAACGGCTTTGGCCCGCGCGAACGGGGTGATGGCAAATACGGAACTGTGATCGCCCGCTTTGAGCAGCAATATCTGCGGGGCGAACCCCTGACGGTGGTCGCACCCGGAACACAGAAAAGGGCTTTTACCTACGTTAAGGACCTGGCTAAAGGAATTCTGCTGGCGGGTGAAAAGGGACAAGGCGACGGTTACGCGCTGGGGGCCGTGGCCAGCCATTCGATCCTGGAGATCGCGGAAGCATTCGGTGGCCCGCTCAAATTCATTGAGGCTTACCCTGGCCGGCAGGAATCAGAAAACGACACCAGCAAGGCCAGACAGGAACTGGGGTGGAAGACCACCCTGAACATCATGGATTACATCAAGGATTTTGTGAAAAAGAACCCTCGTAACCAATAATGGGTTATATAAGATTGGATCGACAATAAAGGGAGGGTTTGTTAGCTTAAAAATCTTTTGCTCGATGAGCTTGTGTTAGAGTGTGCAAATATTCGCGTTTTTAATATTAATTGCAATAATTTCAACTAAAATACTATCAGGTCAATTCGCGTATTGTTGAGTGTTTGAAATCAGGAGTAGTGATGAACAATTCAACACCTTACGTCTATCGCAATAAACCCCAACGACCCAAGTTCATTTCAATGTTGATCGGATTTGCGATCTCGGTGATCGCAGGGATTTTCTTTGAATTGGTCGTTTCCTTTTTTTTCGCCTTGATCGGGCAGGGAGGTGGTCTGGAATGCATGACCATTCCCATGGTGATCCTTGTATTAGCTGGCAGCGCTGCAGCTGGTTATTTTTCGACTGTGGGGATCGACAAGAAGATCAATCGAGTGCGTTAATTCCATAAAAACAACAACATCTTAAGGAAACCATGAATCGAAAAACGACATTTCCTTTATATGCACTCGCAATCTTAATGCTATTGGCTGGATTTGCCTGTTCCTTGACTGGCAGTGGTGACAGCAATTCTAGCGACACTCAACCGTATGTTGTCTCTCCGACCGCGCAGATCGCGGGCGCAATTCAAACATCGGTTCCAGAGAGCTCCGAGGTTGACCCACAGGAACAGACCTGGTTGATCCTTTTTTACCTGGATGCGGATGATCCCGTACTGGAGGAGGATATCTACTTCGACCTGAACGAGATCGAAATGGCGGGTTCAACCAACCGAGTGCAAATGGTGGCGCAGATTGATCGTTATAACGGTGAATTCAGTGGGGATGGAGACTGGACTTCTACGCGCAGGTATTTATTAACACAGGATGACGATCTGAATAGCATCAACTCTGAAATGATCGAAGACCTGGGTGAAGTGGACATGGGTGACAGCCAAGTTTTGGTGGATTTCGCCACTTGGGCGATCAATGCCTACCCGACTGACAAGGTGGTTTTGATCATGTCAGATCACGGGGCGGGGTATCCGGGCGGATGGACGGATGTAAGCCCAGCCAGATCGGATGGAAACTGGATCTACCTGGTTGAATTGGAAGACGCTCTTTCTCAGATCATCCAGAACACGGGAATAGAGCAGTTTGAATTGATTGGAATGGATGCTTGTTTAATGAGCATGCTCGAAGTATATAATGGGCTGGCACCTTATGCGCATTATGCGGTGGCTTCACAGGAAACCGAGCCTGCTTTGGGTTGGGCTTATGAGTATTTTTTAAGTCAATTAATCTCCCGACCAGAAATGAACGGCGAAGAACTGTCAACGTTGATTGTTGATGGATATATTAACAAGGACCAGCGCGTCTTGAATGATGAAGCGCGCCAAACCATGATGGCCAATTATGGCTACTACGATTCGATCACCGCAGACGAATTGGTCGAAGCGTGGAATGTGGACGTGACCCTTTCAGGTGTTGATCTGACCGCTCTTCCACAATTGAATGCAGCGTTGGACGGGTTCGTTGGTTCTTTGAAAAATGTGGACCAAGCCAATGTCGCTGAAGCCCGATCTTATGCTCAAGCCTATGTGAATGTGTTCGATGAGAAGTATCCTTCCCCCTATATCGACCTTGGAAACTTCGCGGAAATGGTGGCAACCTCCTTGGAGAATGAAGTTGTCAATCAGGCCAACGAACAGCTTCAAGCTGCCATCGCCAATTCGATCGTGGCAGAGAAACATGGGAATCAAAGACCAGGATCATCTGGCATTTCCATTTATTTCCCCGTCTCCGATTTATACTGGAACGAGGGTTATGGAGTGGAGTATTACATCTATCTCAGCAGAAACCTTGCCAGGTACAGCATGTGGGACGATTTTCTGGCCTTCCATTATGCAGGGACAGATTTTGGAACCGGCACCCCTTCGCAGGATTTACAACAAGCTGCGCCAGGTGCTTCAAAGATCACCATTGAGCCATTGACAGTCTCAGATCGGGTCATCTCACCGGAAGGTTCCATCACCATTGAGACGAACATCAGCGGTGACAACGTGGCTTATATCTATTTGGTCGGACTTCTCAAACACAACACTGAAGACAAATATCTCGCCTATTATATTGACTACCTGTTCCTGAGGGATCAAGCCGGTCAGGAAGTGAATGGGGTGATTTTCCCGGATTGGCAGCGAACTGAGGATGGATTGATCCATATCAACACCCAATGGAACCTGGCTGCCAATGGGGTGTGTGATGAAGTCAACTGCGTGTTTGCCCTGGTCAATCCTGATAAATACACGACCAACCCCGAGAACTTGCTGTATTTTGTAGAGGGTTGGTATATTTTCGCGGATAGTGGCGAACGGGTGGAAGCCTCAATGTATTTCTATAACCAGGGAAACAACCTGATCCGCCACATCATTGCTTCTCCCAGTGGAAATGATGAAATTTCAAGCCCGCGCGAATTAATACCGCAAAGAGGCGATCAATTCATGACCGTTAACACGATCATCCGCTTCGACGACAGTGGCCAGTTCGCCGGGGAGTTCGAGGAAGGGAACCTGCTCAGCTTCAGCGACACGCCGCTTTATTACGGATCGTTTAACACGCCGGACCCTGGCAATTACCTGGTGGGGATCATGGTGATGGATATGGACGGGAATAAAAGCTGGCAGTTCGCCCCGGTGACTGTCTCCTCCCCTGACTACGAAGTTACACCTGAAGATTTTAGCCAACAAGGCATGCAGCAATCGGATTACGAGGAGCCACCCGCTCAAACCGCGGGGAGTTTCACCCAAACCTGGCAGTCTGCTTCCGCCAAAACGATGCGCTCTATTTTGATCCCCTTAATCGGCGGTCTGATTGGCGTTTTACTGACTTTGATCCTTGGCACGGGTAAACCCAAACCCTATTCACCCTATGTCTCTCAACGGGTACCCCCCGCCGTAATTCCACCTACAGAAAAGCCAATCGTGAGCGCACCACCCGAACTGCGCACCAACCCGCCCGAATTAATCACCACGCCACCGGTGCTGCAAACCGAACCACCTAAATTGACCACAACCCAACCGCCCATGGATGGAAAACCACCACAATCCTCTTGATCCAGGTTGTTCGTTTTCAAAGCTCCTCCCAAAAGAGGGGCTTCGTTTTTATGGCATAATTCAAGCAGTCAAGCGTCTACTGGATGACGAGGAGAAAAAATGAATCCAAACAACCCGATCGACGACTATATC
>CAZRHZ010000096.1:0-2824 GCA_964599995.1 uncultured Anaerolinea sp. | reverse complement strand
CTGGGATTGGTCAGGGAGATCGTCAAATTCCGCCTAAAGGAGAACCTGGCTAAAAAAGGCGCAAAAAAGGCATGAACAAAAGGGGCATCCTTTTCGTAATTCTGGTTGTTCTTTTGTTGGGCATCCTGTTTCCGTTCGCGACCATGACGAAGTTCTCTTGTGAATACGCAGCGGCATTCAATTTTATATTCGATTCGCTTTTGTCGCACATCCTGATGCACGCCGCCCTCTTCGCAGGGTTGACCAGTGTAGTGATGATCCTGTTCCAAAAAAGATCTTTTGTGATGCGATTGTGGCTGGCTCTGGTCAGTCTGTTGGTCGTGGCGCTTGGTCAGGAGGCGATCCAGATGATCAGTACGGGCACCTCTGATTTTGGGGCTGCCTTCTTTGATCTCGGGATCGATCTGGCTGGTGGAAGCATCCCGTTGGCCGTTTATTGGATTAACGAGTCTAAAAAATTGCCAAAAAAAGGTTTGGAGGAGAGAAGACATGTGGGATGAAGAGGTTGAAAATCTAAAAATTCAGTTGATCCAGGCCGGTTATTCGATCGAACCTGCGCCGATCCTAGCGGGTTCACGCAGCCTGCTTTACGCCAAATCCAACCAACTCACCAGTGTGGGACCGATCAAATTCTATAATCACACCCTTTTCATGGATTGGGATGACGACCTGTTCAGCCAGGTTGAGCGCTTGAAACCCATGATGAAGGCTTTCAGTGATCTGGTCAACCGGGATTACAAGGTTCCGCGCGCCTGGCGGATCAAGATCCCCAATCTGACCCTGGTGGTGATGTCGCGGCATGAATTCGCGCCCGAAGCAGCGCAGTTGGTTGAAAACAATTACTTCATACCGTTTGTGGGCGGCGAGGTTGGTCAGATCATTTTGCTGGATTATGGCCAGCGCAGCATGATCAACCACTATCCGGTCACCTACAAACAGACCGGGTCGATCCCGTTGGGATATGCCTTGCGCGAGATTCGGCACATGACCCAGTTCAAACCACTTGGCCGGGACTTCTAGTTCATTGCAATCATGGCTAGCGAATATCGTTTGAATCCCGAAGCATATAAACGCAGGTATCTGCCGTGGCTTTGGGTATCGATGGCGCCATCTTTCCTTGTGGATACGATCATCCTGTTCCAAACGATCAAGGCGATTTCATTGGCGTTAATGAACTCCTCCACCGCTGTGGGGGAGTTACTGGTCGATGGATTATATATGCTATTCATCAATGCGCTGTTGATCAAATCGGTCCCCTTGATCGTTTACTTCCTGTCCAAATCGCATCTTCAGCAAAGCCATATCAGCATCAAGCCAGGTGAAGTGGTCTTTTTTAAGCGCAAGTGGGTCGGTTATGAGTTTGATTATGGATATACCTTCTTCCATGAGTACCATCTGTCTCGGGTTGAGAAGATCACAAAGAAACGGGATGGCAGTTTACGGGTTTTTGGGAAGAACCAGGTTTACTGCTTCTATCATGACAAAACACCCGTGATGGACCTGCGTAAAAACGAATTGATCCCAAAGGTAATTCATAGAAGAAAGTGTTGCATCCCAGCAGTTTTTGACGGATTGGATGAAATTCAACGAAAATTGGATGAACTGCACACAAGCATGTAATGAGGATTGGCGCTTAACCACTGCACCCCCGTGCGCAGACAGGGGGTGCGAGAGGAAAAGAAGAGAGAAATCAAACTGGATCAAACAATGCCATAAGCAAGCATGGCTTTGGCGACCTTCATAAAACCGGCAATATTGGCACCCACCACATAATTTCCCTTGCAGCCGTATTCTTCAGAGGCCTCAAGCGCGGACTGGTGAATGTTCTTCATGATGACCTGCAGTTTCTGATCCACTTCTTCGCGAGACCAGCTCAAGCGCATGGCGTTTTGCGACATCTCCAACCCTGAGACAGCCACGCCGCCCGCGTTGGCGGCCTTGCCGGGGCCGTAAAGCACACGATTATCCAGAAAAACCTGTACGGCTTCCAGATCAGAGGGCATATTCGCGCCTTCAGAGACGCACACGCAGCCATTTTTGACCAGGGCTTCGGCTTCGGCTTTATGGATCTCGTTCTCGTGAGCGGAGGGGAAAGCCAAATCAACCTTGAGATTCTTTTCGCGGACGACTTCCCAAACGCTCTTGTCGGCATAATAGGGCAGGTTGTACTTTTGGGCGTATTCCGCCACGCGCCCGCGGCGCTGGTTCTTCAATTCGAGCATGAAGGCAAATTTCTCGCCAGATATCCCAGCTTCATCCACCACAGTGCCGTTTGAGTCTGAAAGAGTGATAGGTTTGGCACCCAGCTGATTCAATTTCTCAATGGTGTATTGGGCCACGTTGCCCGACCCGCTGACTGCAGCGGTCTTGCCGGTGATCTGCAGCTTGCGGGTGGTCAGCATTTCAGCCGCGAAATACACTGATCCATAACCTGTGGCTTCCGGCCGGACGAGGCTGCCGCCGTATTCCAGACCTTTACCGGTCAGCACACTGTTGTTGGCGTTGGCCAGCTTGAGGTAATACCCGTACAGGTAACCGATCTCACGGCCGCCCACGCCGATGTCACCCGCGGGAACATCCGTGTTGGGGCCGATGTGGCGGAATAATTCGCGCATGAAAGCCTGGCAGAAACGCATGACCTCGTTGTCTGACTTGCCTTTGGGGTCAAAATCTGAGCCGCCTTTGGCGCCGCCCATGGGCAGAGTGGTAAGGGAGTTCTTGAAGATCTGTTCAAACCCCAGGAATTTGATGATACCCAGGTTGACCGAGGGGTGAAAACGCAGCCCGCCTTTGTAAGGGCCGATGGCGTTGTTGAACTGAATGC
>CAZRHZ010000095.1:0-9817 GCA_964599995.1 uncultured Anaerolinea sp. | reverse complement strand
GCCGGCCACAAAGAATAAGGTTGATCTTCCACCATTGAACATGCCCTACCTTGAACTGATTAAGGCGGACCAGATGATCGATGAATGGAGCTACATGGCAAAAAGGATCTATGCGGGTGAACAACCTGACTAGTGCAATTAAATCGTGGGGAGCAAACTGTAGATGAAACGAACCATATTACTTGTCGACGATGAGCCCAAGGTGATCTCGGCTCTCATCAGAGAACTGAATTCCTTTCAATTCAACGACATCCTGAGCGCTTACAATGGCACAGACGCGCTCGATCTGCTGCGCCATAACAACGAGATCGCGGTCATCATATCCGATTACCGCATGCCGGGCATGGATGGCATCACCTTCCTGCTCCAGGCACAAGAGATCTGCCCGGATGCCACGCGCATGATCCTGACCGGTGTGGCGGATCTGGAAATGGCCACCAACGCCATCAACCTGGGTCAGATCTATCGTCTGCTGCTCAAGCCGTGTCCGACCGAAAGTTTCATCAATTCGGTGAACGCAGCCATCCGCCAGTACGAACTGGTGACCAGCGAACGCGATCTGCTACAGAATACCCTCAAGGGTAGCATCAAGATCCTGACCGATCTGCTGTCAGCCATCAGCCCGGACTCCTTTTCGCAGGCCAACCGCATCAGCGCGTTGACGCGCAGGTTTGCACGCGAGTTGAAATTGGAAAACGCCTGGGAAATGGAGTTGGCCGGTGTGTTGTGCAGGATCGGCTGTGTGACCGTGCCCCCCGAAGTGCTGGATGCCTGGATGAAAGGTAAAAAACTTGACCTAGGTCAATTGCAAATGATGGATTCAGTCCCCAAGATTGGCAATCACTTGCTGAAGAATATTCCGCGCCTTGAAAAGATCGCCGCGGGTATCCTCTACCAATCCACTCCTTACCAACCCGTTACTCCGGGGTCAAAAACGCCTGCCGGCCAGGAAATCCCCCTCATCGGCAGGATCCTCAAAATTGTGATCGATTACGACCGCTATTTCACTATCGAACAAAACCTGAAAATCGTGCTGGGGAAAATGACTTATCAGATTTCTGAGTATGATCCCAAACTGTTCGTGATTTTTCGTGACCAGGTGATTTCAGCCCAGGAAGGCGAAAAAACGTCTTCCAGCTCTTATGCTTCTCCCCTGGTGGAAATCCCTTACGATCAGGTAAAAAGCGGTATGGTGATCATGGCCAACGTTTTTGACAACAAAGGCCGCATGCTGATCTCCGCCGGCACGGTAGTCACTGAAATCTTGAAAATCCGCCTGGCGAACTACTGCCGCCTTTTTGGCCTGGACCAGCCCCTGGTGGTGCGCAGGAGCGACATTCAGGAGTAATATTCCTGCCAATCTGCCAACAAAGAAGGAGGAAATGGCAAGTTATTTCGCTTGGTTGTTGTTTATCAGGCTATTCTTAGATATATATTGGTAATTATTCTTAAATTTTCTTGACTTTTAAAAAAACGAACTGTATAAACAAGTAATTAATTTTTTCAGGAAGAACTTGTTCAGACAACTACAAAGGAAACAATAATAGCATAATGTCTTACACCTCATCCCTCGTCCTTATTATCGCAATTTTGGTTCTCGTCCTTATTGAGAGCCCAATTACGGTTGGATGGAGATGGGAAGGTGCAAAAGCATAGCACCTGAAAGAAGTAAAAAAAACCATAACCACCCAACCGAAGTTGGGTGGTTTTTTTTACCACTTGGAGGAATAATCGTGCGTTCAGACAACATCAAGCAAGGGTTCGACCGTTCACCCCACCGGGCACTGCTCAAAGCGACCGGCATCAAGGATGCCGACATGCAGAAGCCCTTCATCGCCATTGTCAACTCCTACGTGGATGTTGTTCCGGGTCACGTCCACCTGCAGGATTTTGGCAAGCGTATCAAGGAAGCCGTGCGCGCTGCCGGCGGAGTACCCTTTGAATTCAACACCATCGCCGTGGATGATGGGATCGCCATGGGACACCCCGGCATGAAGTACTCTCTGCCTTCCCGCGAATTGATCGCGGATTCGGTTGAGACCATGGTTGAAGCACACCAGTTTGACGGCATGATCTGTATCCCCAACTGCGACAAGATCGTCCCAGGAATGCTGATGGCCGCCATGCGCGTCAACATCCCCACCCTCTTCGTTTCTGGTGGGCCGATGCCAGCCGGCCGTACCCCTGAGGGCGCACCTGCTGACCTGATCTCCGTGTTCGAGGGTGTGGGCGCTTTTCAAAGCGGAAAGATCGATGCTGAACGCTTGAAATTCCTCGAGGATCACGCCTGCCCGGCCTGCGGTTCCTGCGCGGGCATGTTCACTGCCAACAGTATGAATTGCCTGATGGAAGTACTCGGCATGGCTCTGCCCTTCAACGGCACCGCTCTCGCGCTCAGTGAAGAACGCGAAGCCATGGGGATTCGGGCGGCTGAATTGATCCTGGAACTGGTCAAACGCAACATCACGCCCCGCCAGATCGTCACCTCTGAAGCCTTGGATGACGCCTTTGCGCTCGACATGGCCATGGGTGGTTCCACCAACACTGTGCTGCACGCGCTGGCGGTTGCCAATGAAGGAGAGATCGACTATTCACTGCAGCGCATCAACGCCATCGCAGATCGCATTCCCCACCTCTGCAAAGTAAGCCCTTCAGGTCAATGGCACATGGAAGATGTGCATCGCGCGGGGGGTGTTCCAGCAATTTTGGCTGAACTCCAGGCACACAATCCCTGCCTGCATCTGGATCGCCTGACCGTGACCGGAAAGACTTTCGTTTCCTATTTGGAAGGTGCCGTGGCTCGCGACCCCGAGGTGATCCGGCCATACGCCCAGGCACATTCTCCGCGTGGTGGATTGGCGGTTCTGTTCGGCAACCTGGCTCCCAACGGTGCAGTGATCAAGACCGGCGGGGTAAGCGCTGCCATGCAAAAATTCAGCGGACCCGCCCGCATCTACGATTCTCAGGAAGCCGCACTCAGCGGCATCATGGCCGGTGAGGTCAAACCGGGTGACTTCGTCGTCATCCGCTACGAAGGTCCCAAGGGCGGTCCGGGAATGGTGGAAATGCTCAGCCCCACCAGCGCTTTGATGGGCATGGGACTTGGTGACAAAGTGGCGCTATTGACCGACGGTCGTTTCTCCGGCGGCACACGCGGAGCCTGCATCGGGCATGTCTCACCTGAAGCTGCGGCTCGCGGACCGATCGCTGCCCTGCAGCCCGGCGATATGATCGACTACGATCTGGAAAAACGCAGCCTCAATGTGAAATTGAGTGATGAAGCCATCAAGACCCGGCTCTCAATGCTACCCGAGTTTAAATCACAAATTAACAGTCGCTGGTTGAGACGTTATTCCAGCATGGTGACCAGCGCAGATACCGGCGCGGTTTTGTGCAGTTGATGAAAAAGGTGGAGGAAAAATGAAAAAAAGTGGTGCGCAAATCTTTTGGGAATGCCTTGAACGTGAAGGCGTAGAAGTCATCTTTGGTTACCCGGGCGGGTCAACCCTCCCGATCTATGATGCATTGATCTCCACTTCGATCCATCACGTTCTGGTTCGTCATGAACAGGGTGCCGCTCACATGGCAGACGGCTATGCGCGAGCATCAGGCAAGGTCGGTGTGGCCATGGCCACGTCGGGTCCCGGCGCGACCAACCTGGTGACCGGCATTGCCACTGCTTTGATGGATTCTTCGCCCGTTGTTTTTATCACCGGCCAGGTGGTCAGCCCATTAATTGGTTACGACGCTTTTCAGGAAGTTGATGTGACCGGCATCACCCTGCCCATTACCAAACACAATTATTTGATCACGGATCCCCGCGAGATCGCGTCCACCATCCGTGAAGCCTTTTTTCTGGCAAAATCCGGCCGGCCGGGTCCTGTGTTGATCGATATTTCCAAGGACGCCCAGCAAGCCGAGATCGAATGGGAATACGACGATACCCCAGCACAACTCCCTGGTTATCGGCCTGACCTGCGCCCCGCTGTTAATGAGCTTGAAAACGCGGTCAAGATGATCGAAACTGCGAGAAAACCGTTGATCCTCGCCGGACAAGGCATTCTCATCAGTGGAGCCATGGCCGAAGTGCTCGAATTTGCCGAGCGCACCCAGACCCCCGTGGCCAGCACCCTGCTTGGATTGAGTGGTTTTCCTGGCAGCCATCCCCTTTCTTTGGGCATGATGGGCATGCATGGCGAAGCCTGGGTCAATCAAGCCATTCAGGAATCCGACCTGTTACTGGCATTCGGGATGCGTTTTGATGACCGGGTGACCGGCAAGGTCAGCCAGTTCGCCCCCAAAGCACGCAAGATCCATTTTGAGATCGATCCCTCTGAGGTGAACAAGAACGTTCAAGTCGATCTGGCATTGGTGGGTGATTTGAAGGAAACCTTGCAGAAACTCTTGCCGTGCCTGAAATCCGTTGACCATGCTGATTGGCTGGCAGAGATCAAAACCCTTAAGGGTGACTGTGCGGTGCGAGACATTCAAAACCTGCCCGACAACGGACATCTTTACGCCGCGCACGTCATCAACGATCTGTGGCGCATCACGAAAGGCGAAGCGCTGGTGGTGTCAGATGTCGGACAGAACCAGATGTGGACGGCTCAATATTACCGCCACGACAAACCCCGCACTTCCGTCACCTCAGGTGGTCTGGGCACCATGGGATTTGGTCTACCCGCTGGGATCGGTTCGCGTTTCGCCTGCCCTGACAAGGAAGTTTGGGTGATTGCCGGCGACGGTGGCATCCAGATGACGCAAGCCGAACTGTCCACCATCGCCCAGGAAGGCATCAAAGTCAATATTGCCATATTGAACAACGGCTATCTCGGCATGGTGCGTCAGTGGCAGGAGTTCTTCTACGACAAACGCTATCTGGCGACCCCCATGAAAGGACCGGATTTCGTCAAGATCGCCGAGGCGCACGGGTTGACCGGTTTGCGCGTCACCCAGCGTAGCGAGGTGGAGGCTGCGGTCAATCAAGCCCGCAAAGAGCCCGGTACCGTCGTGATCGATTTCAAGGTTGAAAAAGAAGATTATGTATTCCCCATGGTTCCCGCCGGGGCTGCCATCGACGCCATGATCAGACGTCCGCTGCCCCAACCGCAGGAAGCATGAGAAGTTTTTTGAGCAAAAAGGAAGAGGAGGAAGAATGCGACATACATTTGTAGCTTTGGTGGAAGACAAACCGGGTGTGTTGAACCGTGTGGTATCCGTTTTTCGACGGCGCACCTTTAACATCGAATCCCTGACCGTCGGTCAAACCCACACGGCAGGCATATCCCGCATGACGATCGTGGTGGACAGCGATAAGACAGACGTGGATCGGGTGATGCCCTATCTCTATAAATTGATCAATGTCCTTCAGGTCGAGGATTTAACCTATGAACCCCACGTCAATCGGGATTTGGCCATGGTAAAGGTCAACACCACCCCTGAGAATCGGGTGGATGTGATGAAACTGGCTGAGGTTTTTCGTGCCCGCGTGGTGGATGTGGCCAACAACTCACTGATCGTCGAGATCACCGGTGACGAGGAAAAGATCAATGGCTTTGTCGAGGTCCTGCGCCCATACGGTATCAACGAAATGGTACGCACCGGTGTGGTGGCCATGGAACGCGGCACATCCAGCATCATTGGCAGTCAAGCAGATAATCAGCATTTTGGAATTCCCGTGGCGTTGAACCTGGCTTCCTAAAGTGCTCTTACATTACAGACAAACAAAGGAGATAGACAATGGCAAAAATGAATTTTGGTGGCGTGATGGAAGAGGTTGTGACCCGCGAGGAATTTCCGCTTTCAAAAGCTCAAGAAGTCTTGAAGAATGAAGTCGTGGCTGTGCTTGGTTATGGCGTTCAAGGCCCCGCCCAGGCGCTCAACATGCGCGATAACGGGATCAATGTGATCGTCGGTCAGCGTGAGAATTCAGCCTCCTGGGACAAAGCAGTGAAAGATGGCTGGGTGCCCGGAAAAACCCTTTTCTCGCTCGAGGAAGCCACCAAACGCGGCACGGTCCTCCAGTTCCTGGTTTCTGACGCCGGTCAAAAACTCACCTGGCCTAAGGTAAAAGCGAACCTGAAGCCCGGTGACGCCCTCTACTTTTCACACGGTTTTGGCATTGTCTACGCGGATCAAACTGGCGTCGTTCCCCCAAAAGACGTGGACGTCATTCTCGTGGCTCCCAAGGGGTCCGGCACCAGCGTGCGCGCCAACTTCCTGGATGGCAGCGGCATCAACAGCAGTTTCGCGGTCTATCAGGATTACACCGGCCGTGCCACCGAACGTGTGCTGGCTCTCGGCATCGCGGTGGGTTCAGGCTATCTCTTTCCGACCACCTTCCAAAATGAGGTCTACAGCGACCTGACCGGCGAGCGCGGCATCCTGATGGGCGCTCTGGCGGGTGTGATGGAAGCGCAATACGAGACCCTGCGCAAGAACGGGCACTCTCCCAGTGAAGCGTTCAACGAAACCGTTGAGGAACTCACTCAAAGCCTTATCCGTCTGGTTGGAAAGAACGGCATGGACTGGATGTACGCCAACTGTTCCACTACCGCTCAACGCGGCGCGCTGGATTGGCGTCCCGAGTTCAAAAAGGCCGCTCTGCCTGTTTTCGAGAAGCTCTACAACAGCGTCAAAACTGGTGAAGAAACACGCATCACCATTGAAGCCAACAGCAAGCCTGATTATCAGGTTCGCTTATCCGCAGAGTTGAAGGAAATGCGCGAATCCGAAATGTGGCAGGCCGGCGCTCAGGTAAGGGCTCTGCGCCCTGAAAACTGGGGGAAAGGCAGCCATGCATAATCATGTAAGGATATTTGACACCACCTTGCGGGATGGCGAACAATCCCCCGGCGCGACCATGACCGCGGCTGAGAAGCTGGAAGTCGCCCGCGCCCTCGCCCGCCTGGGAGTGGACGTGATCGAGGCTGGGTTCCCTGCCGCTTCGCCCGACGATCTGGAAGCAGTACGCCGCATCGCCGTGGAAGTTGGCAACCCGGGTGCTGAGATCACCCACACGCCGATCATCTGCGGCCTGGCACGCACAACCCAAAACGATATCGACAAGGCCTGGGAAGCCGTGCGCGAAGCCGCCCATCCTCGCATTCACACTTTCATTGCCACTTCTGATATTCACATGAAGTATAAGTTGAAGATGGAACGCGAACAGGTGGAAGAGATCACCGCGCGCATGGTGGCTTATGCCCGCAGCCTCTGCGATGACATCGAATTCAGCCCCGAAGATGCTGGTCGCAGCGATCCCCAGTTCCTCTACCGTATTCTGGAAATTGCCATCCGGGCTGGTGCCACCACCTTAAACATCCCCGATACCGTGGGCTACACGCTGCCGGATGAGTTCGGTAAATTGATCGATGGCATACTCAAGAACACGCCCGGCATCGATAAGTGCACCATCTCGGTGCACTGCCACAACGACCTGGGATTAGCCAGCGCCAATACCCTGGCTGGCATCTGTGCGGGCGCCAGACAGGCTGAAGTGACCATCAACGGCATTGGTGAACGTGCCGGCAACACTGCTCTCGAAGAGGTGGTGATGGCCTTGCATACCCGCCGTCAGGTGCTCAACCTCGAAACCAGCATCGATACGACCCAATTGGCACGCCTCAGCAAATTGGTCAGCAATTACACCGGTATCAGTGTTCAACCCAACAAAGCCATCGTGGGTGCCAATGCATTTGCACATGAAGCCGGCATCCATCAGGACGGCATGTTGAAAAACCACATGACCTACGAGATCATGCTACCCGAAACGGTCGGCGTGCTTCAGACCAAACTGGTGCTCGGAAAACACTCCGGCCGCCACGCCTTGAAGGAACGCCTGTCTGCACTCGGTTACGCCCTGGACGATGAAGCCCTCAACAAAGTCTTTGATCGCTTCAAGACCCTCGCGGACAAGAAAAAGACCATCACTGACGCGGATATCGAAGCGCTGGTTTCAGACGAAACCTACCAGCACAAGATGCTCTTCGCGCTCGAAGGTTTGCAGGTGGCCTGCGGTACGATGGGTCTGCCCACCGCCACGGTGCGCCTCACCGGTCCAGATGGCCAGCAGCATGTTCAGGCCGCGATCGGCACCGGTCCGGTGGACGCTGCCTTCAAAGCTATCGACGCCATCATCCGATCTGAGAGTGAATTGGTTGAATTCGTGATCCACGCCATCACCGAAGGCATCGATGCTCTGGGCGAGGTCACCGTGCGTATCGAAAGTCCGAGCCTGACACCGGTAAGCAATGCCCAAAAAGAATCGGCTCAATCGCGCACCTTTGGCGGTTATGGCGCAGATACTGACATCATCGTCGCCAGCGCCAAGGCTTACCTTTCTGCGGTAAATAAAATGCTTGTTTCCACCGGCCAATACGGCCTGGTTGAATCACCTGCAGTTCAAGTAGTCCAATAGTTTTGAACCAAGGAGAACGAAAATGAAAACAACCCTGCATTACTCACAAGTACCGCAAACCGAAAAACCCATGGAAGGCTTTCCCAAGCCCAATACCATCCCGGCTGGATGGGATCTCTCCGATATGACTGAAGAACATCAAGAGGCTAAAAAAAGCACCAGCACCCTCGAATTCGTCAAAGTCTCAGAAAGCGCCTCATGCCCAAACCATTAACCCTCTTCCAAAAGGTATGGATGAGTCACCTCGTTTCTCAGGAAGCGGGTTCTCCTGCCATCCTATATATCGATCTGCACCTGGTGCATGAAGTGACCTCGCCGCAGGCTTTCAGCGGCTTGCGTGAAAGAGGCTTGAAGGTTCGCAGACCGAATAAGACCCTGGCCACAGTAGATCACGGTATCCCCACGCGCTCTTCAAAACCAGGTGATCCTGAAGGCAGGCTGGCCTGGGCGGATGAACTGTGCAAGAAACAGATCGCACAACTGGAAGAGAACGCTCGTCAGAATGGCATCCAGGCATTTGGCCCGTCCAGCTCCAACAACGGCATCGTGCACGTAATATCGCCGGAACTTGGTTTCACGCAGCCGGGTATGACCATCGTATGCGGTGACAGCCACACTTCCACTCATGGTGCGTTTGGTGCGCTGGCTTTTGGCATCGGCACCAGCGAAGTCGAGCACGTGCTCGCCACGCAGTGCCTGCTGCAGCACCAACCCCGAAGCTGCGAGGTTCGCCTGGAAGGCAAATTGGCAAAGGGCGTGACCGCCAAGGATATCATCCTGGGGCTGATCGCCCAAATCGGCGTGGGCGGTGGCATCGGTTACGTGCTGGAATACACCGGCTCAGCCATCAGCTCCTTGACCATGGAAGAACGCATGACGGTCTGCAACATGTCCATCGAGGCAGGTGCGCGGGCTGGCATGATCGCCCCAGATGAGGTCACCTACGAATACCTCTCCAACTGTGAGTTTGCGCCCAAAGGCAAGGCATGGGAAGCCGCGCTGAAGGATTGGCGTCAACTTCCTAGCGATGCGGGTGCAGTTTATGACAAAACCATCCGCATGGATGTCTCAGCCCTCGAGCCCATGATCACGTATGGCACCAATCCGGGTATGGGCATGCCGATCACCAGCACCATCCCCTCACCCGATCAGATGCAAGACGAGAATCAAAAGACCGCTTTGGTAAAAGCGCTTCATTACATGGGCTTAAAACCCGGTCAACCTCTGCTTGGCCTACCTGTGGATGTGGTTTTCATCGGCAGTTGCACCAATGGCCGGCTTTCTGACCTTCGTCTGGCCGCCAGCCTGATGCGCGGGCGCAAGGTGAATCCAAAGGTGCGCACTTTGGTCGTGCCCGGCTCACTGGAAGTGAAACGCCAGGCTGAAGCAGAAGGATTG
>CAZRHZ010000094.1:5689-9850 GCA_964599995.1 uncultured Anaerolinea sp. | reverse complement strand
CTTATCTCAATCCGCTTTCGTGGATCAGGCGCGGGACGATGGACTCCCAGCCGATGGCCATGAAGTGGAAACCGCGCACGCCCGGCACGGCTTTGAGCTTGTCCATCAGCTCGAGGGTGATCTGCACGGACTCCTCCTTGGGGTCGGCGGAGGCTTGCATGCGCTCGACGATCCAGTCGGGGATGGTGACGCCGGGCACCTGGCGCATGGCCATGGCGGCCTTGACGCTGCGGATGGGCGAGAGGCCCACCAGGATGGGGAGGCGGGTTGGCACGTCGCGGCGCTCGAGGGCTTCCATGTAGGCGGTGAAGCGCGGCAGGTCGAAGACCAGGTTGGTCTGCATGAACTGCGCGCCGGCGTTGGCCTTCTTCTCTTCGCGCATGGCCTGGATGAGCGGGGTGGAGGCGTTGGGTGAGCCGGCCGCGCCGATGAAGACCTGCGGTGCGCACTTGATGTCACGGCAGTCGAGGAACTGGGCTTCGTCGCGCATGCGCCGCACGATCCACATGGCCTGAATTGCATCCAGGTCCCAGATATCCATGCGGCCGTTGGGCGGGGGGCCGAGGCGGGGGTGGTCGCCGGTGAGGAAGAGCATGTTGCGGATGCCCAGGGCGCTGGCGCCCAGCACTTCGCCCTGCAGGCCCATGCGGGTGCGGTCGCGGGCGGCGATCTGCACTACGGGTTCGACGCCGTTCTGCAGCGCGATGAGCGAGCAGGCCAGCGAAGACATACGCGGGGTGGAGGAGGGGTTGTCGGTGAAATTGACCGCGTCGACGCACTCTTTGAGCATGACGATCTTTTTGACCAGATCGTCGGAGCTGGCGGAAAGGGGCGGGGCGATCTCAGCGGTGACGGCGAACTTGCCCTCGCTGAGGATCTGCTCGAGGTGCGAGACGGGCGCGTGGGGCGCGGCCGGGTGGGGCAGGGCGTCGCCTTGCCACCAATCCGGCTGACGGATCTCTTTAAAGAAGCCGTCGAACTTCTGCTTGCGGATCTCGGGCGGGGAGGTCAATCCGCGCCAGATGGCCTTGAAGCCACCGTGTTTGCGCAGGTTGTTCCAGCCGTCGGGCTGGGGGGAGGTGCCGACTTTATCCCAGTCGAGGGGGGGCAGCACTTCCATGAGGTAATCGAGGCGGCCGTACTTTTCGGCGCGCTCGTAGATCTTGAACCAAATGCAGGGGCGGGTCTCATCCACGTAGCAATGCTCCGGCGTTGCGCCGCCGCAGGGTCCGTTGCGCAGGCCCTTGGGGCACTCCATGGGGCAGATCAAGGCGGTTTCTTGCAGCAGGCAGTTGCCGCACATGCGGCAGCCGAAGAGGGCGCCTTTCCAGAGGCGTTCAAAGGCCTCGGCGGCTTTTTGGCCGACGGTGCGGTTCTTGAAAGGCAGATAGGCTTTCTGCCAGCGTCTGGCAGGTGTGAAACCGGGCATGGTGAGTCTCCAACAGAAGGGTTGGTCTATTATACATCAGACAGGTGCAACCCCCGACGAAAAAGTTCAATTATTTGAGCGAGGCTAAATGTTGACGAATCCAACCCAAAACGTCTCCGGGAGTGCCAATTTTCAACTGGCTTTTGCTCGCCACTTCGGGGTCGTCAATAAAATGTTTGCTGTTCAACGTGGCGAGAAAGTCCACCTGAGCTTTGGACGCCGCGAGCAGGATGGGCAGATCGGCAGGGTGTGAGATCCAATTATGGTGTTTGATTACTTCTTCGCGGCCAGGATCCTGGACGATCAGAATATGAGCTGAATGAATCATCTGGCGGGCAAAAGGAAGGGATTTTGGCATCTTGCGGGCCAGAGTGCGTTCCACTTCGACGATTACCTGCTCAGAGACAACCAGCGTGATCTTTTGGTCCTCAGAAAGCAGCAGAAGTGCCCGCGCCGCGCCCTGCGAAGAGAGAACACCCGCGATAAGGGCGCTGCTATCGAGGAAAACGCTAGGATTTGACATAGCGTTCCTTGTAATACGCTTCCCTTTCCTCGTCGAGTTGTTTCAGGAAGTCGTCAATGGAGAGATCGCTTTTGTCCAGTTCTTTAGCAATCCGCTCACCCAAACGATTGACCTCGGAAAGGTGTGGAGTGAGCATGACGGATCCATCACCCATGTCAATCAAGGTGAAAACGTCGCCTTCATCCATGCCATATTTATCGCGTATTGTGACCGGCAGCGTAAGGCTGCCTTTCCCTCGCATCTGAATGGTCGTCATTTCTGATAATCTCCTTTTCGGAAATTCCGATATTCAGAATTATACCATTGTTCAGGTAAAGAGATTGGCCATCCGTTCTATGGATTTTGTTCTTCGTATGCTCCAATATCGCAAAGAGTGTTTCTGGGTTCTCCACGTTGATCTTCAGTGAGCGTACAGAATTCTGCGGGAATGGCATTGATGGCCGGGCTTCCTGAAAGTAATTGATGCGTCAAAGTGCCGCCACCATTATCTGCCAAGGGGCCCAGCATCGCATCACCAGAGAATTCAGCGCCGCATGTTCCGTCCCCGATCCAATTGACGCCAAGCAACTGAAGTTCTGCATTTAGATTGATATTACAATCTGCGACACCAAATCCCTCCATGCGGCCAATATTATTGGCGACGATGGAATTGGTTAATGTTAACTTCCCGCGGAATTCATTTTCTTTACCCTTGCCCTCGATCGCGATCCCGCCCACATTGTTTGCGCTGTTATTCGTTATGGTGCTGTGGATGAATTGGCCGGTACCATTCAAAAATACCCCTCCGCCACTCGTTTTCGTATAGTTGCTGCTGATGGTGCTGTTTTGGAGGATCAATGTACCGTTACAAGCCACATGCACCCCGCCGCCCTTGTCGAGGGATTGGTTGTACTCAATGGTGCTGTTGATCAATGTCACTGTGCCAGTCATGACCTTTAATCCCCCGCCGGTTTCGCATTCCTGATAGGTTTCACCGCCGCCAATGGATCCATTATGGCTAATGGAACTATTGATGAGCGTTAAAGTTCCTTCATTATAAATTCCTCCACCAGAGTGACCATAATTCTCACTAACCATCACATTTTCGAGGAGCAGAGTGCCATAATTGAGAATTCCTCCACCTGTTAATGGCAAGATTCTTGGATTACCGTGTTGAATGGTCAGATCCCGGATGGTTACATTTGCATCCGCTGGAACTTCGATCACACGCTGTGTGGCTTCTGCTGGATCTTCGTGAGCCTGCAAGACAGTGTTGGTTGTTCCGCTGCCTTGAAGAATGATATTTTTGGAGATCAGAATTCCAGCTTCTGTATGGACAGGGTCTTTGATCTCAATGGTGTCGCCGGCAGCGGTATCTTGAGAGTCGATGGCTGCTTGAATGAGTTGAAAATCACAACCATTGGCGCAAACGGTTTTATAGAGATTGGCGGATTCTTTTTTCATTATGTTTCCGCAGGCAACCAGCAGCAGGCAGACAAGTAACAAGACAAAGGAGCGCTTTGAAAACATGGTACCTCCTAAAAATGATGATGTATCGGTTTGAAAAGATGGAATCTTGACTGCGAGTAATGTATTGCGTGGGTTTGAGTTTACGGACACACCCCAATGAATTCATCAAGATTTCTGTTCTTAAGAATCAGTACAATGGATAACTCACTGGCTTTTGCGCAATTAAGCGCACTCTCAGCATATTCAATATCAAAAACGGGTTTCCCGGCTTTAATAAAGGGTTCAGCCAATTCACACCAACCCTGCTCGAAACAGCTCTCGAGGATGACGAAATCGAACCAAGGTTCCAGTTCGGCGATCTGGTCGGGGTCGTTCTTGAGCCCGACGGCCAGCCCGCGCATGTGGGCCTGGTCAGCGAGCCAGCGGTTGTAGACCAGCTGGTCTGAGGCGGACAGGTCAAAGCCGGTGTCGTTCTGGTAGCCATCCATGTTGTCGAACTCGACGCCGTCAAAGCCTTTGGAGGCGCACAGGTCAAGCCTGGCTTGCAGGATGGGCGACAGCTTATCCAGGGCGCGGATATCCAGCCAGTTCTCGCCGGGCCAGCCCTGATAGTCGTTGCCGATCACTTCTGGCGGGAACTGGTCGACGTCGGGGCGCCAATCCTCCGCGGAGCCGGCGTTGATGTAGCAGATGACCTTCTTGCCGGCCTGGTGGAGTTGATCGATCAACGCGGCGTCGGTCTCGAAGGCGTCCAGGTCGA
>CAZRHZ010000094.1:0-5589 GCA_964599995.1 uncultured Anaerolinea sp. | reverse complement strand
GTGAGCGGTTCGAGAAGGGCGATTTGTTCGGGCATGCCTTGAATTATATCGATTTCGCTGCCGGCGCGCAGGATCTTGGCGGTCGGGGCGTATTGGGCGATGAACTCCTTGGTGGTTGGCGCGCCGTTCCAGATCTCTTTGCCCTCAAGGGTGTAATGCGCCAGGAGCACGGTGCGGGCTTTGAGTTGTTTCATGAAGGGCATCACCTCTTCGTCAGCGATGACGTAGCCGTCGATGTTCACGACCGCCACGTCCGCGTTTTCAACGGCTTTCAGAATGTCAGGGTCGGTGATGATGCCCGAATCTCCGAGCTGCAGGATCTTGACACCGCCGGTCTCGAACAGGAAGACCACGTTGCGCATGTCGGGGTTGGGGCCGTGCGGAGAGCCTTCCCAGCCGAGGAAGGCGGTGATCTTCACGTCGCCAAAGGTGTAAGTGCCTGGTTCGGTGAGCACGGTCGGGCTGCCATGCACGGCGGCCGCGTTGTTGTGATCAGCGTGGATATGACTGATGGTGACCACTTCCGCGGCGAGGTCGGCGGGCAGTTCGGTCAGGCCATCGGGGATCTCTTCTCCGTATGGATCGCTGATGATGCGGATGCCCTGCGGGCTGGTGATCTGGATGCAGGAATTTCCTAGATAGCAGAACTTGACGGTGCTTTTTTCCATTTATCTCTCCTAAGGATCTTGAATTTTTAAATCAAACATGTGGTTGAGTTTCTATTTGATGGATAAGGGAGGACGTAAAATTGCGATCTGTTCGGGCATGCCGGCGGTCACTTCAAGCGTGTTGCCTGACCTTAGTATACTTTCAGCCGAAGCGAACTCTGATACAAAATCTTCAGCCGTCGGGGCTCCATTCCAGACGCGTTTGCCTTCGAGGGTGTAGTGAGCCAGCAAAACGGTACGCGCCTTGATCTGATCCATGAAGGGCAGGATCTGATCTTCAGCGATGACGTAGCCGTCGATATTGACGAGGACCACGTCCGCGTCTGAAATGGCAGCCAGCACATCCGGATCGGTGACGATGCCTGAGTCCCCCAGGTGGACGATCTTGACCCCGTTGGTCTTGATCACGAAAATGATGTTGCGCATGTCCTGATTGGGTCCTGAAGGGGAGCCTTCCCATCCCAGGTAACCCGTCACAGTGATGTCGCCGATCTGGTAAGTGCCGGGTTCGGTCAACACCTGAGGTTCGCCGCCCACCACCGCGGAATTATTGTGATCCGGGTGGATGTGGCTGACCGTCACAGCGTTGGCCGTGAGATCGTCAGGCAGGTCAGCCGTTCCCTGGGGCTTTGCGCCGAGCGCAAAAGGATCGCTGATGATGCTGGTGCCATCTAGGCTGGTGATCTGGATGCAGGAATTCCCCAGATAGGTCAGTGTGATCGGAAGAGAAGGAATTGGTTGAGGAGTGGGCTGCGGCTGCGCGGCGCAGCCAGCCAAGCAGACGACCAAGAGGGAAGAAATCAAGCATCTCAAAATTGTTGGTAGGGGGACTTTTTTCGAACCGGATTTCAGGTCTGCGATCTTGATCAATTTCCCTCCGAAGGTGATAATGGCTAATTTTCATTATATAGATGTAAGCGGGAGAAAAAATCGTCCTCCAGTATGGATTATCCAGGTTCGAGGCATTCTTTGGGATGGGGGGTGTGGTTAATTGGCATGAAGTAGCCTCTCGCAAACGTGATAGGATATACTTAACCCAGAAAATCGAAATGAGGAGCGCGCATTGACCACACCTGACCTTCAAATCAAAAAACCCCCTCTCAGCCGCGCGATCTGGACCAGCCTGCTGTTCTTGGGCCTGGCTGGACAGTTGGCCTGGGCGATCGAAAATCAATATTTCAACACTTTCATGTACGACAATATCACGCCCAATCCGCAGGCGGTTTCGTTGATGGTGTCGATCACGGCGGTGGTCTCGACTGTGACGACGATCCTCATGGGCACATTGAGCGACCGAACGCGTTCACGCTGGGGCAGGCGCAAGCCGTACATCTTCATTGGGTACATCATGTGGGGCATTTTGACGGCCATCTTCCCGTTGGCGGCCAAGTTCCAGCCGGTAGCGGTGGGCGTGTTCATCGCCATCCTGTTCGACAGCGTGCTGTCATTCTTTGGGGCCAGCGCTTCTGACGCGGCGATGAGCGCCTACGTGACCGACATCACCGACGAGGTCAACCGCGGACGAGTGGTGGGCGCGCTTGAGATCATGAAATGGGTGGCGTTTTTGGTCATCTACGGCGGGGCGGGCATGATCATCGAAGCCATCGGGTATTACTGGTTCTTTTATATCTTTGGCGGCCTGGCCACCCTGATCGGGTTGATCTGCACACCCATGCTGCGTGAAGAGCCCATCAAAGAAAAACCGGAAGGCCGCTACTGGCAGAAGATCGCAGACACCTTTCAACTCTCAAGTCTGAAGGAGAACGGCGATTTCTTCAAATTAATGATCTCTTTGACCCTTTTCATGGTGGGCATCAACGTCTTCTTTTCATATTTGATGATCTATCTTAATCATTACGTTCAGCTCTCGTTGGGACAGTCCTCGCTGGTGGTGGGTGCCTGCATCCTGGTTGGGGGGATTGGGGCGGCTTACCCGATCGGGCTGCTTGTGGATCGCTGGGGACGCAAGCCGGTGGCCATCACTTCGGTACTCCTTGAAGCGATCGGCCTGACGGTTTTCTCGCTCTCTCAGAGCGTGCCCATGCTGATCGTGGGGGGCATCCTGTGGCTTGCGCCATTCGCAGCCTGGACGATCTCAACCACCACCTGGGCGCGCGATCTCTTCCCTGAAGAGAAACGCGGCCAGTTTGCAGGCTATTATGTGCTTTTCAACGTGGCGTTCACCATGATCCCCGGCTCGCTGCTGGGGGGCTGGCTGGCTTCCACTTACGGAACACCCATTGTGCTGGATGGAAAAGCCGGGTTTGTACCCACACCTCTGCTCTTCCAGGTGGCGGCTGCGGTGGTTTTATTGACGATCATTCCCCTTTTAACCATAAAAAGGAAGAAAACTCAGTGAGGTAAAATATGCCCGCGATCCCGGAATTCGTGCTGCGCAAGTTATACATCCCGGACAGCCTGAAAGCGATGGAGGGTGGCTTCTCCTTTGAGTTGAACAACACTTTCGCGCCGGTCACGCTGATCGGCATGGGGTTGAACGTGGACGATATCCCTTGCGACCCCGGGGATATTTATCTGGAATTGCCCGACCTGGGAGAAATCCCGGCCGGGGGGATCAGCCTTGAGCAACCCTTCAACCTGGCGGTTAACATGGTGGTGAAGGTGAATGTTTTTGCCGATCTCCCCAAAAAACGGCTGGTCATCCGCACGGACACACGGGAAGCCGGGGTGCTTCAGTTTGGCGTGCCGGTCAGCGTTGCAGAAGAAGTCAAACCGGTAAATCAAAAAAAGCCGGGTCTGTTCGACCGGTTTAACCGGCGGGTGCAGTACGCCGCGCGCATCTTTCGCGCGCAACAAGACCCGCAGCACCCCATTTATCATTATGCTCCGCCCGCCAACTGGATGAACGATCCAAACGGTTTGATCTATTGGAAGGGATGCTATCATTTATTTTTTCAGTACAATCCGGTTGAACCGGTCTGGGGAAACATCCATTGGGGACACGCCAGTTCAAAGGATCTGCTGCACTGGAAACACCAGCCGATCGCGTTATGGCCTGATCCCAAGGGGGCAGACGCGGGAGGGTGTTTCTCAGGCAGCGCGGTGGATAACCATGGCACGCCAACGATCTTTTACACAGGGGTTTACCCAGAAGTCCAATGCAGGGCGGATGGTTTATCGGACGACCTGCAATTCTGGAAGAAATATGAAAAACCGGTCATTCCAACGCCACCTGACGGGATGCAGATCGAGGGATTTCGCGATCCTTTTGTGTGGCGCGAGGCGACTGAATGGCGTATGATCGTTGGATCAGGCCTGACCGATGTGGGGGGAGCCGTTTTGCTGTACCGCTCAAAGGATCTGCTGGAATGGCAGTATCTTGGAATGCTGTTCCATGACGAGGACAGGCCCGACAAAGCGTTGCGTATTGGAAGCATGTGGGAATGTCCCACTTTCTTTCCGTTGGGAGAGAAATGGGTTTTGACCGTCTCGGTTTATTCTGCTGACGGGGGTCTATATTCGATCTATTACACGGGCAAATATCACGTGGATCGATTCATCCCGGAAGGCCCGCCCAGGCTGGTGGATGCCGGGATCAGTTTTTATGCCCCGCAAACCTTTGTAGACAAGAAGGGCAGGCGGGTGATGATGGGATGGCTGCGTGAGGCGCGCAATACTGCGGAGCAGATCGACGCCGGTTGGAGCGGTGCCATGTCGCTGCCGCGCTGCTTATCGCTATCCAAAAAGGGTGAGCTGTGTTCGACCCCCATTGAAGCGATTCAGACGCTGCGGAGCGGCCACGAAATCCTGACTAAAACCTATTCGTTGAGCGATTCGGTAAGGGGATCAAACCTTGAAATACTGATCCGGATTCCGCCGGATGCTGAAAAATGGAGCGGTGTGCACCTGGATTGCGGCACAGGCACCCAAAGCAGCGTCTTGATCGGGGTGGATTGTGCCAACAGCGCCGTGGTAGTGGACTGCCGGCACGCCGGAGGGTTGATCAACCTTGCGCCTGTGGAGCTTTCAGGCACTGATGAACTGACCTTGCATGCGTTCGTGGATGGCTCGGTGATCGAGGTTTTTGTGGAGGACAAGCTGCCGTTATCTGCCCGTTTTTACATGGAGAAACCGCAGAATCTGCGCGTGCGACTGGTGGGCGAGGCATCTGCAGATCTGTGGAAAATGAAAATTTAGATCCAGTCTTATCATTTTTGTTATTTCGTTTACACATGACACATATGCTCATGTCTACTATAATTGGGTTTGCGAAGTACCTTCCATTTTCTAACCAGATGTTTTTCCAAAACTAATCAATGTTCACATTATTCCAACTTTTACTGTTAGGTCCAGAGATATCGTGATTGAAAAAAAGGTACTTATTTCCAGGCATAAGACAGCATTATTGATCGCAACGGCAATGGGGTTGTCTTTTTTAATTGTTACCTTGCCTCTATTGGAAATCATCATCAATATTACCGTCAAAAAAAGTGAAAACCAATTTGTCCAGACTGAGGTCACGCGCGTTGAAAACATTGTTCAGATCGATCTCAAAGATGATCTAAAAGTCACTACGGATTGGTCGAGTTGGGATGATGCTTATCAATTTGTGCAGGATGAAAACCTTGCATTTGTAGAAAACAATCTCACTTCCACGACCTTTGCGAATCTTGACTTGAATTCCATCCTGGTTATGAATCCAGACCAAAAAATCGTATACTCTGAATATTTTGATCTGATCTTACAAAAATTTACCCCATTTCCATTCAATATTTCCGATCTATTTAAAGCTTTTCCAGAATTGGTCGAGGACATTTCTGCCCCCCAACAGAGTGGTTTGATCGTTTTCGAAAACCAAATTTATTATATTGTCTCAAATCCGATCCTCACCAGCGCTAATGAAGGTCCGTCTCGTGGAAGAATGATCTTCATCCGATTGATCGATGAACAGGTATTTGAC
>CAZRHZ010000093.1:0-9974 GCA_964599995.1 uncultured Anaerolinea sp. | reverse complement strand
CAAATCCTCTCGCCCCGACTGACAAAACGGTGGATGAAAATCCATCGTTTTTGTTTTAAGAGATAGGATTCGCTTCGCTCTGCTCTGCATTTGGCTTCGCCTCACAAATCCTCTCTCGCCCCGACTACAAATCGTGAATTGGAACGAAGATATCAAAAAGTTAATGGTTCGAGGATGGATTGAAATCACTTGTGTCTGAAGTCAATAGGCGTTCAATTTCACTGCCATCCGTATTCATCATATAGAGTTGGTAGGTATACTCATCCGAATCACGATCTGAAGAAAATACGATCTGTTGGCCATCTTGTGTCCAGATAGGATTGATATTGTTTGAATCCAGTTCTGTCAAACATTTCACCTCGCTGCCATCGGGCAGCATTGTATAGATGCCGTATTTTCCATCACGATTGGAGGAAAAAACCAACAGGGTTCCATCAGGTGACCAATCTGCAAATCCATCCACCGCAGTATTATGAGTGAGTTGGGTAAGCTCTGAACCATCTGCATTGATCATGTAAATCTCAACAGAGTTGGGATCTTCATAACTGGCTGTGCCATGCGGGTTGCCTAGTTGTGATGAATAAACAATCTTTTGCCCATCGGGTGACCAGCGGGGTGAAGTGACGACCTCCTTGGGGTCCGAGGTTAACTGAACTAGATTGGAATACGAACCATCCTCCGTTGAAACGTCCATGCGCCAGAGGTTTCCGTCACGAGAAAAAACAATCTGTTTTCCATCCGGAGACCAGGCTGGAAAATGATCGAGATGGCCAGTTGATAATTGCTGCGGGTTGTTGCCATCTAAATTCACAACAAAAATTGGCCAATCGTATTCGCTGCTATGTTTGATAAAAACCACGCGTTGATCAATCGGTGAAATATCAGGTGCCCATCCATTTATCGTGTTTGCGATGGTACCGCTGAATTTGGTGTTAAGGTTGATGTACATGATCGGAGAAGAAAAGGGGTTATCGGCATCAAAAGCGTTAAAAACGACGACATAATCACTCGATAAATCTGGATGGGTGGTGAGTTGAGAATTTTCGGGTAGGACCTCATTATGATCTGCCTCGTTTTGCGCGCTGGCGGGCAGATCAGTAGACGTAGTGACAGTATTTGCGCATCCCGTCAAGAGTGCGACAAAAAACAACATGGAAAGAATGCATCGTGTTTTCAAGGTACCTCCGTACCGTTGGAAAAAAAAGATTGTATGACCAGAATAAATATGCTTCATAACTCTTAATTCGATCAACTCTTTTGGATCAACCTTAGGCAGATTTAGTGATGAACGTTATGAAGCATCAAGCGGACTGTCTTTATCTATACCCAATTCACCCTTTTACGCGATCAATTATTTAATTTGATTGTAACCATGTGTCTTTTAACAAGGACAACATATATAGGTCTTGAAAACCTTTGCTGCCCCAGTTTTCGTACTTCCGTAATAAACCCTCGTTGAGAAAGCCGAGTTTTTCCAATAATTTAATGGAGGCAACGTTTTCAGGCATCACAACCGCATCTACGCGATGTAGGTCCATTTCGGAAAAACCCTGAATGAGAAGAGCGCCCAAAGCTTCTGCCATGAGACCCTGCCGCCAGAACGGACGCGCCAACTCGTAACCGATGGAAGCATGCAAGTGCCAGGGGTGGATGCTGTACATGCCACAGGAGCCAATAAGCCCTCCAAGTTCCTTGTGGACAATTCCCCATCGTATGCAGCGCTTGTGTATATATCCATTTTCCCAGGATTCTATCTGTTCCACAGCTTGGGAGATGTCGGTAAATGAGGCATCATCATAGTACTGTGTGACCTCATCATCACGTAAAACCTGAAACAACGCATTTGCATCCAAAACCTGCATTCTTCTTAAGTACAGCCTTGGTGTTTCTAGCGATGGAAAAGATTGAAACATACTTTCAATTGACATGCTCCTCCAAGAAATGAATCATTGAATGGTGTATCAGTCTGGTGTAGTCGATAGGTCAGTTTTTTTCCGGGTCTGTATTTTGTTAACCAGGCACTCGCATCCTGTGTTTCCCTACTTGCAATTAATCTTTACGCTTTAACCATCTTTTACATTATCTCACCCCCAATCCGCGGCTTTTTGGACAAGAAACCACATGATCCAGAAGCAGCGATAATCGATAATACGGAAACATGTTATCTGGTTCTTGATTGATTAAATATATCAACGACTGCAAGTACCACTCCGATAGCAAAAAGACCGTAACCAACAAGCCCTTCCTTCCAAAAGACAACACCCGCAATGATGAAGGCGAAAGCGAAACCAATGAGGGGGTTTACCTTATAAGTCATCCGATTCTTCCTGAAAACGACTACTAAAACAGAGAGAATTACGAAACCAACAACAGCAAAGGCAACTATTATTTGTGAAGTATTCATCTTGCATCCTTTAATTTTTTCAGATTTTTTGTTGTTTATTTATCCATTACCAAAACGGAGCAATTTCCATTTCTAAAAGTAATGTAATTCGTTTGTTCGCGTATGACATCTTTTGAACAACATCATTCGAGATACATCTGTGATCTTCGGAAACGAGTCAGCATTTCAAAAAAAACGATCAGGTCAACCACTATTAGTAAAAAGACGACGACAAGCAGAATCTGTTCGCTATTAAGGTTTCCCACGATCTCACGAACTTGATCGCTCATAATCGTTAAAAGCAAACCAAGGAGCATGGGTGGCATGAGTACAACTGCCGTCAAAGTCTGCATGGCTTCTTGAACTGTCTGAGACCGAAGGGATATCAGTACTCCGGAAGCGGCAGCTAGAGTTGCCAGCAAGAAACTCACAACCACATCTGTAATCAATAATGTGGGCGTCAACAATAAAAGTTGACCTTCCCAGTGAGAGACGTTTACAACCACCATGCCCAGAATGATTGAGACAAGCGACATTCCCCATGCAAAAGCGACCGAGATTGCAAACTTGCCGATGAGAATAGCCCGGTCTGACAGGCGACTTGCCAATAAAGTCTGCAGTGTATGTCGCTCTCGCTCACCGGCAAACGAATCAGGGATGGTGATACTTACCAGAATAATTGGAAAAAACACAGCCAGAAAAACCGAATCCAGGTTCTTCACCCAGGCAGTACCATGCTCCAGCGGGAAAATAACGGAAAGAAATAAAGGGGCGATCAGGATAACCAAGAACCTGGTGCGGCTGCCTCGGTTATGAAGCATTCCTTTGCTTTCTTTCCAAATCACGGTAAGAATATCCTTTATCATTTCTCTTCCTTTACCAGAGTCACAAAAACCTCTTCTAGACTGGCTTTACTTTGACGGACTTCTTCCACCTGGACTCCTTCTCCCACTAATAAATTGACCAGTTGTGAAATATCCGTTCCCTGGCGGGGTTCAACTCTCAGGTGGTCGTGATGCAGTTCTGCAAAAATTACATCCGGCCTCGAACGCAAACGCGCCAGGGTATTCTCATTTATTCCATGTCCGATAAACTCAACATGAACCCTCCCATGTTGGGTTCGAAAATAATCCGGACTTCCCACCGCTAACAACCTTCCTGTACGAATAAATGCAACTTTTTGGCACAACTTTTCTGCCTCAGTCATATTGTGAGTGGTTAAGAAAACCGTAACCCCTTCTCTGGAGACCAATGAAGCCAAATAATCACGCACCTCTACTGCAGATATAACGTCGAGCCCATCAGTTGGTTCATCTAAAAAGAGTAAACTGGGGTGATGGAGTAATGCACGTGCCAATGCAAGTTTTTGCTTCATCCCTTTACTCCACTTTCCAGCCAACTCAGATCGCCTGTCCCAGAGTCCTATTTCAGTGAGCAACTCTTTTATTCGAAATCTCCGTTCAGATTTTGACATATTCCAGATTCGCGCATAAAACTCCAAGTTCTCTTCGGCACTCAAATTTTCATAAAGGCCACAATGTTCAAGAAGTACTCCGGTATTTGTGCGAATCTCATCCGCGTGTGTTCTTGTATCAAACCCAAGCACTTTTGCTTTTCCTTGAGACGGCTCCAATAATCCCAACAGCATATGAATCGTGGTTGTTTTTCCAGCACCATTCGGCCCAAGGAATCCAAAAACAATGCCTGAAGGAACTTCGAGCGAAAGGTTATCGACGGCTCTCAACTGTCCAAAATCACGCGTTAATCTGTTTGTTTCAATGATCATCTCAGTCATTTTTGATTCCTATTAATGATTTTTTTATTCATTTTGGCAAATCTTCAAAAACTCTTATTTATTGAAAAAAATATTTCTCTTCTTTTTGCAAATTACTTTATATTGCAAAGTTATTTGTATTGTATATATTATTCTGTTGTTTGTCAATCAGGAATTTATCATATTTATCACTTCCTGATCGGATAAAAAAACGAGACAGAATAAATTCTCAATCCATCAAATCCCAACATCAATAAAAAATAAAGCTCTCCTGTCAAATGGGAGAAAGCTTTTTCATAATTCTTCTCGCCCTTCAAATAACAAAGATAAGGAAAATGCTTGTCTTCGCTATTTGAGATCAGACCCAAAAATCAGTGTTATACATTCGTCCGCTTCTTACAAATCTTCTCTTTTTCCTTACATTTTGGAAGATCAATAATTAAAAAACTCTAATCAGCGATTCACAACATTTTTACTTGTTTATTACGGCTTGTTTTCTTCCGTTTTCGTAAGATATAGCATAGGATTTTTCCGATTATTAAACATCGTCTTGCTGCGTTTTTTCCATATAGAACACATAGCTTGACGTGATCATTCCTTCTAGCATGGAGGCTGGATGAACATCAAAGGAAAGATTATTCGTATCTTATTGGTAGTTGCATTATTATTTGGTAATTTAAAAACATCTCCGGTTTCAGCAGCCAGCCTGGCACCCTTTTCAGGTTTCGGTAATCAATTAGTCGATATGGATCCCTCCTTTTGGGATCTGACCAATATGGTTCTCAACAGCGGAACCCTTGGCGCCACTGACAGCAGCGCCTCTGCCAATTTTGTGGTGGATGTTTCAAGCATAGCAAACGCGATCGATCACGGCACCCTAAAGATCAATTTTTCTGCGTCTGCTTATATCGCCGACGAACCTGACGAACTGGACCTGGCCTCCATCACCATCGGTTTTAGCCCCTCAAGCTCAAGTCCGACCACCACATCCGCTATAAATCGCACCACGGATTCTCCCGATTCATCCTTGCCGTTAACCTCCAATCAAACGATTCCGGTTGGAACGCGATATCTTTTTGTTCAACCGGCTTCGACAGGCGTTGGAGCGAACAACTCAGCGGAATTCTCTTCTTTTTCACTCACGATCAATGATTCTACAGATCCAACCCTCGAATACTCCCTTTCGCCAGCCGGATGGACGAACACTAATGTGGAAGTTACACTCACCGCAGGCGACACGGATAGCGGTGTGGAAGGTATTTACAATGCGTCTGATTCTCAGGTAAGTTCAAGCGAAATATATTCGTTTACAGCCACCGATAACGGATCCTGGACGTTTACTGCCAAAGACAATGCGGGAAATGTTTCAACTGATCTGACCGTAACCGTGGATGGGATCGACCGCGTATCGCCAGACGCTCCAATTCTCACACCAGCAACCACCAATTGGTCTGGTGCTGCGGTGGGTTTCACGATCTCAGAAGTAACCGCAGGCGTAGGTGAAGCGCCCATCTCTCGGGAATATCGCCTGAACGGCGGTGAGTGGCAGGATTATTCAGAACCCGCTTCAGTGAGCCTGGAAGGAGAAATTCTTCTTGAAGCGCGGACATTAGATCTGGCTGGCAATACATCCGAAGTGGTTCAAGCCACGGTGAAAGTGGATACCAGTACCCCAACAATCTTGCTCGAAGGCACTCCACATCCCCAACCGCTGGGTGGGATCACCATCACTGCCACCATCAATGATACGGTCAGTGGGGTCGCTAGCACCAAATATGCGGCCGGCAGTCAAACAGCGGATTATTTTGAATCCAATGGAACCACCTTTACTGGCAACACTTTCGACCTCGTTTCTGGAGGAACGTACACTGTTTTTGCAATAGATAATGCCGAAAATTCAACCGTACAAGAAATCACAGTAAATTCCTACCCCTCCCTCACGGATATTGATGACCAGGTGGTAAATGAAGACTCCACCATCACCATCAACTTCACAGTATCGGATGCTGAAACTGCAGCCAACGACCTTGTGGTGACCGCCACCGCTGATGATCTGACGCTCTTTCCCAGCCTTTCACCTGTGAACACAGATGGCACAGTCACGCTTTCTCTCGCGCCCGAATCCAATCAAAATGGCAGTGCATTGATCAGCGTGACAGTCACCGATGGTGGAGCCAGAGAGACCAGCACGAATTTCAATGTGACGGTCAATTCGGTCAATGACGCTCCGGTTGCCAATGAGGATACTGCTTCCACTTCAGAAGACGTCTCAATGGATATCGATGTCCTTTTGAACGATGCGGACGTCGATGGTGATGCATTGACTATTGTGGAGATTTTTGATTCAACAGGTGGAGAAGTCAGCATCATTGAAAGCGGTAGTCTGATCCATTTTATTCCGCCCGAGAACCAGTATGGTGAATTCTCTTTCTCGTACACGATCGAAGATACTTCTGCCGCCTCCTCCACGGCTTCTGTTACAGTGACTGTCGATGCGGTCAATGACCCCCCGGTCATAACAGAGATCACAGATCAAACCATCAATGAGGACGAACCCACAGGTGCCCTCAACTTTTCAGTCACGGACGTGGACGATCTATCAATAACCGTTTCTGCTGCGAGCGACAACATCGTCCTGGTTCCCGCCCCAAACATCACTCTTGCCAGTGAGACCGGCGGGGATAATTCCATCAGCATAGTCCCTGACCAAGATCAGAATGGTTCAGCGAATATCACCATTTCAGCGAATGACGGCACCCAAACCAGCACGATGACCTTTGTTTTATCGGTTGCCGAAGTAAATGATGCCCCAACTCTCCTGGATGATCTTGATGTGACAACCCTCGAAGATACTCCCGTGGAGATCAGCGTTCTCGAGAATGACACCGACCTGGAAGGCGATCCGTTCACCATTACTACAAAAGGTGAGGCAGCAAGCGGAGATGTTACCATTCCCGAAGGTGAAACGACTATTGTCTACACGCCGGATGCTAATTTTAACGGGAACGACAGTTTTACATATACCGCCACCGATTCGCATGGAGCTTCCAGCACGGCCAGCGTGGTTGTATCGGTGACAAGTGTCTCAGATGGCCCAACAGCCGTGGATGACGACTTCGCGGTGGAAGAAGACCACACCCTGACCGCGTATCCCCTATCCAATGATACCGATCCGGATATTTCCTTAAATTCCGATTCGCTCTCGATCACAAGCATTTCTGATCCGCTTTTTGGCACGCTGACCCTGGCCGAAAATAAACTAAGTTTTGACTATACGCCAGATGCCAACTCTGTGTCTGGTGAGACTTTAACTTATGAGATTTCAGACCTGACCGGAAAAACCAGTACCGCCACGATCACCATAGAGATCACACCGCTGAACGACAGCCCGACAGCGCTAGATGATTCATTTGAGACGGACGAAGACGTCGCGCTCACACTGGATGTTCTAGGAAACGATACTGATGTGGATCTATCGAATGAAGGCGACACGCTGACCATCGTGGCAGTGGACGAAGTTGCCAACGCTGAAGCGGTGGTAAACACCGAGAAAACAAACGTACTTTTCACACCTGACGAAAACTGGAATGGGGATACCTCCTTTACTTATGCCATGCGCGATGCGCAGGGGGAAACATCCAATGCCACGGTATATATCCATGTGAATGCCGTGAATGACGCTCCGGTGATCACACCAGTTGACGATCAAACCACCAATGAAGATGAGAGTACTGATTCTCTGGCCTTTACCGTTAGTGATGTGGACGATCTCGATGCAGAACTGACTGTATCTGCGTCCAGCAGCAACACAACTCTCGTCCCATCCGAGAACATCCATCTATCCACCAGCGCGGGTGGCGTCAATGGAATCACAGTTGAACCTGCCCTTGACCAAAATGGCACGGTAACGCTCACCATTACAGCCACAGATGGGGAGAAGACCGCCACAGAATCGTTCGTGTTAACCGTCTCCCCCGTAAACGATGCACCGGTCTTGACGGATGATACCGGAATAGAAACAAATGAAGATACCGCAAAAGTGATCGACGTTCTTGCCAATGATCTGGATATTGAATCGGAAATTCTCACCATTACCGGCATTGGAACCGCTTCTCATGGCACTGCAAGCATTACCGGGGACGGCACGACGGTAACCTACACGCCGACAGCTAACTTCAATGGAACAGACACCTTCACCTATACGGTGAGCGACGAATCAGGAGCAGAAAGCACAGCGAATGTGAGTTTGACGGTGCTATCGATCAATGACGCCCCTTCCGCTAAGGCGGATTCGGTCACCCTGAACGAGGATGTGGTCACAACCATTGATGCGTTATCCAATGATACGGATGTGGATCTAACCACAAATCCCACCTACGAGACCAAAACTCTGGTAAGCGTAGGTTCCCCTTCACACGGTACAGCAGAGATCGTTGACAACCAGATTCAATATTCTCCTGCATCCAATTATTTTGGTTCTGATTCGTTCACCTATACCATGCAAGACACAGATCTTTCTCAATCCACCGCCACGGTGTCTTTGACGATCACCTCAGTCAATGACTATCCAGTGTTCACCAACCTCGCTTCTTCTTACACGGTGGATGAAGACGATTCGATCACCTTCCATTTTAATATCAGTGATGTAGAAACCACCACCGAGAGCTTGATGCTGCAGGCAGTGTCATTGAACCAGACCAAAGTATCCGATAGTGATCTGGTGCTGGGTGGACTCGGTGATGCTGACACCGATACAAGCTTGACCATCACCCCCAACGCCAATCAAAACCAGGATGTCTCGATAAAATTAACCTTGGGAGATGGGTTTGTTACCACGGTCCAATCATTTACATTGACCATCACACCGGTCAATGACGCACCCAGCGCGGTATCCGATAGCTACACCTTTACGGAAGATAATTCCATCACGATCGATATGGATGACCTGGTCAACAATGACACGGATATCGATAACGACACCCTGACCTTTGTGCGGCTGGTGGATGCTTCACTCACGACCGGAACCCTTTCTGTGCTGGACGCAGATGAGCATACTTATACCTACACACCACCTGCCAACTTTGATGACAGCGCGACTTTTCAATACGTCATGACCGATGGTACCGTTGAAAAAACGGGGACGGTAACACTCTCAGCAAGCGCCATCAACGATGCGCCGATCCTGACGCTGGATGGGGAGAATCCTACCAATTTTGACGAGGACACTTCAGCGGTATTGAATTTCACGATCGCAGATTACGAAACGGCAGCAAAATTGCTGGCGGTTCAAGCCGGCAGCAGTAATTCAGACGTACTCCCACCTGACCAGATTGTCATCAACCGCAACGACGATGGAACCTGCTCATTAACCCTGACACCCAACGATGACAAAAACGGTTCAGTGGTCATCACGTTATCTGTCAGTGATGGCACGATCCTGGTGGAAGAAGAAATTTCATTGACGGTTAATTCAATTCAAGACGACCCGGTGGCTACAGCAGATTCCATTTCAGTGGAAATGAACGGCAGTATCTCTTTCAGCCCGCTGGAGAATGACTATGATGTGGATGGTGATACTTTAACGATCGAATCTCTTAATAAGACGGATATGAAGGGAGCGGTTTCTGAAACCTCAAGCGGGGTCCTGACCTACATCGCGACCGGCGCGCTCGGTTCTGATTCATTTACCTACACGATCAGTGACGGTCAAGGAAACACTTCAGCCGCCACCGTTTCTGTTACTGTTACCGGAGAAAATAATCCTCCCTCCATCACAGGAATTGCCAATCAGTTTATCAATGAGGATAATGCAACCGG
>CAZRHZ010000092.1:0-9988 GCA_964599995.1 uncultured Anaerolinea sp. | reverse complement strand
TTCTCTTAATGGGATTGACCAGGCCTGGTACTACCCTGCAGGAAGCTCAATGTTTGCGCCGTTGTTCGGATCGAAGGTTGTCACACCGTCTGGGTTGGCGAACCGCAGGCTGATATTGGTGGGGGCTGCCGGCCGGTAAGGCACCCAATCCACGCCGCCATTGATGCTCCAACAATTGAGAATTAACATCGAAAAGACTTCAATGGATGCCTGCGGGTAAAAATAGGAAAAGGGAACTGGTTCCACTCCGTTTCCCCTCTTTCCCTCAAAAATGGTAGAAGCGGCTGGATTTGTTCTGCGCAACAGGTGCCGTGCGCCACAACGCGGACAAACCAATTCGAAAAAATCTTCCTGGTTGGTGTTCATATTCACTCCTGTCGGTTTGAATCTGACAACCCTATTCAGCAGAAATCCAGATACTGGCGAATTCAGGGCAGATATTTTTCAGATAAACTGGGATAATTAGAGATATCGGATCTGTAGAACCAGAAGGAATAGAATTCTACTTGGCCATTCTCAGTTTTTTCATCGGTTTGTTGGCTGCCATCACCGGCGCGATCAGTGGCATAGGTGGGGGTATTCTCATTAAACCAGCCCTGGACGCAACTCATGACTTCAGCATTGCTGAGATCAATTTTCTTTCTGGGACAACGGTTTTGGTCATGGTAATCGTATCTCTACTGCGAAGCCGCAAAGACTCGACCAAGATTAACTACAAGATGACCACAATGCTCGGGATAGGCGCGGCTTCTGGCGGGTTGGCAGGCCAACAATTTTTCGAACTCTTGATGGGTGAAATCGCAAATGAACAAATGGTGGGCGCGATCCAATCGATCTTTCTGTTGGTCATCACGCTTGGGGTTCTGCTTTACCTGTTGAAGAGGGATTTTCTTCAAACAAGAAACATTCAATCACGCCTTCTGGCATTTCTGATCGGGCTGATCTTGGGTATCATTTCTGCGTTTCTGGGCATCGGTGGCGGACCGATGAATATCGCGATCTTGTATTATTTCTTTTCCATGGAAGGCAAGGAAGTGACCCGCAATTCCTTGTTCATTGTATTGATCTCTCAGTTTACCAGCCTGTCCAGCCGGATGCTTGCAAACCAAATACCTGAATTCTCGCCTTACGTACTCGCTGCCCTGATTGTGGGTTGTGTGGCTGGTGCATTCATTGGCAGTGCATTATGCTGCCGCATGAACAATCGCCAGGTCGAACGTTTCTTCAGTGGGCTGCTAATATTTGTGGCAGCTATTAATCTTTACAATTTCATTCACTATCTTTTGTAGGCCGACGGTATTTGGGTAGTTGATTGTCTGGGGTTATTGGTTTCAAGTTCGGCGTTTTCTTCTATGTTAATTCATTAGCCATAACAGAAAGACAATTTTCATTGGTACAATTAAAAAATGACTGAGTTTTATCATTCCCCCTAAATCGTTCAGGATGTGACACATGGCATTTAACCGTTACGCCGATGATTACGAAACAGTGATCACCATCGATGACAAAGGAAACGAGAAAAAGACGGCCGTGTACCGTGGGCCCTATTTCGAGATGGAGAACACTGAAAAACAACTGGTGCTTTTTAAAAGGTTGTGTCTGGTGTTGACCGTTGCCATCGTTTTGATCCATGTCGCCAGCGGATTTCTGGCAAACCTGGGTATGTACCAGTTTTATATCGGGCTGCCTTACGTGATCGCCTTCTTTCCTTTGGTCTATTTAATGGATGGGATTTTGCGGTTACCGAACAAAAAAAGAAAATATCGTCGTGATGAAGTCGGTTTTTCTTTTGACCAGATCAAAACCTCCACTTACGCTTTACTGGCTTTATTGGGGATCTGCGTGATTGGTGAGGCGATCTTTATTTTCACACATTCCTCAATCGACACTGGTTGGCGCGAAATTCTTTTCCTGGCCTTCGAAGCCCTCGGCACAGTTGGTGCGTTCTTCCTTACACGTATGCGTGCCCAATTCAATCTCAAGATCACCGAAGGATCACCAGCCGTTCAGTAAAATGTCATGGACGATAGACATACTTGCATTGAAATGTCATTTTAGATATACTTATACAGCGGGAGGGGCGTTCCCTCCCGCAAAAAAATCCTTAAGGAGGAGAAGTAATGACCAAGAAACTGTTTACAGTTGTATCACTCATTATGGTTGTCGCGTTCTTGCTTAGCGCATGCACCAAGACAACCCCAGCCCCAACTGGCGAAGCTACTGAAGCCCCAGTTGCGACTGAAACCGCCACAGAAGAAGTGGCCACTCCCCTGGTAGTTGCTTACGAGCAATTCTCCCAGAAGTTCAGCCCCTTCTTCGCTGACACCGGTTACGATCAAGATGTGGTCGCCATGACCCAGCTCACCATCTTGACCACCGACCGCGTCGGTGGCATTGTCTTCAATGCCATCGAAGGCGAGACCCGCTCCTACAATGGAACGGATTACACCTACACTGGCCCCGCAGACACTTCTGTTGTGTATGATGAAGCCACCGACACTACCGTCTATACCGCCAAGCTGCGCGAAGACCTGGTCTTCTCTGATGGTGAGCCCGTCACCGCAGATGACCTTATCTTCACCCTTTACACCTACCTCGATCCGACCTATGTTGGTTCGACCACCCTGGGCTCCTACCCGATCGTTGGTTTAAAAGACTATCAGACCCAGACTACCGCTGACATTTATGACAAATATGCCGCCATGGCTGATGCCATTTACGCAGCCGGCCCCGATCACGTGTGGGCTGCCACTGACACCTGGACTGAAGAACAACAGACCGATTTCTGGACCCGTCTCAAGGAAGCTTGGATGGCCGATGTTCAGAGCATTGTTGACTATGTAATGGCCAACTACACTGACTACGCCCCCGATTACTTCGGCATGGAAACTGAAGCCCTCAAGGCTGATCCCAATCTGGCCGTTGCATTCGGTATGGCCATGTGGGGATTCGCTGATCGCGATTTCGAAACCGGTGTATTAACCACCGCAATCACTGGCGCGACCTTCGATCTGACCACCACGTTCCCGACCCTCGAAGATTACTACAACGAAACCTACGCTGCCTATGAAGGCGATCCTGTGGCGTACGCTTCTGTTGAATCCCCCAATGGTGTGGATGTGTTGGGCGACGTCAATAGTGCCTTTATTGGCTACTGGGGTCCTATGGATGAGGGCATGGGAGAAGGTGGCGTTCCCAATGTCTCTGGTATCGTGAAGGTTGACGACTACACCGTGACCATTACCCTCAATGGGTTCTCGGCTCCGGCTGTCTACTCCGTCCTCGGCCAGCAGATCACTCCGCTGCATTACTATGGTGATGTTGCCAAGTATGATTATGCCAATAACAAATTCGGCTTTGACTTTGGTGATCTTTCCAAACAGGAAAGCCTGACCGCCACTCCTATGGGAGCTGGCCCCTACAAGTACGTGACCTATGAAAACCGTGTAGTTTACTTTGAAGCCAACGACCTGTATTACAAGGGTGCCCCGTTGACCAAAGAAGTACAATTCCGCGAAACTGCTTCTGCTGAAGTTCCTTCAGCCGTCCAGACTGGTACTGCGGACGCTGGCGAAATGAATGGTTCCCGAGCTCGCTTCGAGGAAGTTGCTTCTTACAACTCCAATGGCGAAATTACCGGTGACGTCATCACCACCAGCAAAGTTGACAATCTTGGCTATGGCTACATCGGCATGAATGCTGACACCGTGTTGGTTGGTGAAGATCCTGCCTCCGATGCCTCCAAGAACCTGCGCAAGGGTTTGGCCACCGTTTTGGCCGCCTACCGCGAAGTTGCCATCGACAGCTACTACGGCGAAGCCGCAGTCATGATCAACTACCCGATCTCCAACACCTCCTGGGCCGCCCCGCAGCCGACGGATGAAGATTATCAGGTCGCGTTCTCTGTGGACGTGGACGGCAATCCCATCTACACCGCTGACATGACCCCCGAGCAGAAGTACGCCGCCGCTGAAGCAGCCGCCCTTGGTTTCTTTGAAGCCGCCGGCTTCACTGTCACCGATGGTGTCCTTACCGCCGCCCCCGATGGCGCCAAACTGGAATACACAGTTATCGTTCCTGGTGACGGCACAGGCGACCATCCCGCGTTCGCGGTCCTGACTGGTGCACAGACCTCCCTGGCCAAACTTGGTATGACCCTCACGATCAATGACCCCGCTGACTCCAACGTCCTTTGGGATGCTCTGGATGCCGGTACCCAGGAACTCTGGACCGCCGCATGGGGTTCCACCATTGATCCTGACATGTATCAGATCTACCACAGCGCCAACATTGTTGGTCTGGGTGGTTCCGATTCCAATCACTATCATCTTGCTGATGCCAACCTGGATCAACTGGTTCTGGATGCCCGCAAGAGCGACGACCAGAACTACCGCAAAGCCATCTACAAACAGGTCCTTGACATCATCATGGACTGGGCAGTTGAGGTTCCTAACTACCAACGCCAGAACTGCATCATCTTCAGCACCCAACGCATCAAGATCGAAACCATCACCCCCGATATCACCACCTTCTGGGGTTGGTTGAGCGAGATCGAAAAACTTGAGATGCAATAGTCGCTGAATTCGAAGCGCTGTAACCTGTAACTAAAAGTGAGCCCACCTTTTGGGTGGGCTCACAGATTCTAACCAAGAAATAATTTGGAAAAAATCCCAGGTAAGTAGAGTGAGGCTTCAACATGCGAAATTTTATCTTAAGGAGACTCCTGCTCGGTATATTCATCACGTTCTTCGGAGCAATGGTGGTATATACCGTGATTCGCAGTCTGCCGACGTCTTATGTCGAAACCATCGCGAGGCAAAGGGCAAGCAGTCCATTAAGCAATAAAACCTATCAAGAATGGCTTGACGCACTCAATGCAGTCTATAAACTCGATGTTGGCATTATTCCAGGTTTCTTTGGCTGGCTTGGAAATGCCGTCAAGGGCGATTTTGGTGAATCCTGGCAATTTGGCATTCCGGTGACTCAAAAATTTGTACAGGTCATCTGGTATTCGGTGATCATCAATATCATCACCTTGTTTGTTGAAATATTTCTTTCAATTCCCCTCGGGAATCTGGCAGCCAGAAAGCAATACAGTAGAACGGATTATGCGATTACGATCTTTGCCCTGGCAGGCATCTCTTTGCCCACCTTCTTTTTGGCAACGATCTTGAAGTATGTTTTTTCGATCAAACTTGGCTGGTTTGATCTTTATGGTCTGACCGGACGTTTTCACTTTTCCATGAACACTTTCCAACAAGTGATGGATATTGGCTATCATATGGTTCTGCCAATCGTGACACTAACCATGCTCTCGATTGGTGGGTTAATGCGGTACACGCGCACGAACATGCTTGAAGTGCTCAACTCTGATTACATTCGCACTGCTCGGGCAAAAGGTCTTCCTGAAAAAGTGGTGATCAACAAACACGCATTTCGCAATACCATGATCCCCTTCGTTTCTTATATGAGCTATTTACTGCCTGCCATGTTTGGTGGGGCTTTGATCACAGAAACACTCTTTCAAATTCCGGGTATCGGGTATATCTCATACCAGGCAATCACTCGTGGCGATATTCCATTTGCCATGTTCTATGCGACTTTTCTCATTCTGCTGACACAGGTCAGTCTGATCATTGCGGATATCATGTACGCAGTGGTTGACCCACGTGTCAGGGCGAATTGACGGTGGTGATCAATGGCTGAAATTAAAAAAACATCTCAAATTACTGAAAGTAAGGCCGGAAACAACAATGACGAGATGCAGCTTGACGACGCTCGCCGGGTCAAGGTGTTATCTCCAGGTATGCTCGTTTTCAAACGCTTCATTCGAAACCGTCTGGCTGTAATTGGTTTTGGAATCCTTTTATTCATGTTTATTTTTGCCTTTTTTGGCCCATTGCTTTCACCCTATGGCCAAACTGAGGTTTTCAAAGGGATGAGCAGCTTGACGAAGGACTATGCCGGCGCAATCTATAATACTGAACTGCGGTACACAGTTTTGGAAGGAAATACCTTTGGGAATGCAGAGCGTGCACAATTCCTGTTTGCAGTAAGTAAAAAACTATCCACCTTCACATCGGGTGACTCTGCATATTTCTATACAGAGGAAGGTGAAGGAGTCTACCGCATTATGCAATTAACCCCGGTGGTTGAGGGCATGTTGGGGATTTTCAAAACTGCTGATGGACAACCCGCTCCAGCCGATCTGGTGAACGCTTATCAAGAAGCCGTAAATCTGAAGGTTGACTTTTTTGAACTGGATGGCGTTACTTATCGGATCACAGCCAATGGCAAAATGCAGCAGATCTGCACGGAACACGATTTGGCTTTAGCTTCGCTGGATATTTATGATGCATATAATGAAGCGGATGCTGCGATTGTGGGTTCATTTGGTTTTAAACTTGCCAGCAGCCGTGCGATCGCCAATGGCGAAGATAGTTTTGTTGTTGATGGGCTGGAGTACAACCTGGTAATTGGTGAGGAGCAGTCCACCGTCTTAAATAGCGCCGGTGACAATTTTGCTGAAATATCCACCATTATTGTAAATCCCATTGATAAAGAAACTTATCTTGATATTGCTTATAAATCAGCGGTGCGTAATGCGATTATCTCAAAGGAAACCACATTCCTCTACCCTGATGCTGACGGAAATGAAGTCGAGTATGATGTGGTTCGCGTCAATACCAATTACTACATAAAACGTGAAACTGCTACTGAAATGATCCGTATGTATGAGAACCCATCAGCCGAACATCTGCTCGGCTTGGATAATAACGGCATGGATGTGATGACCCGTTTGATGTTCGGTGGCCGTGTTTCACTTTTAGTGGGTTTTGTGGTCATTTTCATTGAAGTATTCATTGGCATCATCATTGGCGGCCTTTCTGGATATTTTGGCGGATGGGTGGATACCGCTCTGATGCGTTTTGTGGATCTTTTCAACAGTATCCCGTTCTACCCGATGGTGCTGATCTTCGGCTCAGTCATGGATACGATGGAAGTAAAACCCATGGAACGTATCTTTATCCTCATGGCAATTCTGGGCATTTTAGGTTGGACGGGTGTGGCGCGTATCGTTCGCGGTCAGATCCTCTCATTGCGCGAACTGGACTTCATGGTTGCCACTGAAGCCACCGGCATTCGCGTTAGCCGCAGGATCTTCAAGCACTTGATCCCCAATGTGATGCCCCTGCTGATCGTTTACGCCACGGCAGGGCTTGGTGGTGTGATCATCACCGAAGCAACACTGGGCTTTTTAGGTCTCGGCATTAAATACCCGCTAGCTTCTTGGGGTAGCATCATCAACGTCGCGTCGGATGCTTTCGTCATGACCAATTACTGGTTCATGTGGATTCCGGCGGGTACGTTAATCCTCCTAACGGTGTTGGGTTTCAATTTCGTTGGTGATGGACTTCGAGATGCTTACGACCCGAAGATGAAAAGGTAGGTGAGAAAAATGGACAACGAACGCAAAACTCTCATGGAGAGAATCAACGCACGCATTAAAAATAAAGATGCATCTCATCTTACCGCTCGTGAATTGGCGATCATCTCACGTGAAAATCGTCGCATCACAGACGCCATTGAACGAGAGCGCAATCGCAGGAATGTTCCTGAGAGCGAGTATCTCACGCAAATGAAGGATCGTACGAATGTTGTCGAATTTGACGATGTTCACACTTATTTCTTCACAGATATCGGAACAGTTAAAGCAGTCGATGGTGTGACTTTTGAAATTCAAAAAGGAAAGACCGTTGGTGTTGTGGGTGAATCAGGCTGTGGAAAATCTGTGACCGCTTTATCGCTGATGCAGCTTGTTCAGAGACCCCAGGGACAGACTGTTGAAGGTGCAATTCGGTTTGATTCGGGTGACAAGGTTTATGACATCGCCAAGACACCGATCAACGTGATGGAAACCATCCGTGGCAGTAAGATCTCTATGATCTTTCAAGAACCGATGACCAGCCTCAATCCCGTTTTCAAAGCTGGCGATCAAATTGACGAGGTGATCAAACTTCATAATCCTGAAATGACAGATGCGCAGGTCAAGGAACAATCCTTGAAAATGATCGACATGGTGGGGATTGCGAATAACACGGGTGTCTACAGCATGTACCCGCATGAATTGTCAGGCGGCATGCGTCAAAGAATCATGATCGCCATGGCGCTGGCTTGCAGTCCTAAATTGATCATCGCGGATGAGCCGACCACCGCCCTGGATGTGACCATCCAGGCGCAGATTCTTGATCTATTGAGAAATCTTAAGAACAAGATCAACTCCAGCATCATGCTGATCACGCACGACCTGGGTGTGATTGCAGAAATGGCTGACTATGTGGTCGTTATGTACGCAGGACGTATCGTTGAAAAAGGCACGGCATCTGAAGTTTTCCATAATCCGCTTCATCCCTATACCGTAGGTTTGATGGCTTCAAAACCAGTCATTAATAAAGAAGTGGAAAAATTATATAGTATTCCTGGTAGTGTTCCGAATCCGGTGAACATGCCTGACTATTGTTATTTTAGAGATCGATGTAACAAGCGTATGACTGCTTGTAATGGCGCGTATCCTAAAGAAACATATGTTACGAAAACGCACATGGTGACGTGCTATCAACACGCAGACACCAAGGCAGAGGCTTAAGTATGAACCCGAAAAAATTCGATGAAAGCACGGATTTAAACGATTTAGTGCTTGAAGTGGTTGAACTCAAGCAATATTTCCCCATTAAAGCTGGTTTGATGCAGCGTGTGGTTGGACATGTAAAAGCAGTGGATGGCGTCAGTTTCTCAATCAAACGTGGCAAAACCATGGGCTTGGTTGGAGAGTCTGGCTGCGGAAAAACCACCATTGGTAAAACCATTCTGCGGTTAAACCAAAAAACCAGCGGCGACGTGTTGTTCTTTGGGTTTGATATTTTCGATATCAGCAAAAAAGAACTCCGCTCGGTCCGCCCAAAGATGCAGATCATCTTCCAGGACCCATATTCAAGTCTCTCTCCCAGGCTTCCAGTCAGTGAGATCATTGGCGAGGCTGTCAAAGAACACGGTATCGTTCCGCCTGATAAATATGAAGAGCATATCGATACCATCATGAAAGCCTGCGGCCTTCAGCCTTACCATAAAGACCGCTATCCACATGAATTTTCGGGTGGGCAGCGGCAGCGTATCTGCATCGCGCGCGCGCTGGCTCTTAATCCATCCTTCATCGTTTGCGATGAACCCGTCTCTGCTTTGGACGTTTCGATCCAGGCCCAGATCATCAACCTGCTGAAAGAATTGCAGGACAAATATCAACTGACCTACCTTTTCATCTCGCACGACTTGTCGGTAGTGGAGCATATTTCTGATGATGTAGGCGTGATGTATTTGGGCAACATGGTGGAGTACGGAAGCAAGAAACAAATCTTCAAGAATCCTTTGCACCCTTACACTCAGGCGTTGCTTAGCGCTGCACCAGTTCCCGATCCGGATGCCAAGATGAATCGCATCATCCTGGAAGGAAGTATCCCGTCTCCCGCGAATCCACCTTCTGGCTGCAAATTCCACACACGCTGCTGGAAATGCATGGAAATCTGCAAAAAAGAGATTCCAGAAACCAAGGAGATCGAACCGGGTCACAAGATCGCATGCCATCTTTATTAAAAGAAAGAAGGGCCGATCGATGGTACAAAAACACGAAGAGTACGATGATGATGACGGCAGAGTGATCTGCAGCATGGATGTGGATGGAATGCGCTGGCACGATAAACGTGCAAAACGTGAAGAAAGAGAAAGACGTAAATCATCCGCCCATGAAGGCGCAAGAATGACAAAGTCCGAAGCCAGAGCTTACATGAATTATTCATTGCTTGCCGGGTTGGTCGTCGCCTCAACATTTTCGATCGGTTGGATCTTGTTCACCCTGTTTTGTACTGAAATCTGGTTCAAATAATTGAATCTTGAATCAACGAGCCGTCTACCAAGGGACGGCTCGTTTTGATTA